>NYZO01000051.1 GCA_002687185.1 archaeon | reverse complement strand
TTTTCATGGTCTGCAATGTCTATAATGAACGAGATCGCATCTTTGTAACTAATAAATAAGTGTTTTCTCATTAACAGAAGAACTACTTTAGCAACACAGTGTGCAGTCCGTTTATTGCCATCAAAGAAGTGATGGCGTTGGGCTATTTCCTTATAAATCATCGCCCCAATTGAGTAGGGATCCCGGTCAACACAGTAATAATCTTGTAGAATTTTAAATGTCGAGTGATACAGTCCGGCTTCATCTCGCACACCTCCTTCTCCACCAGTTTTCTCTATAATTTGGTCATGAATCAGAATAAGAAGTGTTCGTCCGTCTTCAACCACTTTTTGATTTATTTTTTGTCTGTTTTGTTCCTTCATCAAACGTTAGATAAATTAGTCTCAATAACACTCCTTCCCTACGTTTTCCGAATATCTTAGGGTCATATATGTCAATTATCCGGAGATTCATAATTCTAATCGTAAACCTTCCAAAAAATCTCAGAAGTTTTTATAAATACAGTCTATTCTGATACAAGGAAATGTCAACATACAAATTAGAATCTTGGGATTTGAGTACTATTATGTCAAAAGACGTTACTAAAACTTTCGCCGACATTGAATCACGTACAAAGTCCATAGAAAAAAGAAAATCTCAATTAACCTCAACAATTTCGTCAAAAGACTTCATGCAATTTATCAAAGACTTCGAATCACTACATATTTTAATCGCCAAGATGTCTTATTCAGTCGGTTTAAAGTCAGCTGAAGACTCAACTGATCAAACTACTGCTGCATTAAAATCAAAGATCGACCATTTTTTAATGCGAATTGATAATAGACTATTATATTTTGACTTATGGTTTAAGAAATTACCAGACGAGAAAGCAAAAGAGTTAATTCAAGAAAGCGGTAATTTCCATTATTATTTAGAATGTATTAGACGCACTAAACCGTACACATTAAAAGAATCTGAAGAAAAGATTATTACTATTAAAGACGTAACCGGCGTGTCTTCGTTAATCACTGTTTATGATATCTTAACATCACAGTTCACGTTCGAGTTTGAAGAAAAAACCTTGAACCAAAACGAGCTAGCGGTTATGATGCGCGACCCGTCCGCAAAACGTCGCGAGTTAGCCTACAAAACATTATTTGAGAAGTTCGATCATTACAAAGACGTTATAACAGAGATCTATAAACAGTCTGTAAATGACTGGCGCGAGGAGAACGTTCATTTAAGAGGTTACAAGAATCCTATCCATGTTCGCGATATGAGTAACGATTTACCCTCTGACGCAGTCAAAGCAGTTCTTAGCGTTTGCAAAGAGAATCATTCTTTATTTCAGCGTTATTTCTCGTTAAAGAAGAAACGTCTAGGTGTAGACAAAATACGTAGGTTTGACGTGTATGCACCAATTACTACAAAAACAGAGAAAATCAGTTATGACAAGGCAATTAAGTTAGTTTTGGAGACATTCGAGGATTTCAGTCCAGATTTTAGTAAACACGCAAACAAGATCATCAACGAAAAACATATCCACAGCACTCTGCAAAAGGGCAAGAACCCAGGCGCGTTTTGCGCAACTGTAACAACTGACACACCACCATATATTTTATTGAACTATACAGGCACACTAAGAGACGTATCAACCCTAGCTCACGAGTTAGGTCACGGGATTCATGCATGCCTTGCATCTCATCAAACAGAATTCACTAATCACGCAACATTGCCATTAGCAGAAACCGCGTCTACTTTTGCTGAATTATTACTATTAGAGCGTTTATTAAAACAACAACCAGAGAGCGCAGAAAGTTTATTGTTCGCACATTTAGATAACATGTACGCAACTATAATTCGCCAAGCGTCGTTTGTTGAGTTTGAGATCAAAGCGCATAAGATGATCGAAGATGGAAAAACAAGAGACGAGATTAGTGCCATGTATCTAAAAGCTTTAAAATCTCAATTAGGTAAAGACGTAGAAGTTGATGATATGTTCAAATCTGAGTGGAGCGTTGTACCACACTTTTTCCATACACCGTTTTATTGTTATGCGTACGCGTTCGGTAATCTATTAGCTTTAGCACTGTTTGAGACTTATAAGGAAGAGGGTGAGTCGTTTGTGCCTAAATTAATCGATATGCTTGCAAGCGGCGGCAGTGAAAGCCCTGTAACCATAACCAAAAAGTTAGGCATTGATATTTGTTCAAAAGAGTTTTGGCGCAAGGGGTTTGTAGTGATTGAAGAATTATTAAAACGAACAGAAAAGCTTGTTGATGCGTAAATCTATTCGTTAAGAAGTCTTGTCATTTCCGCTTTCACTCCTCGTACTTGATATTCGGTATATTTACTATCTAGTTTTACAGCAACTTGTGCCGAGGTCATATCTGTAAAGAACAGATCATACATTTTTTCTTTGTCTTCTAGGGTAACCGTATTCGTAGGTTTCGCTCTTGTTTGTTTTGTTTTCAGTTTCTGTTTAGTTTTTTTATTTGATGCCGACGAGCCTAAGAAAATACGTTCTTGCTCTTGAAAGATCTCTATTTTGGGTTCTCCTTCCCGATAATATATACTGTTAAAGGTTGAAATAGCTTTATCAAGTAATCTGGTCCGCTTACGTTCTAACATATGGGAAAGTATCTTAATTTGGTTCAACTTAGGATTTATGGTGAAATAACTCTTAAATCGCTGAAAAATGTGTCGTAATTGGTTGACAAAAATAATATCAAAAAGCATAGGTGCACCCGAGTTACTTGTATAGCTATATTTTTCTGCTTCAATGGGAAAATAAGGCGCACATAACGTGGTAAAGAGTATTTTTCGAAGAATAGGGTGGAATTTTCCTTGGTCTAAGAAAGCTTCAAAGTTTCGGTCATGTTGGAGTAGTATAGCACGATTTCTTGCTATTTTTTCTTCCAAAGTACGTCCAAATGGGTATAAACTACTTCCCTCTATATGCCTGTTTGCTGTCCTCAGTTGTTCATTATATCCTTGTTCCCTAAATGGCAGAATCCAAGAATAATCCAAAATTGATTCTCCCCTATCTAGAGTATCCAACAGGACACCAGTGATCACTTCTGACCGTGAATCTTTGAGCGTTGTGGTAATATCTTTTGACTCTTCAAGTAACTCTTCAATAGACAATTTCTGAACATTGTTATATCCCCTCTCATGAATATATTTTTTTATTCTCCGAGTATCATTTATGAAATTGCTAACCTTTTTCTGCTCTCGTTTAGCAAGAAAATTCGTGACTAAAACACCGAAATCACCAAGTAATCCATCTCCAACAATAAGTTCTATTGCGTACATACGTTCATCATTTATAGGTCCTGTATAATCAAGACTAATGACATCAAAGGTGTATCCATTCTGTTTAGCAGTTTGTAAAAAAGTGATCTCATCGATAAAATGAAGTTCTATCGGAAGTCTTTCTCTTTCAAAATGTACTTTAAGTCTAAGATACGTCTCCCAATCATTTTCTAAACAGACAATATGCTCAGGCTTAAAACCTAAAGGTTCAAAGACTTCATACCATTCTATTGCTTCTTCTCCCGATTGTTCTCCACCTAAAAAAGCAAGCGCCCATTTGTCTTCTGGTTGTCTAAGGTATGGTTTAATCTCTGGATTTTCAAAAAGATATCTTTGAATGGATTCTCGCTCTTTAATCCGTGATTCCTGTTTAGCCCAGTCTACATAGCTTTTTGCCATTAAAATCACTATTCAAAAATGACTTTTTAAATGTTATTTTATCTTCTATTTTTCTTTTTCTTACGTTTCTTTTTTTTACGGGATTTTTTATTGAGTACTCTTTGTGTGTAGGTTACTTTAGACGGTGGTGGTGGGAGGGCGTAATCCGTCGCAGGGATTTCAATCCGACTATCAGCTCTAGCAGAAGAACCTAAAAAAATTCTCTCTGAGGTTGCATGTGTGGTGTCAGATTCTAGGTAAAACATTTTTGCTTTTCTCCCCAGTTCTGGTACCATCTCTTGGACGATAGCATCTCTTTTCATCATCCTTTCAAAAGAGGTTTCGTGTGCTTCAACACGGATAATACATTGTTCTGGTGTTTGGTTAATGAGTAGATAGTTCTGAAAACGGTTTAGTCTATTCTCATGGGTTTTAAATAGACCGAAATCTATGAGCATAGGTGACCCATTGTTACTAATATAGCGGTATGCTTCATGTGCCTCCAAAAAATAAGGTCTCATATGCACAAACCCATAAAGAAAAAGATCGAAAGGTTTTATTCCTCCATGGAGGCCACCCAATAAGAAAAGGTTCATAAACGTTTCTCTAAAGGCACTAGAAATTTTTTCCTTGGGAGATCTTCCATACGCACAATTATAATCTTCTAACATTGTCTCATGTTCCGGCTGGGTATCATCATGTATTAGATCTAGATAGGAAACAAGCGTTTCTTCAGGGGAAAGGTGAGACCAGGGGTGTAGAGCAGAAAAGTCAAGGGCAAATTTTCCGCTTGACATCAAAGTTTGTACTGCAATAGAAATGGTTTCGGATTTATTATCTTTAAGATTAAAGGGCACATTACTTTGTGTCTCCACCATCATTTGTAAGTCTTGGGTTATAGTATTGTTTGTGCCATAGGTTACCTTGGCTGTATAACCGGGAGTTTCTAAAATTTCGTGTGGTGCATTTTGAAAAGAGAACATGTTTAAGGGTATAGGGTTTGATGTTTTATGAAAACGTCCAACAAGATCTTGACTCTCTGATGAGTCCCGTCGTCCAAGATAATTCGTAACTAAAACTCCCGTATTACTCATTAGTCGGTCATTGGTAATAAGATCAATTGTATACATTGATTTTGGTTGAAAATACCACGTATAATCAAGACTAATAATATCCCATTCCATTCTAAGGGTTTTAGCTTGTTCCAGGAAATGGATATCTTCTTGGCAAACCACATTAAGGCCTAAATTCAGGTCTCTTAACCGTTGACATTTTTCTGGATCCATTTCTAGTCCAGTAATATTTTGTGGTGGTATGCCTAGCGGCTTATAAATCTCAAAGTATTCTAACGCTTCTTCTCCCTCATTTTCAGCTCCAGGAAAACAGAGAACGTAAATTTGGTCAGGTCGTTTAAAAGGAAGAAGATTCTTTTGAATAAATTCCCTTTGTTTTATTCTCGCGAGTTGTTTTGCTGGATCAACATAGCTTTTAACCATATTACACTGATTCCCCCAGTAGTTGCGTCAATTGTCCTTTAACTCCTCGTGCTTGGTACTCAGTATATCTCCCTTCAAACTCTTCAGCAACTTGCTCAGAAGTCAACCCTTCAAGGAAGAGGTCATACATTTTTTCTTTATCATCTTCTGTAACCGTATTCTTAGGTTTTGGTCGTTTTTGTTTTGACTTAGATTTTTGTTTAGTTTTTGTTGCAGAAGAACCCAAGAACGTTCTTTCTCGATTGATAAACTCCCAAGCGGTAGATTCCCCGTCTTTAGAAAGGGCTTGTTCATAAATATCAAGAGCTTTTACAATTAACTTAATATTTTTTGTATGCAACTGGGTTTGAGGAGGTAATTCTTTTCTGTCAGAAGTGTGATTCATTTTCATATCTTGTGAAATGAGCTCAACGTATTTTATTAACGACTGGAGTTGAGAAGGTAATTTCTTGGTACTGGAAGTCCGATTAAAAGAAAAAATATTTCTAAGGCTCTGAAAATTACGCTTAAGATTATTAAAAAAAATGACATCAAAGTCCATGGGTGCTCCACTATTACTCGTATAAGTGTATGATTCCCCATCAATCATAAAGTACGGTTTCTGTAGATGTACACGTAACAATTTAGAAATGTCAACACTAACCCACGAGCCTGCAAAAACTTCATCAAAGGCCTGATCCATATGGAACCTTACCGTACCATGTCTTGCAAGTATTTCGTCCAATGTTCGTCCATGCATAGTCTCGATTTCTATTTCATTATAATCCTCTAGGAATTTGGTTTTTAATAAAGGGAGATGCTCTTTTGATATAAAGGGAAGAACCCAAGAATAATCTAATGTTGTTTCCCCCCTACTCATGGCATCTAAAATCATTGCTTTAATCATTGAAGATCGTGCTTCCTTGAGTGTTGTTGGTATGTGTTCTGATTGGGCTCTAATGTCTTGTGGATCTAACCAAGAAGTTTTCCCCGTCTTACTATACTTCTCCTGAAGATAAGTGTTGAATCGGTAATTACCTACTAACCTACTACTATCTTCTTTCTGTTCTCTTTTTGCAAGATAATTTGTACACAAGACACCAAAATTTCCAAGTAAGCTGTCATTTGCAATGAGATCCAAGACATACATTTTCTCATCAGTAAACGGTCCCGTGTAATCAAGACTAATAACGTCAAAACTATATCCATTTTGTTTAGCAGTTTCAAAAAAATCGGTATCACTAGTGAAATGGAGTTGTATAGGGAGTCCTTCTTTTTCAAAGTACTTTTTTAGTTTCAAATACGTTTCCTCATCATTTTCCAGGCAAACAATATGTTCAGGTTTAAATCCTAACGGTTCATAAACTTCCCACCATTCTAACGCTTCTTCACCTTTCTTTTGCCCTCCTAAGAAAGCAAGTGCCCATAAATTTTCTGGTTGTCTTAGATGTTGTTTTATTTCATAATTTTCTAAGTACTTAAATTGAATAACATTTCGCAGGACGATTCTTGCTTTTTGTTTTGCCCAGTCTACATAGCTTTTAACCATCCTCTCTTATTTATCTTCGTCTTTTCCTCCGTTTAGTTTTTATAGTCCCCGTTCTTTTAAGTTCTTGTAAATAATCGGTTAAGTCTAGGTCTGTAGGAGAATATCTCTGTTCTGCGTGTTCACTTGCAGCTGACCCAATAAAGGTTCGATCCAAGGAAATGTCTTTGGATGTTTTGCTAATATGGCTTAAACGGTTAACGGTTTTGGTTGCTTGCCTTAATATTGGTTGAATCTGAGCGTTTAGTCTTCTGTCCATAATTTTGACTTTTTGGTTTTTTTCTAAATCAAATCCTATAGCGTTATTTGGTCTTAAACGGTATGCTTTTTTAAAAAAAGATGAGGCACCCTCAATGTTTGGAAGGACGCATAATTCAAATTGATCATCCCAAGCAAAAAAATTAGCTAATGGATTTAATTCTTCTTCAAATTGGTCTAGAAAAAAACGATCTGTAAGCATCGGCGCGCCTTTTGGGCTAGTATACTTTTCAGACTCAATTGCTCGTGGAAGATAGCATTGAGTCTCAAGGTAGGTATAAAGATGTAGGAATTCTCGGGGAAACCATCTATCTCTAAAATAATCAACAATAGCAAAACTTCCTTGTTGTCCCATGTAGTACGAGGTTGCTAATTTTTCGGCATCATTTCTTCCTGGGAATTGATACCAAGCCATCGTTTTAAAATCCAGTCCTCTAGTTATCAGATCCTCCTTAAGTTCGGCAACCCATGCCTCAACGTCATGTTGTTTATAAAATGGTGCGAGGATGGAAAGATCTAATTCTACTCTACCTCTTTTAGCTGCTTCTATAATAATACGCGTAATGGTTTCAGATCGATCATGTTTAAGATCAAACGGTTCTTCAGCAGCGATCTTCATTCCTTGGGGAGTCATTTCAAAAAGTGGCTTGTTGTTGACTCCATAAGGTACTAGAGGATGTTTGATTGCATGAAATATATCTTCAAGCATTTCCTTATGGACGCCCTGTTCTCGTTTCCCTAAAAAATTAGTAATAAGTGTTCCTCGTCTACCTAGTAAGTGATCACTTACGATAAGTTGAATCATATATCTACTTTCCCTAGTGAAATAGGATTTCAGATCCATACTAATAATATCCCAACTTCTGCCTTGACTTTTCGCGTTTTCTAATACCTCTAAAAGTGATCCATGGTAAAGTTCGATCCCAAGATTGGATTTTCTTAGTGCTTCAAAACTTTCTTGATGATGTTCAACGCCAAAAATGTTACTCCGTTTAATGCCTAATACATCATAGATTTTTGTTATTTCGTGTCCCTTCGCTCCAGGCAAACAAAGTATCTTCATATCCCCTACAGGTTTATATTTCGGCTGAATATGGTTGACGTAGAGAAAGGCCCCTGTTAATACTCTTGATCGTTGCTTTGCCCAATTATCATACTCGTCTACCATGGGACTTTGTCTATAAAAATAGGTTTTTAAGAGTTATTATATTGGGATAAAAAATAATTTTTCAAAGAACTATTTTTGTTATTCCGCTAAGATTACTTTGTTATGTTCAATCACAATTATCTTTTCTGGTTTAATTTTCTCAAGTATGGACATTAACTTAGGATGTATGCATTATTTTTTGACGGTATCCAAAGAGATCTCATTTTGTTGGATGAACAATTTAATAATCTGTCCTCGCACTTGTCGCTCGGAACCTTTAAACGTTGACTATTTAGAAAGTGGTTTTATACCTGTTTTTCGTGCAGTAACTTTTATTTCTCCATCACCTTCTCAAGTTGTCGTAGCATTTTGGTAACACCCAGTTTATTTCTGAGCGGTGCTCCACCTTGTGTTCCTTTAGTAAACGATATTGCTTGGGTTTTTATTGTTAGGAACGGTATATTATATTTTCTCGCTAAATTAAGATACTCATCAAACTGTTCTTTTTTATCTTTAGAATCATACTCTCCGGTTTTAATATAATCTTTAATTTGTGTAAATACGTAAGGGTTTCCAATTGCACCTCGTGCGATCATTATAGCGTCCACTCCACTTTCTTCTAACCGTTTTTCAAACACTTCAGGCGTAAAAACGTCTCCGTTTCCAATTACTGGTATATCTACTTCTTCTTTAACTTTCGTAATAATCTTCCAGTCAGCATTTCCTCTATACCCTTGTTTTTGTGTCCGGCCGTGTATTGCAACCGCACTTGCTCCTGCGTCTTGGATTTTTCTAGCAACGTCTACTGCGTTTATATGTTTTGCATCTATTCCGCTCCTAATTTTCACGGTCACTGGAATATTTACAGCAGAAACAATTTTCCCAACAAACGTAGCTATTTTATCTGGATCGTTAAGCATAGCACTCCCAGCCCCGGTTTTTATGACTTTCCATGCAGGGCAGCCGCAATTAATGTCTATTATATCAAATTTATTTTCAACAAGTTTAGCGGCTTGTATTACCTCTTTAATGTTATGGCCAAATAACTGTACTGCAACCGGTTTTTCTATAGGGTCTGTTTTAACTAAAGATAGTGTTTTTTTACTACCTCGAACAATAGCTGAACTGCTCAAGAATTCGGTATAGGTTAATCCAGCGCCGTATTTCTTTGCCAAGGTGCGAAAAGCAACGTCGGTTACTCCAGCCATCGGGCTTAGTATTGCTTTATTTTTTAGTTTTGGGAATGTACGTTTCAATGTAATATTAATTTATTTTTTGAGTACATAAAGTACTTGGTTTATGGGGTGTAGTAGATGTGTATGAAATGTATGCATCTTACCAATAGTTAGTTTTGAACTTTTAATAAGTTGTTGCCAAGAATCAAGGTTTAAGAAATTATAGGGTAATGCGATATTATAAGGTTTATTTCCTAAGTAGTCAAATAGTTTGAGCAGTTTATTTTGGAAAAGGTAATGATAATAATGATCTTTGATGATAATTTTATTTCGTGTAACTCGCCTTGCTTCTTGTAAAAGTGATAATGAGTCTGTGGTATGGTGTAATACATCGATTAAGAGCGTAGTCTCAAACTGGTTGTTTTTAAACGGAAGACGTTTTCCTTTATATAAGACAATCGGAATATAATTCTTGTTTGACTTAACCGTATCTACACCTACAAAATGTTGTCCTTTTTGTTGGAGCACGGCTGAGAGTCTACCATCATAACAACCAATATCAAGAACGGTCGTAGCGTTCTTTAATTCAGGCATTAATCGTTTAACTAATTGACGGCGGCGAATCGGAAAATAAACAGAATGAATCGCTCTCAAGAAATAATCTATATAGCGCATGTTCGTTACTTCACTAGTAACTTTATAAATGCTCTTTTTACTAAAAGCCGTTAAATAGACGTTTAGCATAGACTGCAATAATGATACTCAGAACAATAAGTGCATAACTCACGTACCGTATCAATTGATTTTTTTTAATATAATCGAACGAGAACACAGTTAAGAGTAATATGAACGGCTCAACATCAAGCAAATAACGGCTCCCAAACTGTCTCCATCCTGTCCCTATAGTAAATTGAACAAAAGCAAAAAAAAGCACCCACATACTTATTAATCCTACAATGAACATCTTTTTTTGGTTAGTAATAACGGTTAAAAGATAACGGTTCTTGTGTTTAACGCGCATAGATGTATGTAATAAAACTCCTAACGCAATCACAATGATCCAAAAATAAAGTTGATAAGACCAAAAGCTGTTTCCTTCATAATCAAAATGGAGGTACGGTGATTGTAGGTCGTAATATACAGGATTAAAAAGGTAAATCTTTAGATTATGTGCGGTATAATAGCTAGATAAAATTCCGTGCGTTTCAATGTCTGAAACAAATCTCGGTGCAACTTGTTGATATGAATATCCTGATTCTAGTGGATCATCAAATCGAACATCATTATATCCTAATTGGAAGAATATGGCTATCACAAGAGGGAGAAGCAATAATATGACTCTAACAAATGATAATGAAGAATTAGGTTGACGTTCTTTCCTATCAAAATAAAATAATAATCCATAATAGGGTATGAGAAATATTGCGATCACATTCCTGGTTAAAAAGCTCAAAGCAAAAAAGACTGATGAGACCAGTTTGGTGTTGTTCCCTTGTTTGATCAAAAATAACAATGATAAGCTCATAAATAAGAACGTAATCGCCTGACTAATAAACCAAACACCTCCGTTTGTTACAATATAATAGAATAATGTCCCAAAAGTAGTAAGTAATGAAAAGAGTATTATTTGGTGGTTCGTGAGGTTAACCCATCTTCTTGTCCTTAATTGTCGATATATTGCTAACCAAACAAAAAGGCTTACGAACAAGATCGGGATCATAAGCATCATCCCATTAGTTTGTGATTGAAAAACAAGTCTAAACGGTATCAGTAGCAATGCTGGTGTAATCCCCCAAGGTAAATAATAGTTTTGTTGATACAATGCAAGATCATGTGTATTCGATGGGTTTTCTACAGAGAGATCCCCAGAAAGAATTGTTTGAGCAAGTGCCAGGTGATAATCAAAAGGTGTATACAATCGATCGTTTGGAATCGATGAATAGAATAAACCACATAACATTAAAAATAACAAAACAAAAATCAATCTTTTTTGCCAAGTTCTAACATTACTTATTTTCCCGAGTGATAACATAATCGGTAACTACTATCAAGCAATATCGCTACCCTGCATAGCTAGTAAATCCTCAGTAGTTAGTTTCCCGCCTTTTTTTAGTTTCTCTTCTGCGACTTTTGCTTTCTTATCAATTTTCTTGGCTTGTTCAAGGCTTTGTTTAGTTTTTTCTTTAACAGACTTTTGCTCTATTATTCCTTTAAGACTAGCTGCTTCACGCAGTTTTTTTTGCAACACTTCGTTTATATCTAGGAACGATCCTTTATGCTTTTTAAATTCGTTAAAATGCTCTTTTTCATCTGCTCTTAAAGTATGAATCTCTTTTGATACATCGATTAGTTCATTGTATTGCCTTCCTTTTGACGCTTTGACTAATTGTTGATGATACTCGTCTGCTTTAATTTTCGCCTCATCAATCTCTTTTGATATATTATCTATATTATCAAGTAACTGTTTAACTTCTCCATCATCAGAATAGATCTTTTGAATGGATTTTATTTGTTTCATGAGTCGTTTTTCTGCTTCAATTGAGAGCGCTTCAGTTTGTAATTTCAGTTGTAGTTGGTCAACTTGTTCTTTAAGTTTGGTTACATCTCCTCTAATATTTAGTTTCTTAAATAGGTCATACTTTTTGGTATTCAGTAGTTTAATCTCTTGGATAAGCTTTCTGACTTTTGCGTTATATGCGTCTCGTTTTTGTTTAAGTTTGCTAGAATTATTATTTTGATCTTTTGTTTCAGACTGTATTTGTTTCGCTTGGTGTATTTTATCTAGAAGTGAATTTTTAGATTGTTTATGTTTTGCAAAGCTCGCTTCTTTCTTTTGATTAACAAGATTAAGTTTGCCTCGTAATTCTCGTATTTGTTCTTGTAGTGTTTCAAGATTCTCGTCTGTCATTGGTCTACTGGCTCCGGATGGTATATAAAAAGATTCTGTTCAAAAAATGTATATTAAAAAATAAAATAAAAAGAAGAAAGAGGAGTTTAGCCGAACAGTGAACCGAGTCCAGCTGCTGCTTTCTCTTCTTCTTGCTTTTTATCCTCCTCAGATTTTTCTTCTTTTTTAGCACTATCGTCTTCTTTTGCTTTGTCATCGCCTCCAGCCGCTGCTGGCGCTGCTGCTGCAGGTGCTGCTGCTGCTTCTTCAATTGCTTTTTCGATATCGACATCTCCTATTGATGCCACTAGCGCTTTGACTTTGGCGTCGACTACATCAACACCTGTAGCTTTCAAGACACTGGTAATATTTTCTTCGTTGATTTCCTTTCCTACTTTATGTAAGAGTAATGCACTTAGCACGTATTCCATTGTAACCTCCTGTTGATTAACTGGCTTTTAATTATCATTGTTCATCTGATTTTGTTTTTGCTAGATCGTGGGCTGACGGCACAGCACTGCTGACTGTCTTTCCACTTTTTTTCTTATCATCTTCCTTGATTTGTTCATCGGTGATCTTGGTTAATAGTTCCTTTGCCACCTTTTGTTCGTCAAGGTTTTTCTGTTCTTCCTCCATATTTGACTCTTTTTCAACCTTTTGGTTTTCGTCAGTTGGAGCTTTTTCTTCTATATCAGCATCTTTTGGTGGTTCTTCTTCTTTTTCCTCTTCTTCAACCTTTTTTTCTTCTTTAGCTGTCTCTTCTACTTTCGGTTTTTCTTTTACTTCTTCTTCCTTTGTTTCTTTTTTTAGTGGCTCTTCTTTTGTCTCTTCCTCAGCCTTGGTTTCTTCTTGTTTCTCTTCTACCTTAGGCTCTTTTTTTGCTTTTTCTTCAACCTTTGTTTCTTCTTCTACTGATTCCTTTTCTACTTTCGGCTCTTCCTTTTCCTTTGTTTCTTCCTTTACTGACTCTTCCTGTTTAGGTTCTTCTTTTGTTTCTTCAACCGGTTTATCGTCAGTTTTAGTCTCTTCTTCTGGCGCTTCCGGTAGTTTACCTTTGATTGCGTTTCCTTGTCTGGCTAAGTCAACTATGCCTTTTTTCACACTATCAGGTGTCATAACGCCTGCTTTCTCAGCCACTGCTACTGCTTGTCTGTACGCTTTATTCAGCAACATACCAATATTTTCTTTCATGACATAGCCGCTATTAGTTGCTAGGTTCAGTGCTTGTGTAGCACCTACCTTAAAGTTTTGTGTAACTTCATCAAGATCTATATCAAGAGTTTTTTTATCAAAGACGACACCGTCATCATAACATGCAACCATATTCATCCCTATTTTCATAGGTTTTAGTCCGAGCTTTGTTAATAGATCTGCTATATTATTGTTTATGACTTCACCTTCTTTTACTAGTACAGCGTCTTCAAGGATCGAGATTTTCCCTTCTTCGACTTTCGTTTTTATCCCTAATTGCCCGAGTTCTCCGATCATTGGCCCTGGCATGAACGGTGTTGGCCCAGCCTTTGCTGACAGGTCTTCAGGCGCAGTTTGTCCAGCTTTGGCTGGCGCGTCACTGGTCGCTTTTTTAAGTTCTCCGTATATCTTGAACGGGTTCTCGTTTGAGAATAGTACTGCTGGCAAACTTTTTTGTAAATAGCTATCAAGTCCTTCTATACCTTTCATTTCATCTTTATTTTCGTTAAACAACCGTAATAATAACCGTTTTTTAGTGACTCGAATCTTATTCTTTTTCTTCAAGCTGTGTTTTATTGATTGAAACTGTGAAGATGGTAAGTTAGAAAGGTCAATGATCCCAACAACCTTGTATTGTTTAATAAATTTTTGGAGTAGAACCATCTCATCTTTCTTTTTTTGTGATACGTGTGCCTCGGTCATTTTTTAGTCACCTCAGCTTTAGATTCTTTCGTCTCTTCTGTTTTTGGTTCTGCTTCTTTTTTTGTTGTAGTCTTTTTCCCTTCGGACTTTTTCTTTACTGTTTTCTTTTTGGCTTCTGTAGGTTTTTTTGATTTTTTTTCTTCATTTCGTTTTGTAAATTCCTCTTTAGTTTCTCCAAGTTTGACGCTCGGCCCCATTGTTAGTTTAAAGAACACTGCCTTAATATTTTGTTTTCCTTGTGGCAGTGCGTTAAGAACTGCGTTATAGATATTCACAGCATTCTCTGCTATATTTTCATCATCAAAATCTTCTTGTCCTATAGGTACTTTTATTGAAGCTTCGTTTCTGGTTAATAATTGAACAGTTTTCTGAAGTGATGTTACTGTCGGCTCAACGTCCCCTGTTGGCGGTATAATACTTCCTAGTTTTGGGTTTGGCATTTTCTTTTTTGGTCCAAGCACTTTACCAAACGTTGTTGCAACTTGTGGCATGATATCTGCTTGTGCTACAAAGTAATCAAATTCTTTTACTAATTGTTTTATCTCTTTAAGTTTAAGGTTTGAGAATGAATCGTTGAGAATAACTCGTGTGCAACATGCAGCTTTTTTCTCTAGTGCCGGCCCGACCAATGCACAGATTTTTATTTCTTTTTTGTTAACATGCACGAGTGTTGCTGTCTCGTCTACGTTTTGGTCAGATTTTTTAATATTTAGACCTTTCAGGTTAATTATGATATCAACTGATTGTGTGAATTTACGTTTAGGAGATATTTCTCTTAGAAGTTTTATTGTTTCAAGTGTCTGTTTTTTATCCATTACAAATCCCTCCTACGTGACGTAGTTATACGGGTAAAGAGTGTGATTGATTAGTGTTTTATAAAGGTTTTGGGGGTTTACTAACTACTCATTAATAACCAATAAAAAAGCAAACCTCTCCACACAAACCAATGTCATTCACCATAAGCTCGATTGCAAGACCTGTTGAAGATCAATTAGAACC
>NYZO01000050.1 GCA_002687185.1 archaeon | reverse complement strand
ATTATTACCATTGCAGAACTTTAAGATCTCAAACTTTATTCGATTTAAAGGTTTAAGATGCATATCGAATTCTTTGTAAGTAGTGATAAAGATATTCTTTTTCTTCTTTTTTATAGTTATATTTGAAACTGTTTTATTTACTTCTGTAAAATATCGATAAAAATTTTCTCCAAAGAACTCTATTACATCCTTATGTTCCATTTGCGATAATAAAGTATTTGCTTTTTCTTGACTTATCTCTTTTCCTTTCCATGAAAGGCTTTGGAGAACTGTTGAGAGTACGCTTATCGTATCATAGAACTCTTTTTGCTTAGGAATTTCAACATAATACGCTTTCAGGATTTTTTTGATACTTTCCGTAGACATCTCTGAACTAGGGATTATCTTTTTTTCGGGATGCATGATTACCGGTACATTTGAAACGTAGACACATTTAGGAGGATTATATCTTGAGATCTCAGAAGTTAAATAATGGTCTAATTGGCTTTTGAAAACCCTGAATCTCTGTGAAGTAACGTAATGCGTTGGTTGTCCGTTAGATAGTTCCGGGAATAAATCAGGTAAATACGTGGCAATCATATAATCTGCGATAATATAATTGATCCTAGAAAGCTCTATATCACCAAAGGGGATATAATTAATCGCGAATCCTTTTTTAACCTGGTCTAGTGTTAATGATGCAAGTATCTTGTGAAACATGTTTGATAGCTCTTGATTACTAAATAGCCTTGACCATGCGTCCGAAAGATAAATGATTTTATAGTCCATCTGAAGCGATTCCATCAGCTTCTCAAGCATCTCTACATTAGATCTCAATCTTTGTTCTTTTGTTTTTTTAGAGTCTGAAATGAACATAGCATTTTCAAGTACAAAACTGTCCCACACACAGAGATACAATTTTTGTGGATTTTGTGCTTTCAAATAGAAAATATGATTTAAATTTGTGTAAGCTTTTGTAATTGGACTAATGTTAGAATAGATTCTTTTCAATGCAAAAGCACCTTTCTAATATCATCAGCGAAGAAGACAAGATAAGCATCGAGACCTACATTTTTTGCCCCTTCAACTTCTTCAATGTCATGGGAAAAAAATATTCCTTCTTCGACATTTGCCTTTTCCATTGCTAATAAATAGATACTTTCATGCGGTTTTCTGTGTCCTGCTTCGTATGAGAATGTAATTGTTGTAAATCTGTCTAAAAGATCAAAATTTGAGAGTTCTTGAATCGCAGAATCGTGGGGTAAATTCGATATGATATGTAGTGAGTATTGGGGATGGAGTTCATTAATCAATGAAGGGATTCCAGGCTTAGGATAAGCATCATGATCATGAGTCTTATAAATCATTTCTAAGCGTTGAACTAAGTCAGCATCATCTAACTGTAGATCATCAACCACACCCCTCATAATTTTTTGCATTGGCCATTCGACAGAAGATTGTCTTCTTTCTTCTAAATACGATTGAATAACTCTGTCATGTGCATTGGCTAAATGAGCATACTCTATGGTGGGATCTCTTTGTCTAATTTCTGGTAGGACAAGATTATGGGCCCGTTTAAGCGTTTCTCTTGTAAAAGAATACTCGAACAAAAGATCTCCATAATCAAAGAAAAGATTCATCTCTTTTAGTCTAATCTCGGTATTTATAAATACTTTTATAATTCTGTGAACTTTAAGTTTATAGATCTGTAGGAGTTTGTCTAGACGAAAAAAGAAAAGTTTCATATCAAATTTTAACAAAGAGGCTAGCTTTTCGTAAACTGGTGATCTATTATCGAGGCCTCTGCAATCGTATCAAAAACTATTCTGGAATGGACAAGCAAAGTTCAATATAAAAAAGGAACACCCTATATAGCTTTTATTAAACACCTCGCTAAGACCTATATGTTTCGTCAAGGTGGAGAAGTGTTGTGTAGACTTGTTATGAAAAAAGGTAAACTACGAGTTGTCGTTGAGATTGACTAAATATTTTTTCTCCCATAAAAAAGTGCGCCAGAAAAAAACTGAGTCCACTTAATTGGTTCTACCTTCTCAAAATTGACCATTGGACCTGCTTCCGAAGCTATATGGGATAACATCCATTCTACACCGTCTTTGATCTCCTCACTAACCATGTCTTGATGGTGTTGTTCATACGTTAATTCTTCTTGATGAATATAAGGTGCACCAATAATAACCCTTCCTTCTTCTCTAGCTACTACTTGTATGGTGTTTAATACATTGTGAATACCACAATTAAAGAATCCGATATAGGTTACATCTACTGCTTCAGGGATTGGATTATCAGTATGGTATCCAAAGTCAGTGAAATCACCTTCAATGGGAACTAATTTATTTTCTAAAACTTCCTTTTCATCTCTAGAGCGTTTATCTATATTACGTTTAGTAGCATCGATTGCAGATTCAAGAGCATCTACTGTATATCCTTTTTTCAGATTATCAAAGTATAATGCTAATCCAATGCTAATATGACTTGATCCCGATCCGAGCTCAGCGAATGTAAAATCTCCTTGAACATCACATAAATTATTGATGATTGACAATAAAGTATTTTTTTGACGGAGTGAAGTTTCAGGGACAAACGTATCTAAAACATTATGTTTATGACAAAAATCTTCTAAAGCTAAATAATCGTTAAAATCAGAAAATTGTCCTTGATTCTTTTCAACTAAGTCTAAATACTCTTCTATGAAAGCTTCGCCGTATTTTTGTTCTAATTGTTCCCAGTATTTACTATGATCTTCGTCTGATGTGAACAAACGGACTGGACCCCAATATTGTTCTACAAATTCATGAGGCGATAGTGATTCTGAGTACATAATTATATTGGCCAAAAAGAGTTTTTTAATGGTTTTTATCCATTTAGAGGGTGAATATTCACCCGAATTCTCACCCGAAAATCCGGGAGGGTTACAGATAAATAATAGTGATTAAATTGAGATAGTATTATGAAACGTTTTGAGTTTTTACTCTCAAAAAAACAAGACAAACAACTAAAAAAAAGAGCGCAAGCTTTAGGATTTTTTAATAGAAGTGATTATATTCGATTTATTCTCTTTATTGATTCTTCTTTTCAAGACAAAATTGATGAAATCCATGCAAAGGTGGTTAAAAGTGGAAATCCTACTAGATAGAGTCAAACGAAGACATGTATCAAGAAACGTCGGTCTATCCTACCTGTTAGTCGAAGAGATTGAGGAAGTGACTAAAGGATGCATTTCGACCTCTAGCTTTGTTAGGATGGCAGTGATTAATGAACTAGAGAAATACAAAGGAAAAAAAGAGACATCATGTTCAAAGAATGGCTAAAAATCATATTTTCAAATTTCGTCTAACAAAACGACAACTTGAATACATCAGACAAGAATCTAAAATAGAAGGGTACATATCTGTTGCAGCTTATGTTAGAGATAGGCTATTGAGTCAGGATAAATTTATTGCATCAAAGATTATCGAAACACACCAAAATGTGAAAGAACTACTAGCTTTTATCAAATGAAACAAAAATCTAAAGTCCCAGAATGGGTAAGAATGCTCAAAAAAATAGAACATGACGCAAGACTAGAAAAATTAAGAAACAGAAGATAGAGAACCACTCAATCTCCTTAATTTCTCACGTAAAAGAGCTTGTACTTCCTTATCCTTAAGAAGTAAAGTCATCATTTTATCAGAATCATTTCTCATCTTTGATTCTTCTTCTCTTTTCTCTTCTAATTCCATTGCATGTTTCAAATCCGTAACCCCACCACATTTATTACAATGCTTACTATCTGGAGCGTTAATAGTGTCACACCTTGGACAAACAATAGGCTTAAGCTTAGTTTTTTGTTTATTTTCTACTGTCTGTATACCATTCAACTTTAAAATGGCACTATCTACCTCCTTCCCGCTCATATGAACATAAGTAGAAGGCATTTCAGATCCTTGAATCCATCCAAAATATTGATTCATTTGGAATTCTGTTAAGTGACTGGCAAGAAACGTTGCTCTGGAATGGCGAAAAAGGTGAGGATTAAATCCTTTTGTAATATCGGTTTTTTCAAACAATACCTTTAGTAACCTTACTAGATTATTATACCGCATAGCTTTGTTTTTATTAGGATGGCCGATATTGATCCACAAGGGAGCTGTATTATCACCTTTTCTGGAGTGACTATTAATCCATGTCGAAAGATAAGATGTGCTAAAAATCAGTCTAATTTTCCTAGCTCCTGTCTTGCCCTTAACACAAATAACTACACCGTGCTTATCAAAAACAACATCTTTCAGGCATAAATTACCAATTTCTCCAATCCTACAACCAGATTCCCATAATGCTGCAACGAATGCTTTATCCCTTAGGTTTTCAGCAACAGAAAGCAATTTTTGGATGTCGTCTTCAGTAAGTAAATCACCATCTGAAGGTAGCTTCTTGTCAGCGCGTCTTCTCTTAACTAGAATCCAAGAAACAACGTCTGGATAGCCACTTGCTTCACTCATCCATTTGTAGAATCTCTTTACTATGGTCTTGTACGCAATTTTTGTCCAGTAAGAGTAATCAGTCTTTTGCTGAATACCACCTATGAATATTTTCAAATCTTCAACTGATGCAGTATCGAAATTCTTTTTTAATTTTCTTGCTACCACCATTAAGCAATAGACATACTTGATGATTCTCGGTTTTGATATCCCTTCTAACTCCAATTCAGTTAAAAATTTCCTAATCAACTGTTTATTCTCTGTAGATATCTCAGATTTTCCAAGACCTGCTAGAGCTGTCTGATACGACCGGTCGTAATTGTGGATGTCCACTTTATACCCCCCGGTGAAAATAATGTTTATAAGATTTGTAACCCTAAAAGGGCCCGTGGGCACTGAACCCTGGCTAGGATGCCACCGGAGGGATCTGAACCCTCGACCCCCAGCCTTCACCTTTTATTTATTTCATTGCCCAATTGGGCTCATAATTCATAATCAGTTTATGAAACTGGTGCTCTAACCAGACTGAGCTACGGTGGCGTACTAACTTACCATTAATACGTCTTAAAAAGCGTTTTGTTTTTATTAAATGTTCTTCTTTATCGTTTCTATAACGTTCTTTTTCTCTTCGCCTGAAAACTCTTTATGCACACCAAAATTCAATTGCAACCCATCACCTTCATTACGAGGTACTACGTGAAAATGTACATGATCAACTATTTGACCGGCTACACTATTATTATTCTGAATTATATTACAACCTTGATTTTCTTTCAATAATGCTTTAGTTAATTTTTTTATTGTTAGCATAAGTGATTGAGCTTGTGCATCCGGTAATTCATCAAGCGTTTTTACGTGTTCTTTTGAAACGACTAACGTGTGACCAAGTGATGACGGTTTAATATCTAGAAATGCTATGGTGTCTGGGTCCTCAAAAACTAAGTCTGCTGGAACCTCTTTATTTATAATCTTGCAAAAAATACAGTCTGTCATGATAGAATAAAACGTTGTTTGATTTTTAATAATTGTTGTTCCATAGTATTTATTAACCTAATGATCTTTTGAGACCGAACATGGCAAGTGGACAAGCTAGATTTGTAGAGCCTCCTAAACAACCACTTTTAGTCTATTTCTTCGGTGCCTACGAGAAAGTAGGAGTTCTTCATCCCGAAGCTAAATCTCATATCATAAGCGGTCATTTCTTATTTAATGAAGATAATGGTAATATATTTCGAAATGAAGGGGGATTTTATCATCCAGAACAGCAAACGAAAGGAGGAGTCATTATTCAAGCGGGATTTTTTTCACCCCAAATATGGAGCATGCAAGGAATCTTTCAAGGGATACCTGATGAGAAAAATATTTACCATCACAAAAAAAATTCAAACATGAAGATATGGTCTCCAGAAGATCTAGAACCTGCTTTGAATCAAAAAGAATTTACCCTTGATTGGTACGTAGAAAAATCTGAAGGAGATAAATGGAGAGGACTCTATAAAATTATAGATTCTAATCATGAAAATTCTTACCCATTAACTGTTGCAGTAAAAGGTATAGTCGATCCTGGAGATTCTTTTGTGGTAACTGATAGATACGCAGACCACACAACCTAGAAGCATGGACATTTTGAAATTTAATGTACTTTTTCTTAGAGATCATACCTGATTGTTTTTCCTTGATCAAAATAACCTTGACTCATTATAGTAATAGATTTTTCTTTTACAATCTCGCCTGCAAGTTTTGCCTTCACTTCAAACTTTTTTAGTTCGTTAATTACTGCATTTGGCTCAGGCGTGATCAATGCCAACCCTTGACCCATGTTCCAAGTTGTGTATGCTTCTTTGTCCTCTACTGACCCTAATTCTTGACAGTATTTGATTGCATCACACGGTCGAAATAAAGTATGTAAATTCGCACCTAACCCTGACGGTTTTAATGCACGCCCTAATTTTTCAGGCAAACCACCGCCGGTTATATGCGCTGCGCCGTGGATTAAATTACTACCACCAGTATCAAAGCTTCCGTGTAACTTAAGGAATGGTTTAGTGTAGATTTTTGATGGGAGTAAGACTTGTTTACCAAGAGTTGATCCTTTGAATATAGTCTTATGCCAATCGTTTCCTAATGTTTTAGCAAACACTTTCCGCGCTAAGGTCAAACCATTAGTTCTAAATCCTTTCTCTTCTAATAACACGATACTGTCGCCTACCTTAACATCTTTGCCTGTTAATATCTTCTCTTTTCGTGCGAACCAAACCAGTGCTGCACCCCAATTATAAGCAAACTTACTATACCCACCAACAGCTGTACCTAATTGACATAATTCCCCGTTGATAATAGCGACATTAGCTTCTTTTGCAGCCTGATTGTATCCTTGCGCTAATTCGTTTATCGTCTGAATATTACGATCGTCTTGGCCTAACGAAGTAACGTCTAAATTACTTCCTATTAAAACTGGCTCCCCACCTCGAATAATCGCATCGTCACAAACCATAGCAAACAAATCAAACGCGATAGTTGTGTGATCCTTCATTCTTTGTGCAACCTCAACTTTAGTTCCGACAGTGTCAAAACCCATGCACATAAACGTATCCTTAGGTAAAGAACCAACATTGATCATGCGTAACCCAGAAAAATCATCGAACGGTACAATAACCTCACCAAGCTTTCCAACTCTATTTGCAAACGATGCTTTAGCTGCATCATACAATAATTTAGATGCTTTTGCCTCAATATTAACGTCCACACCAGAGCTTGCGTAATCCATTTGTACCCCTTTATGGACCTGTCGAGATTTGAACTCGAATCTCAACGCTGCCAGCGTCGCATTCTACCGGATTATACCACAGGCCCCTAAACAGATTATGATAAAATAATGACTTATATAGGTGTTGGTGTAAATTAGATTCATACCTATTTGATAGCGATAGTATTTAAAAACAGATGATCAAGCGAATTGATTATGAAAAGAAATAAATTAATATTAAACGTAGGAGTGGTGTTTCTGCTTCTACTAACGACTACTGTTGCAGCAACGAACCAAGCGAATGAATGCCAAGCGCTAGAAAACAGAGAATTCTCAACCATAGAACTTCCGCTGATGTCGATGTTTTTGGGACAAAATTCTCATGAGTACTGGGATCTTAACTGTGATGATGTAATTGATGTGTTTGATCTTGTGCTTTTACAAAAAAATATTGACCCAGAACTTGAATACGGGCCTGTATTAGGTGATGAAAACGCAGAAGTTAGTGTTATTGAATTCGCAGATTTCCAAGGACCGTTCTCAAGACTAGCCCATGAAGGTGTGCTTAGAGAATTAAACGAAAGCGATCATTTTAAACAAGGACGCTTTAACCTAATCTATAAACATTATCCGCTAACAACGATTCATGAAAATGCGCGACTAGCAGCAGAAGCGGCTGAGTGTGCGAACCAACAAGGACGGTTCTGGGAATACCATGACAGGCTTTTTGCAAACCAAAACGAGTTAGAGAAAGACGATCTCAAAAAATATGCAACTTGGATGGCACTCGATATTGACGAATTTAATATCTGTCTTGATAATGGAGACGCAAAAGCTAAAGTAGATAAAGATTTAGACGATGTACAAGGTTTAGACGTACGAGGTACACCAACATTTTTTGTTGTCAATAACAAAAACGGTGAAATTGACAAAATCTCTGGAGATGTGCCGTATAGAGTCATGGAAGATGTGATCGAGAAGATCCTCTCCTAACTTTTTTCTTTTTTTATTTACCTATAGAAATATTTTTTTCGCCTTCGATGAACTTTTTTAATGTATCAGGCAAATCCTTTATCTTTATTCTTAACTGTTTGCGCGAATCACGAAGGCGCACTGTCACTTGTTTATCTTTTAGGCTATCATGGTCAATAGTAATACCAAACGGGCCGCCAACCTCATCTAAACGAGCGTAGCGACGACCGATCGAGCCGCCACTGTCATAGAAACAACGGAAATCTGATTTTAGACTATCATAAATCTCTCTTGATTTAGTAACTAATTTCTTGTTATTAGAAACTAATGGGAAAATACCGATCTGAATAGGGGCTAATTGAGGGTGCAATTTTAAGACAACGTTTCCTCTAGACTTATCGTCATGATACGCCTCACACAACACAGCTAAAAATGCGCGTTCCATACCGAACGCAGGCTCAATAACACGAGGAATGACGTTTACTTTTGTAGCCTCGTCAAAGATTTGTAGCTTTTGGCTACTTGTTTTAATGTGCTGGTTCAAGTCATACTGACCGCGATTGGCATTACCACAAATCTCTTTGGAACCGAAAGGGAACGAATAATCAATATCGAACGTGCTACTTGAATAAAAGGATAGTTCAGTTGGGACATGCTCCCTAATAGTTAAATTCTTAGGATCAAGGCCAAGATCAGTATACCACAAAAATTGCTCAGCCAGCCAATAAGCATGCCACTCGCCTAAACGGTCCTGGTCTAACATCTTTTTGATAGTTACATCCTGGACGCGTTTGCCTTTAGTTTTCTGAGCTTTTGTGTCAAGCAAACGTACCTTCAAGTTTTTATGTTTTGGGCTTAACAATGGACACTTCTTATCGTTTGGATTAATGAAAAATTCTAGCTCAGCTATATGGAACTCGCGACACCTAAATAAAAAGTCTCTTGGAGCGATCTCGTTTCGAAAACAGCGACCAATTTGGCCGACACCGAACGGTAACTGCATCCTGGAAGTCTCTGCAATTAATTTAAAGTCCATAAACATAGCCTGGGCTGTTTCACCGCGCAAATATGCTTTTGATGTTGAATCGCTTGATGCGCCAACGTTTGTCTCAAATAATAAATTGAAATCTTTCAAAGACTCGAACTTACCCTTACACTTTAAACAAGATAATTTATGTTTTTTTACTAGTGCATTAATTTCTTTAGGTTCTAAACCGTCAGCGTTAATAGACAAAGAATCTTCAATTAAATGGTCGGCACGAGCGCGATGCTTGCACTTAGAACAAATTAAGACCTGGTCGCCGAAACTCTTGACATGACCTGACGCGTGCCACGTTTTGGGATGAGAAACTATACTTGCGTCAATACCAACCATATTCTCTTTCTCTTGGATAAAAGTGCGCCACCAATGCTGTTTAATATTATTAAATAACTCAACACCTAACGGGCCGAAGTCAAAGAAACCTGAATAACCGCCGTAAATTTCAGAACTTTGATAAACAAAACCTTTCTTTTTGCAAAACGTAGCTAATGATTCTATGTCGATTTTTGTTCCCATAAGTATTTTGGGATGTCAGCATGGTTTATAATTTTTTTGTCTTGGATTCGAGGACACGCAGTATTTACAAATATATCCAAACCAGTGAAATCTTCTAGACCTTGAGTGTTTAATGTGTCACTGAAAAATAAATAACTTTGTTTGCTTGGGAATGCGTCTTTAATCCTTAACGCGTCTTGCAAGTTATACTGGCCGTGTTTAGTGGAGACTATAATGCCAATTTTGTTAGCGTGTAAAAATTTCAATAACTTACCCTTCTTTTGTTTTTTGAACTGGTCAAGGTCTTCTTTGCCAAATACACGTTTCTTGCCGGTTTGAAAGTTGATAACAGTGATCTTTTTGTCGTACTTTAAAAATGCGGTAGGATGGAAATCGCCGTCGGCAATATATAAAAATTCGTCTAACTTGTCTAGTAATGGTTTGACCTTGT
>NYZO01000049.1 GCA_002687185.1 archaeon | reverse complement strand
CGTATGCCGGCCATACCCGGGCCTGGATTTCCACCCTGACCATACGGGCGATCCTCAATCCGCCTGTTTACAGCCTCAATCCGTTCACGCCACCTAATCCTGGGACTGTTCTTTCGGTACCAATACTGAATCTTGCCGGCCATAAACGTGCGCCGAAACAAATACATTCGTTTATGCGTGTCTGGTGTGTATGCGTATACGCCCAAGGGATTGTTCACATAATAAATATGGCGCAATGGATCGGGCAAGTGCTCGGGAAAACACGTCATTAGATTATAGTCGCACCATATCGCTAGCAACGAATTGGGCAAGCGCTCAGGCAGACACACGAGCTGGTTATGGCCACACTGTAGGTCCATCAATGAATCGGGCAAGTGCTCGGGCAGACGCGTCAATTGGTTATAACCACAATACAATCCATACAACAAATCGGGCAAATGCTCAGGCAAATGCGCCAACTGGTTATATCCACAACTCAATTGTGCCAATGATCTGGGTAAATATGCGGGCAACTCGGTCAATCGATTATAGCCACACTGCAACTGGGTCAATGAATCGGGCAAGCGCTCGGGCAAACACGTCAATTGATTGTTCTCGCAGTACAATAGACGTAGTGAATCGGGCAAGTGCTCGGGCAAATGCGTCAATTGGTTATAATTACAGTACAAACTGGTCAATGACTCGGGTAGGTTATCGGGCAAATGCGTCAATTGATTGTGTTCGCAAGACAAAGTTATTAATGTATTGGACAAATGTTCAGGCAAATGCGTTAAACGGTTATACTTGCAACAGAGTGCGTACACCAAGTCAGGTAAACGGTCAGGCAAATGCGTTAAACGGTTATGTTCGCAAGTCATTTCGGTCAATGAATCGGGCAAAGACTCGGGCAAATGTGTCAATCGGTTATAATCACAATACAGTTCAATTATTGTATCTGGCAGGTCCTCGGGCAAATGTGTCAATTGGTTGTGTTCACAAGACAAATACGTCAAAGACCTAGGCAAATGCTCAGGCAAATGTGTCAAATCATTATAATCACAGGACAAATCGGTCAATGAATCAGGCAAGTGTTCGGGCAAATGTGTCAAATGGTTATCGCTGCAATTCAACTCGATCAATGTATCGGGTAGGTCATCGGGTAAATGCGTCAAACCCAATCCACGCAGATCCAACCGAATCCCATCACAATCTCGAATGCGTTGCAATGCCGTTTCCATGTATGCGCGTGTGTATGTATAGGCACGCACTCGATTCACTTTTTCATGTTTTTCAAATTTTTCAAAAAGCATATGCCTGCCATACCCGGGCCCGGATTTCCGCCTTGACCATACGGACGATCCTCAATCTGCCTGTTTACGGCCCCGATCCGTCTGCGCCACCTATTCTTGGGACTGTTCTTTCGGTACCAATACTGAATCTTGATGGCCATAAATGTGCGCCGAAACAACCACATTTGCCCGTGTGCATGCTGGGTGTAATGATGTATGCCCATGCAGTTGTTTTCGTGGCGAAATTCTAACAAATCAGGCAAGTGATGAGGCAAATACGTCAATTGGTTATTTCTGCACTTTAGCCTTCTCAGTGATTTGGGCAAGTATTCGGGCAAATGGGTCAGCCAATTATGGTTACAATACAACAAAAACAAATGTCCAGGCAAGTGCTCTGGTAATTTGGTTAAATGGTTAGATTTACAATACAGTTCAAACAACGAATCAGGCAAGTGCTCGGGCAAATGCGTCAATTGGTTGTGTTCACAAAACAAAAACGTCAATGAATCAGGCAAGTGCTCGGGCAAATGCGTCAATCGGTTGTGTTCACAAGACAAATACGTCAATGAATCAGGCAAGTGTTCGGGCAAATGTGTCAATCGGTTATGACTGCAATTCAACTCGATCAATGTATCGGGTAGGTTATCGGGCAAATGCGTCAAGCCCAATCCACGTAGATTTAACCGAAGCCCATCACAATCTCGAATACGTTGCAATGCCAATTCCATGCATGTACGTGTGTATGTATAATAGGCACGTATTGGTTCACTTTTTTGTTTTATTCTGATCCACGGTTGGGTAGACGCACCTTTCGCTTGCGCAAAAACGCGGCTACCTTGTTCATGGATCGCTCTGCGGCTGTTTCTCCCTGAAACGAATCCAGAATACCCACGGTACGCAAAAGGTACCAGATAGCAAGAACAAACACCACGAGCAAAAAAATGTTCGTATAGAGACTCTTCATGAGTGATCTTATGCTATGCTGTTGGGAAAAAAAATAATGAACAAACAAACAAGCAAGCAAGCAAGCAAGTATGTTTTCCTTGACCGAAAAAGGCTATTATGTACCGACGGATACCAAACAGTTGGCCAAACACAAAAAGGCACTCCAGATTGTCCCGTGGACACCCTATACGAACAAACAGTATCGTGGATACAAAAAGCCCATTGTGCTGTACACATTTGCGCGTCCCGCGGGCATTCTTGTTCCCCGGTATTATGGTCTAGAACATTTTGGAAAGCCCAAAATAGACACGCTTTCCAATCAAGAAATTCGCGTGCGCAAATCCATGACATTCAAGGGATCGCTTCGCGACTATCAGGTGCCGATCGTGTCCAAGTGCATGGACCACATGCGTGCACATTGCGGAGGTGTGCTCTGTATCAGTCCGGGCATGGGCAAAACCTGTTGCGCACTGTACATGGCCTGCCAGTGGAAATGCAAAACCATGATCATTGTTCATACCAGCACACTACTGAACCAATGGAAAGAACGCGTGCACCAATTTGTGCCCAATGCATCCATAGGCATTGTGCAGGGACCGCTCTGTGAAACAGATGCCGCGTACGATATTTGCATTGGCATGGTGCATAGTTTGTCCTACAAGCCCTATGCGCCCGATGCATTCAAGTCGTTCCAGCTCGTAGTCTATGACGAAATTGATCGCATGTGCACCCAGGTATTTAGCAAGTCGTTTGCCAAGGTGGCCGCACATGCCAAATATACGATGGGATTGTCTGCCACACCTCGACGCGAAGACCGATGTGAACGCATTTTTTACGCATACATTGGGCCCATTATGCACGAACAGAAACGCGATCCTGACGAAAGCGTCAAAGTATACGTGCCGTTTGTGCACCACAAACAGTTTGAACCATGTCGTGACAAGAATGGCGAAATTTCGTACACCAACACGGTCATCAAGATGAGCAAAATGCCGCACCGCAATCACATGCTAGCGCAACGTATTCTCGACTTGGCCAAGCACCCCGATCGCAAAATTCTTGTGTTGGGCGCTTATATCAACCAACTGGAAGACCTCTTGGCACGACTACCCAAGGGCATGGGATCACTGTACATTGGGCGCATGAACGAACAAGAACGTGCTCGGGCACAGACGTTTCGTGTCATTCTGGGTACCTATTCGATTGCGTCTGTGGGTATGGACATTCCCGCACTCAACACGCTCGTCTTTGCCACACCCCGCAAGCAAATTGAACAGGCCGTGGGACGTATCATGCGCAAACTCAAGGCCACAATATATCCCGTCATTGTAGACCCCGTAGACTCGTTTTATTATTTTGTCGCCCAATCGAAAAAACGCATTACATTTTACCGAAAAAACGGATACCAGATTATTCACGAGGAACAACAACAACAACACACAGCAGCCAAGAAAACGACATTGGTCGATTTTCTTGCCATCCAAACATAAAATGTCATGCCCAAACGGACATTTACACCTGTTTCCATAGACGGACAAACACAGAAATATACAGGAACGTTCCGTGGATCTACCCCCAAACAGGCAGCACTCAAAATCTACACACGCCATTCTACCCAAAAACCCCATGCATCGATTGTTACGGTTCGTGAGACAACCGACAATAGTTGCCAAAAAGCCTATACGTATCGCATATGCGAAACAGACAAAACCACACACCTGCACGGACGTATTTTTCCTGTCAAGACGGCTAGTTCATGGGTCCATCAACCGTCTCATAGCCCGGAAGATCGTCAATGCCAAGTGTCATGTCAAACTCTTGACCACACCGCTGCACACACTGTGCCGGATCACGTCCGCGCGCCTGTTTCCGCTGGCACCGACGAAGGCATTTGCGCACACCCTGACGCACTTGCTTGTTCGGGTGAAACGCCTCGACAAACGGCAACTTGTCCGTGAAAAACAATACGGCAACGGCAATGATCAGAAATACCCAAACAAGCTTCATGGCTGTTTGATGTCTGTCTAGAAAATGTTTTCATTTTTTTTAAAGTGACGGAATGAATTGGTACCCTACTTCGCTGCAAATGTTTTTCCATACTGTATCGTGTTTGCGCAATTTTTGTCGATCTTTGAGATAGGGAAAGCGCACAGCAATCTTGTCTAGTTCAAGCAGTTCGCAAAATTTGCGCAGCACATATTGATACGACAAGAAGCTGCTTCGGTCGTCAGGACAGTATTTTTCAAAGGGCAATTGCACTTCGGCAAACATGTGCTTGAGTGTAGCTACCTGTTGATCGGTAAAACGGTCTTTTTGTTGCGTACCCAACAGCTTGTTACGGATATGCGTCTTGTGCTTGTAGTATTTGTTGTGTCCTGTATGCTTTAACAGCGTCTTGACGCGATGTTCGGTAATCTGTCCTCGTCGCAAATTCTGTTTCTGTATTTCGGTACGCAAATCTGCCATGATTTTCTCGGGAATGTCCACCCGTTCACGCCCCTGGGCACGATCAATACAGTCGGCAAAGTTGTTGGATCGCTCGTACCGAAATTTGCGTCGATACTCACGTTCCTGCATTTCTTTGTAACCGGGCTTGTGGTCGGTAAATTTATCGTGTACGATTCCGCATAGTGCACATACGTAATTGGATTCTTCATTGACGAGAAATTGATTGTGTCCACAATGCGCACACGGTTCCTCTTTGGCCATGTCCATTCTTGGTTCGCCCCGCAAAATGGATACGTACTGTTTGTAAAGTGCTTCCTTGTTGGTTGTCTTGGATTGGTTTCCCTTTTGCACAAACACGCTAAATGCTCCAAACTGCTGTCGATGTTTTGTATCGGGCCCACGATCGATCGGTCGCCCGTGTCTGGATACCTGTTCAGGATCGTCGTCATACAATTGGCGATTGGCATAGTATTGTTGCAGAATGGGAAACACCTGTGCATGATACTCGAGAAAGGCGCGCATGGGTTGACATTTTGATTTTTTCTTTTCAGATCGTTCCAATGCCTCTCGCTTGTCAAATAGTTTTCGAGCTACAAAATAGGCATTGTGTGTCTGGGGATCCTTTTGTTTTTCCTCGAGCTGTTGAATTTCTTGGCGTAATTGCCTTGTCTCTTTTTCAAGTGCAACCAGTCTTTTGTCGTCGTGGAACAGATCAGAAGCGTGCTTTGTATGCAGTCTATCAATGGTATCGCGATGGTCAGTTACCAAAAAGCCTTTTTGGCGTACTTTGAACATGCGTGTTTTTCTAGGCATCCCGCGCATAAAAATCATTTTTTTCTATACGCTTCCATGTAAGGGAAAAAAAATGTTTCGTATTTTGTTTTGGCAGTGTGTATTTTTGCTCTTGTTTGTGCAAAAAATACACGATCAGGGATGGACAATCGTATCCCAAGACGAAAATACGCTTGTCCTGTCGCGTCCGCACCAGGGATATCCCGATCATCCTGATTTTTCCGTCGAGCGCATCAAGCAACTGTGGTATGGTCACGCGCCACAATGAGATCGCACCCTTTGGCCGTCAGGAGTTTGTAACCGTGTGGTTCTAGAACAGAGTAGAGTTCTCGAGCTTGGTCCTTGAAATTAACCTCAAACCCAATAACGTCAATGGTAACTGCATCAAAATCAATCGACTCGAGTACCTGTTTCTCGTTTCCTTCAACGTCAATGCTGAGATAGTCAATGTGCTTGATGTCATAGATGGCCAACAACGTATCCATGCGCATCATGGGTACCGAAATGGTCTTGGAGGTACCCCCGTGTTGGCGGATTTCATTCTGGATACGGCGCATATGACGCGGGTCGTATGCATTCACGAGCCCTGACAGCATTTCCGTGTATCCCGTATTGCACAAAAAGGGCACGGCTTTTTGGTCGGTATCACCAATGGCAATGCACTCGTTGATGCAGTCTGGTCGATTCTGTTCCAGCTTTTTGAATACGTCGGGATTCGCCTCTACATTGAGCCCTTTCCACCCAAGTTCGTTTTCAAAAAAAAGCGTATTGTTTAGGGATACCCCGTCGTGTGCCCCAATGTCCACAAAAAACCCATTTTGGACATATTCGGGCTTGTTAAATCGATTTTCAAACAGCCACCTATCCTGCCGATATTGACTGTAAAAACGCTTCATGTCTGGATACACGTGGTTTTTTTCTATGGAAAATATAACGCCATGGCCACATTGGTGCTTTCTCTGGTGGGAATGCTCGTCCCTACCTGGGTCAAAAAGATGGGTACATTTTCCAGTGCACTTGTCATGACTCTGAATCCACTCAATCCGTTTACGCATCTTGTGTTTTGGTCCAGTGTTTTGGTAATGTACAAGGTATTTGATCTCAAATTCACCGATTCCATGCTGGCGTCGCTGTGGGTACTTGTGCCCATCTTTTTCTTTTACTGGTGGCTTGTTTGGAAAACCACGCTTTTGCTGTTTTAATTTTCAAAATCTACACTAACAATAGAAATGTCCGAATCGTTTGCCTTGCGTCCCCACCAAAAGAATTTGCAAACCAAAAACATTCTTACCGATGCATCCCCCAGCGTCCTACTGTTTCACGGAACAGGATCAGGAAAAACATGTTCGTCCCTTGTGCTCGTCAAACAGAGTTTTTCCTGGGCAAAGCGCGTGTTTGTTTTGGGAGACAAACTGATCCGTGCCCAATTCAAGCACGAAATTCAAACAGGTGAATGTGGATTGGGCGTAGGATCCATGCACAAGATCCATACCGAGTATGGGTACCGCAAGTTTTTCAATGCATTTCAACATGCCCCTCCAGGTACCTTTGACCAGAACATATTCATCATTGACGAAATCCAACGCGTCAAAAACAGCACGGAAAAAATCGTACAGGTTCGTGCCCTGATTGCTTTTTTCAAAAACCTTGTCCTACACAACAACTGCCGTGTCATTCTCTTGTCGGCCACACCCATGACCGACCGAGCCGAAGAGATTCGTGATATCCTTGCACTCTTGTACCAAACCAACACACGTACAGAAATTCCCACGTCCGAGTACAAACTATCACCCAAAGAGTTTACCCAAAAGTATTTGCCGCACGTACGTGTTTCGTATGTGCGATTTCCTGTGGGTGAGGACGATGGCTATCCCGACACACGTGAATTTGTGGTGCGCGTTGATCTCACAGATGCACAGCGTACCATCTACAAAGCACTGACCAACAATGTCGATCGCGAACGCCTCGTCAATGATTTCAAATTGCCCTTTCTCATAAAACAGCTCAAGGCACGCAAGCGACAGATTCAAGTCATCTACACGGGCATTGTCTCGCACAACGACAAGCGATACGGTCTTTCCAATCTGTTGGAAAAACTGCACGCAATTGGGTACCGACCATACGATTCACAGGATCCACACGACATGGCCTATGCTGTTTTGTCCGGAAGTACACCCGCCGTCATGCGCCAAGCCATCCTGACCGTGGTCAGATCACCCGAAAACAGACACGGCGAAAAGATTTCCCTCTTGATCGGTACACAGGTACTGGCTGTTGGTGTGGATCTAAAGAACGTACGTGCCATACACATTCTCGAACCCTTTTGGAACTTTTCAGCCATTGACCAAATCAAAGGACGTGGCATGCGGTACCAGTCACATATCGACCTACCGCATGCGGAACGTGTGATTACAACGTACACATACATTGCGCCGCACACCATTGATGCATACAAGGTAAAACGGAGCAAGAAAAAGGATCTCCAAATCAAACAGATTGAATATCTGTTGAGAACGCATGCCTTTGACTGCAAAGAATTGGCCGAAACAAACAGAATCGACAAGAAATACGACAATACGCGCAAGTGCCAGTACAGATCGTGCAGTGTCCGGTGCGCAAACAAAAACGACATTGAGGAACGTGAATCCATCTACGTGTCCAAGGATTTTACCGAATACCGTCGTGCACTGGCTGCCACATTGCGCCTGTTTCGTGAAAAAAAGATCGTGTACCGCAACGAACTTGTGCGTGACCATCCAAAATTACTCGACATGCTTGTTCACAATTTAAAACACACGATCGACGAAACACATGTCATGTACGATGTGTATGGACGCCAAGGATACCTCATTGAAATGGGGGACCATTTCATGGTATGCCCTCAAACAATCACATATACCAATGTATTTTCTGTCTTTGGGATATCCAATCAATATACACCCATCGATACAAGCAGGGACACGGGCGAAAACCCGGTTGTGGACGCGGCCGTGGACGTGGGCGTGCCCATGGGTATTGACCCATATGGCCCCGAAATGGACAAAAATGCACCCGCATATGGATACGTCATGCCCAATGGCCAACTTGGGATCGTGCAAGATCCTGTGGGTTTTCTGTCCCGCGACATATTTGACAAACGGTATGTACATCGAGGCAAAACATGCACAAGCTATTCTATAACCAGTCTCCAAGAATTGGCTAGGCAACTGGGCGTGTCCGGTCGTCCACCCACGTCCAGACTAGGTTTGTGCAAGGCAATTCAACAAAAACTTGTTGAAAAGGGGTGGATGTTCAATCGAAAACACACAATGCGGGATGCTGACCAATACTGGAAAAAAGAGAAAAAACGCTAATATGCCGTTTCCAAAAAGCGTATGCCGGCCATACCTGGGCCTGGATTTCCGCCTCGACCATACGGACGATCCTCGATCTGTCTGTTTACAGCCTCGATTCGTCTGCGCCACCTATTCTTGGGACTGTTTTTTCGGTACCAATGCTGAATCTTGCCGGCCATAAATGTGCGTCGAAACGAACATACTCGCTCGTGTACGCCCATGTCATAGTCAATGTCCAGGGGATTATACCAGCAATAAAAGGTAATCAACGAATCAGGGAAATGCATGGGGAATTTCATCAATGGATTTCTATTACAATATATCCTATACAGTGAATTGGGCAAACGCTCGGGCAAACACGTCAAACGGTTATCCCCGCATTCCAAATATCCCAAAGATTCGGGTAGGTTATCGGGCAATTTTGTCAATTGATTCGCTTCGCAGAACAAATCGGTCAACGAATCAGGCAAGTGTTCAGGCAAATGTGTCAATTGGTTATGGTTACAATGCAAAGTGTCCAAAGAATTGGGCAAATGTTCAGGTAAATGTGTCAATTGGTTATGGCTACAATACAGTCGCTTTAAAGAATCAGGCAAATGTTCTGGCAATTTGGTCAATTGGTTATCACAACACGACAATACACGCAACGAATTGGGCAAGTTTTTGGGTAATTCGGTCAATTGATTGTTTTCGCAGATCAAGTATGTCAATGTATTGGGCAAGTTCTCTGGCAATTTTGTCAACTGATTGTATCCGCAAAGCAACTTTTTCGTTGCATTGGGTAGATTGTCGGGCAAACGATCGAGATTATAATATTGCAAATCCAAAATACCGTCACACAATGTGAATTCCATCTGCGTGTGGGTGTGCTTTTTAAAATCATTTTCTCAACAAAAAGATGCTTTCCGCGCTTGCAGCTGCTCATGGGTGTGACAAGGCCGATGCAAATCACACACATTTAAACAGATCTTACTGTGATGTGTATGCCCAATACTTTGAACCCATTCGTTTCGAACCCGTGGTCTTGTTGGAATTGGGCATCCGGGATGGTGCATCGCTACGCATGTGGTCAGACTATTTTCCGCGTGCCGAGATTCATGGCGTGGACATTGATGCTGCTGCGGTACAAACAGTGGACATGTCCAAATATCCACGTGTGTCTATGCACATTGCCGACCAAAGCAAACCTGAACAATTAGAGCGTGTTTTACAAACAATCGGAAAACCTATTGACATTGTCATTGACGATGCGAGCCACCTCGTGGACCATCAATTGATTTCCCACTCTGTTTTGGCACCACATACGCGTCGGTTTTATGTACTGGAAGACATGCGCTGTTCGTATGGTGAATTTCTCGAGGGACACGATTTGCGCGCCATTTGGCCGGGCATGAAATACAATGATCCATGGGAGCCAAACGATCGTTCCAAAATAGACAAATGGCTTCAGGATTTACAACGCCAAATGGATTTTCACACGAGTCAAAAACTAGCAGCCATTCATTCCCATCCCATGCTTGTTTTTCTCGAGTATTTTTTT
>NYZO01000048.1 GCA_002687185.1 archaeon | reverse complement strand
TGATCTACTGCTTTGTCGAAGTTCATCGTAATTATTTATTATTAGAACACGTTATGTCTATGTTTTTCGTGAGAATAATTACCGTAATAATGTGCTATATATGTTTTCTTATAGTTATCTCGTGGATAGTAATTCCATCTTTCATCTAGCTGCTTCCAATTATTCATTAAAGCCACATTTAGCCCCGGTTCATTACGATTCTCTACACCAGTACCTTTACATAGACTAAAAAGCTCCATACATTTATGTGTTATCCCGTTCTCTTTCCATTTATTACAATCTATCAACATAACACCACCGTTAAAGAATGGTAAATCAATACAACTAGTGAAAGGTTCAAAATGTAGGCTATATCTAGCAACTACACTTTTAAAAGTGCTTAAATGATAGTGACCTATAGCTCCTATTATATTATTATCCAAATCTATATCCCATAGCTTAGAAATACAGGTAGTAGTAACTGTATCACTATCTAAAAATATAACACGAGACACATCTAACATATCAGGTATATGTGCTCGCTGATACATTAATGGTAATTCCGGACATTTAGACCGTACATATATTATATCCTTTGGTACAGAAAATCTGTCCGCTCCAATAATAATAAACCGGAGATTATATTTACTTGATTTATAGAATTGCTTAATATAATTAATAGACGCTAGCGTCAATTGTAACCAATCACTAGTAATCAAATAACATATATTAATATCAGGCTTCATTAGTTAGTTCAATTTTGTGTGGTGATTTTTCATTAATTATCCAAGTACCGATGTTCCAATGTATTCCGTACATGTTCTTTTTCTTATACTCCTTATTGTTAAGTAATATATCCTTTCGGTCTCGTTTAGATAACAGTTCAAAATGCTCATGAGCAGCCAATGAAACATTACTCTTTACATGAACGTATTTATTATAACATATAGTTAAAAATCCGCTAGCGGTGGTCATCAAAACTCGAGCTCCAGGGTTAGTGTATTTATGTCTATTATTAAAGGCCCAGGTCAAGCTTCTAATATTGTGCCAAATAAATTTCGCACCGGGGGCGGCATAATATATGCTGTTAGTCTGAATCTCAACATTTGGTGGGAAGTACTCGCCTAAGGTATGGTCTGGGTGTTCATTAAATAAAACACACTCATCCGTAATTAAAGGCTCAATACACTTAAAGCATTCAATATCTATATCACAATACACTCCTCCGTATTCATATAAAATAAGATATCTCGCAGCGTCAGATCGATTAACGTCATATTCATAATTATTATATACGTCTAAAAACCATGAATATTTTCTCTCTATCAATTGTATAATATCATCATCTGTCCAAAACGTGTAATTCCAGTCCGGGTGATTATCTCTCCATGAATCCATCCATGTATTACATATTTCTGGTATTGGTTTATCTCCGATCCAAATTTGATGTATATTTTTACAGATCATATATATCTATTCTCTCCTTACCATAAAATTTAGTGAACCCATATTGCTTTAGCAAGCATCTATACACCTCATTTTCATCATTGTATGGAAAGCAAAAACTAGTTGGCTTCAAGTTGTTGTCCTCAAAATGCTTCATCATCAATTTGGTATCATGTATGGTGTTAAATCCTGTGTGTCTTATGTGCATGTGACTATGAGCTCCTATCTCACACCGGGGATCCTTAGCGACCTCTTGTAGTTGAGACCAGTTCATATAGTGTGATAGGTCGCTGTTCTCGAACAGTTTACTATGTGCTGCGTGACATTGTATAAACTCGTCAGATTGCTCGGTTTGTTCTGTCGCGACTATACCGGTGCTGATGAAAAATATCTTGTCCGTGTCGATGCTTTTAATTTTATCGAAATGTACATACTGTGTGTACAAACCATCATCGAATGTTAGTGTATAATCTTGTAGAGGTAAATCAAACATCCATTCGGCGACCTCATGTAACATTAAGATTGGTTTCATTTATATTTGTTAAACTTCCATTTAATGTCACATGAGCACTGGTTCAATGGGCAGGTTTTTTTAGCTATAAGATTCTTGAATGCTATATCAGAAGATTCAAAAGTACATGCATTCTTAATACTACCATATACATCTATTAACCACAATAAGGGCGTACATGTCCAGCCTTTAAATGTTTTGAGATTGTTCCTGTGTATATCGTCTCTACTTAACGTATATGTATTACTTGTTGACTTAAAGGTATACCTATTATCTGTAGATGTATTTATGTATTTGGAAAAGGTAGTATAAAATGTATCCGTATAATGCGGCTGGTAGTATTGATTGTCTTCTATAAACGTAACGCTAAATGGTATATTGCTAGTCAAAAACTGTTCACAAGCACTTATCATATCATCCCAGTATATAGTGTCATCATGTAGCATAATAATAGGCTCGAAATTGATATGTTTAAGGCTTGCTAGATACAGGTATTTATTCATATCTGTATTCTTGTAGTGTTCGAAGTGTATTGAAGAGCATATAGATAACTTTGATGCATTTAACGAATCTAACTTCTCAAAATAACTAGCAGGTTTACTGGTGTTCGTCACAACCGAGACGTCCCGGCAATTCTTATTATTATCTAAACTTATAATAATGTCCGATAAATTTGGATGGAGTGTAGGTTCACCACCGACTAACGATACTTCAAATTCAGGTATAGAGGACAGTGACAGCATTTTAAGAACATTCTTGTATGATTCTTGTATATTTTTATTTTTGTAGAATCTTGACTTCTCATTCGCGGAGGAACAACCAAATCCAGCAGAACAGTAAGTACAACTATAATTACATATATCTATTAAACTCCAATCAAAGCTTATTAAATCATACCCTACCTCTCCGGCAGCAACAATATAATCATCAGTATATTTCATCTTTTAAAGACCAATCTAAACACTTCTGCCTTCCCATATCCACACAAGCTACCGTGATACCGGTCTCTAGCATCGATCATATCTAAGCTTATAGGATCTGGCGATGATCTAAGCTCAGTTGTGTATCGACTAATAGCCTTCATTTTCATGGTGGATGGCCAACCGGAAATGTCCTCAAATACATTAAATAACCTCTCACTATATCCCCACTCAGTACTCCCGGGTATGGTAAATTCGTATAACTCATCTACCGGTGACGTCTTTCTCAACCTAGTCGCGACCCTGACTGCATCTGAAACAATACAGTGATCTTTATGTACATCTTTATTATAGTGAGTATATATAACGTCTGGTTGGAATTGAGTTATAGTCTTAGTAATGGTATTAACTATATCTAACTGAGCTTCTTCATCTAAGCGCACATCTGAAAAGCCATTAGCATGTAGTTTTCTTATACCCATTTCTTTGACATTTTCTTTTGTAGTCTTTAATCTGAAACCAGCTACATGTTCACACCCTGGGCGATCACCTTTACACATTGTCAACAAATCAACATGATTATGTTCACATAACTTCGCGCATGTACCTCCCATGCCGATCTCTACATCATCTAAATGAGCCGTTACTATTAATATGTGCTTATTCTTCATAACATGCTCTCAATAATATCATCAACACTATGCACAGCCTTAAAGAATTGATCCATTTTATCTGTATTTGGTCGCCTTTTAAAAATTTCACCGAACTGATCACTGAAATCATTTTCGTATGGTCTTAATATCATTCTAGATTTACCCCCAGATAACTCTACAACCTTTTTTGCTAATTGATGAATTGTAATGGTGTTTTCTGTATTACCAATATTATATATTTCATTAATTGCTAGTGATGAGTTACCAAGTATATGAAGCATTTTAATTGCATCTCTAATATCACAAAACGTCCGATATTGACTCCCGTCACCATATACAATAATGTCTTTACACTCTTTAACATTTTTAATAAACGTTGGTAACACCATTCCGTACTTATGAAGTTGTCCAGGCCCGGTCACGTTAAAGAATCTCACTATAGTGCTCGGAAAGCTATACGTCTTTAATAAAAACTCTGACATCAGCTTACCGCATGCATATCCCCATCGCAACGTATCCGGAGATCCTATCTTAAGTGTATCTGTTTCTTTAGCATCCTCTGTATCACCATACACCTCGCTGGAGCTCGCGAATATAACTCGGCTATTATAATGCTCAAACAATGGAAATAAGTTGTTATTTATATTGAATGAATTACGCAATGAACCTTTAGGATCCTCATCAACATGCTTTACTCCGACCGAACTAGCCATATGATAAACTAAATCCGCATCGGCAAGGGCATCCGAAAAGACCGACCACTCATCTGCGTAAGTATTTCCCAAATCAAAAGAGATAAATTCATCCGCAAGATCATCTAAACTATAATTCGATGTGCTTAAATTATCGATAACGGTAACATGGTCACCTAAAGCTTTGTGCATGCTTGATAAGTGTGATCCTATAAATCCAGCACCACCTGTAATTACTATATTCATTGTGTATATTATATACTAATGACGTTGATATATCCAGCATCTCCTTGACGCCGGTACTGCATTGGGAAGTAATTCAGTTACCGCCTGGGTGACCCCGGGCATGTCATCATCTAAATAATCATGACCAGCTATGGTTCCACCTGGTTTAATTTTTTTAAACCAACATACTATATCAATATAGCAACCAAGATAACTATGTTCACCATCTATAAAAACGAAATCGAGTGAACGGTCATCAAATTTATGCGAGGCCTGGCTAGACTTCATTTTTAAATATTTAATATTTGACTCGTATGGCAATATAGACTTTTTAAACGTTTTAAATGCATGGTCTCCAGACAGCCGGCCTCTCATAAAATTAGCGAGCAAGGCATCTTCCCTTAAATCTAAATCTTCAAATTCCCATGGATCAACACAATATAGCTGTATATTTTTCTTTGAATTTATTATCTCACAACCCATATAAGCTGCACTCTTTCCATGAAAAGATCCAATCTCAACAAACGTTGCTGATGATGGTGATTTTTTTACCATGTTACTATACAGATCTTGGTAATCAAACATACCAAATATATTTCGGTATGTGTGTTTCATTTATATTTAGAACCAAGTACCTGGAGACATTTACCTGTTATGCCGTTCGAGCTGTCTAAACACAAATCCAACACAGGCTGTGCTACATCTTCAACTTCACCGTATCTTGTTCCTGGTGGGGCTCGGAATAAAAATAATTTATTGATTCGTGTATTTATACATCCGGGTAATATTACATTAATTGTTACATTTTTATTATTAATTTCATCAGCTAAGCATTTTGTGAAGCCGACCAACCCGGCCTTTGTTGCCCCGTAGTGTGTTAAATTTTTATGACCAACTACATGACCGACGAGAGATGATACTGTTATTACGCGGCCCCATCCTTGTTTAATCATATTTGGTAAAAATTTTTGTGTCATATAGAAAACACTAGATAGATTTACATTTATAATTTTACTTAATACCTGTGGAGTTATATTTAGAAACTCAGTTTGATTTACAATTCCGGCATTATTTATCAATATATCAATATTGTGGTCGAATAATTGCTCTGATAATCTGTCGATTTCTTCTGGTATAGATAAATCAACATTATAATCATTATCACAGTGCGATACACCGACTGTTATCGTTTTAAAATTATTATCACGTAATATTTTGGTTATACCTTTACCAATACCCCTACAACCACCTGTTATCAGCGCTGTTCTCTGTCTAGACTCTTCCATACATATAATTCCAGATTACCGCGTCCTTATCATCTATATCAAAATGTAGGATATAATCATTAATTTGATGGCCTTTACGATTACTAGTATGGTCATGCAAATGACCTATACTAGAATGCCACTGTTTAGGTAAATTGAACATAGGTATATTGTTCTTATATATTATATAATTTGTCATAAATTCTTCTCTTAGTAATGTATGCGGTGTGTTTGTATATGCGTGTCTTCTCTCTATTTTTTTGTAAACATTAATTATACTATCACGGCTTTCGAACATGTCTATTATTGTTTGCTTTGATATCAACATTACACCAGTATTAAAATAATTAGTCGTCATTCGCTCAATATCCCCTTCACTACACGATCTATCGATTAGTTTTATAAACTCAGAAAAATGTGAATATTCTTCAATGTTCGGCTTAATATTGTTTTTATTTAATATTGATGCTGCGAAAGGTTTGTTCGGAAATGCTCTGACAATACACGGTGTGGTTTGTTGTACAATTATATCAGTATCTAACCATATCATATAATCATAATTAGAGTTGTAAAATTTGCGCATCGCATTATATTTGTTAAATGTTTTTGATATGCCTTGAAAATTAATAGGCTCCACCCTTTCAAAACTATATCCATAAGAATCACACCATTTCATAATATGATGTAATGTTATCCACATGTGCGGTTTCACATGGTCGTAACATATATAGACAACGACGCTAGACATATAACTCCTTTATTTCCTGTACGCTTTTATTCTGCATGTTATTATATTCGAATATCTGATTTGTATTATCGCGTAAAGCTCTTACTGTTTGTTTTGTAAATTCACTTAAATCTAAAAATTCGACATTATTACACATCTGTTCTTCAGATACATTACCGGTTCTTAGTAATCTCATTAAACCCTTATCGCGCGTCTTATGATAGACTCGAGGTATTCTGAGTATTACATACCTGTCACACGTGGATAGAATATAATGTTCCATAGCTCGTTTACATGAACAATATACATCATCTATATCATATGTATAAACTCCCATGGTGCTAGCAAATACTAAGACTGCATTATTTTCTTTCGCTATATTAACCATATTAATAGTACCGTCAATGATGGTTGTTGTAACTTTTTCTCGATTTGTAAATTCAACTCTATCACTAGGACTAGCAAAATGTAAAATTATATCGATATTTTCAAATGATTTATAATATCTAACGTCATGATCATACATAATTAAATTGTGTATTTTCGTCAATGAGTCAATCAAAGCGCTAGCTAGAAAACCATACTCACCTGTAACCAATATATTCATAATAAATTATATAGATCTCTTTATGACATCAAAATCAGACTCGACAGTACTGTGCTTGTTTATCTTTGAAAAGAGTTTAACCAGATCTAACCTAACTTTGCGTGTTTTTTCATCTAGATGTCCCTTCAATTTTGTTGATGGTACATTAGATACGTTTGAATACTCAGTAAAGAGCGTATCGTCAAATAGAGTCGATACCATCAATGTTTTTACTAACTCCTCTTTCGTTTCAGATGGAAATGAAAACATCATATGTGTGTATAGCCAAATACCCGGGTTGATTCTCTTATAACTTTCTAGTATTTTAACAGCTTTATTCACACTGATTTGTCCACGTCCCATTAGCTTGAGTATTCGATCTGACCCGGTCTGTAAGGGTACCATTAAATATATTATTTTTTTATTCGCAACATAATGATAAAATTTCTCTTCATATGTTAATAACGTTTTTGGGTGTAAATTAAAAATGGCAATTGTTATGCTAGGATCCACCGCAATAATACTATCTATTAACTCGGTTATATTTGTACCAATATCAGTACCATAGCTACCTGGATCATCAGATGTAAGGTATATCGTCTTTTCTGTTTCTAACTTTTCACCGTTTGTAATGTTGAGTAACTTTTTCACTGTACTAACTATCGCATCAATAGATAAACTTTTTGGACTACCAATACTGGCTTTAATATTACAATACGTACATTTATAATTACATCCTCTTGAAACCAAGACTTGGTGATTTTCCGTAACATTAAATTGTTGATAGTTTGCATTTTTTCGTTCGATCAATGCACTACTATCCACACCTTCGTATAATATCTCATCATCCACACCTATTGTTATATTTTCTATACAGAGCTCAGCGTCGTGCTCAAACAGATCGTTAGCATCTTCGAAGGTTCTGCCAGATACAAAATGTAATCTGTTATGGGTATCCACCGGGAGTTTTACCCCTGCAAAACAACCATATAATACTATTTTTTTGTCTGTGGTTTTATATAGATGAGCAACGGTACGTTCCGCTAATAACATGGTACCTTTTGTAACACTACAGCTACTGATTATGTAAAAATCCGGGTTGGAATTAACATGATATCCATTTAAAAACAAAAATTTCACCCACCGTAAAAAGACCAAATTACTTAATCCACATCCATTAAATTCGACGTCGGATTGCTCTTGTATGTCTGATATTATTTTAAACGTTGAACCTCTAGTAAACCTACTCATCTAATAGTATTTATTTGAGCGACACACGGTATCTACTACCAGTCACAATTATCCCAACCTAGTCTTATAAAATTGGTTTCATCATCTCGAATACAATTAACTAGCGTCTGTAAAAAGCTTCTACGACCCTCCGGTTCGTGACACTTAACACCTAAAGCATTCATTAAGCGATAATCATCATCCGGTAAGTGACCAATCCCACATCTCTTATAACATCCGTTATGGCCCGCGTTTATAATTGTTACGTTTTTTCCGTAATTAACAACACTAAACTTCAATTGCTCGTATCCCCTTTGATACACAAAACCTGCAACGCCATATATAATAACCTTCTTACCAGATCTAGCTAGACCTCCTGCTACATTAACCATGTTTGTTTCTTGTATTCCAAAATTTAAACATCTTTCTGGGAACCGAGATGTAAACTTTTTGAAACTCCACATATCAGCATGCAGGAAATACAAGTCCGGGTTATTATATTTTGATAAAAATATGTCTAGTGTGTTTCTCATCGGGTCCTTTCTCTATAGTATTTTGTCTTATCTTCATATATAAACGCTCTCCTGTCACAAAAATCATGCGGGCATACACGACACTTAGACAGCTCCTCTTCATTCATATAAACAGAAACCGGTTCGCCGGTGCAATAATTAACAATTTGACCATCTAAATCAATGTAATATAATCTTGTCTTACATTTATAACCTTTAAACATGTTAAGATTATCTGCTACTAGATCGCCTTCATGTATATAATCACTAGAACCATCACTATATTCCACTGGTAATTTATCACCAGGTATATATGTATTGCGGGTACGTACTGAGTCTTGATCAATATATTCTTTAATACTCTTACCGGGCTTTGTATAATTTGTGTTCGTTAAAGATCGCCAGTTTTTATTAATTAGGTCCTCAAATCTACTCCAAAAATTACTAGGATAGCCTGTTGTCCATTCTATGCCGACATTTTTTTTAGTCTTAACACCCGGTATATCACCCTCTGTACCTTTGTCTACGCTGTGTAGAAAATTTATTCTAAATTTTACATCATTATCACTACAATAATGTATTAGTTCTTCCATCTGGTCCCAGTGTTCTGGTTTTGTAGACATGTTAATTGACGGGACCACCATCCCTGGACGCGTAGTATTTAGTTTCAATGTCTTGTCAATAAATTTATGATTGTAATATTGTGGGTGATATGCAGCTATAAATCTTATCTTGGACATGTTTTTATAATTGCTGAAATAATTTGAGCTTTTCGATAGGTTTGTGTATACATCTACTTTTTCACAATTGACATTTACATCCATTTCTTTACATATTGCTTCCAAACCCGGGTGCATGGTAGGTTCCCCTCCTAATACATCTAAGCAAAACTTACCAACACGTCTCATGGATAGTCTAGTCAACACATTTTTCCACACATTCTTTTTATTATTATCAAATTTCTTAAAATCGTTATAATTTTCTCCATGCGGAGCGTTACAGTAGGTGCATTTATAGTTACACACGTCTATCAGGTTCCATAAAAATGTAGAACGCGCGACGTCAATACCTATCTGATCTATTCGTTTTTTCATTTCCTCGCCACGATCCACACGTGTAAATAGGTTTTGCCGTCATCTCCGACCGCCAATTTTTCTAGACTAGAACCAGGATCAACAATTTTGTCCCGATAGCCAGCCATGCAATTATGTAAAAACTTGAAATCACCATGACCATTACATTGTAGTATCTCGGTATATTTATCAAACAACAAGCGCAAACCGTTAGGTGTAAATCTCCAATAATCCTCCGCATGGCCGCGGGCTTGATCATTATTTGATGCATAGTGTACCGGGTTCATTAAACATGTTGTTACAATAGCGAGACCACCTGGGATCAAAACTCGATATATCTCATTAACTGCTTCAAACGGATTCAACACATGTTCGAGTACTTGATCAGCCACCAAACACTCAACACTGTTATCAGGTTTAGACATATTCATGACATCAACTTCAGGGTAACCAGATACCTCGATTTGCGTTTTTGGTGATAACATTTGCTTTATAGAACTACATGAATACTCATCTTCACCTACAAAAAAACATGTATCTAAAGAGATGTCCTGTAACAACAACTCTAGTGTTTTGTACATTTTATATCTTGAGAACTTATACATCTTCAATAATTTTATAGTGCCACTCAATAGGATCCTCTTCCATATATGATACACCGTACCCTTTAATTGTGTCAAATATATACGCGCGTGGAAAGTTTGGTCTACTAACCGTGAATAGATCTTTTATAGCATGTTGATCATGACCGTTGCATTGAATTGTATCCCACATGTTATCACTAATAAAATTTATTGCGGGTTTGACTGATAGTACATCTGATGTATTGCCTGTGACTTGACAATTATTATTATCAATTGTTAATATTATGTTATTAAGTTTATTATGACCTGCGTACTGTATTGCTTCTAATGTACTGCCCATCTGTAGAGTAGCATCTGTTATATTGACCCAAACAGTTTGTTTTGGATTGGCAATAGCTATACCAATCGCAACCCCTAGAGCGTTGCCCATTGTTTCTTCACCATAGTCAACAAAGCTTATTTCATCGTGCTTTACACCAATCGACAGCTTGCTGATATCAACACCATCCATATAACCATTATTTTTCCATATGATATAATATGCTTGAGAACCGAATGGTTTACCGAGCACAAACCGGTCTTTGAACGGGACAATCAACCGGTTAGTAAACAGTGTGTCAATATATGTCGACATGCTTAACGCTGACGGTACGTGAGTGAGCTTGTGTTGTTTTGAGAATTCGACAATTTCCTTGATCGTGATGTTCATCTTTTTAACATAATAGTAGGTTTTCTGAAATGTGTATCACTAGATACGCAAATATCTAGCGGGCATATATAGCATGGATTTAGATAATTTTCAAAATCAAATTCGATTAGCTTTATAGGTTGAATGTTGTGATAGTAATTATCTAGACAGCTATAAACATGCAAATCATGCGTTATGACCATTCCCTTTTGGAAGCTATCACATTTCATAAACCGAGAACTGCCGCCGCATATTTGACCACCCTCTATATATTTTTCGATAGCACGATTCCAATTAATATTTATATAATCACTCACATTTGCATCTAGCTCATGATCAAATTCTCCGATTGTTGATGACATACTCAAATAACACATTGAGAGATATAAATTATCCCAAACAGTTGAACCCCTATGATTAGTTTTTGTATTTTTCCAACCGAATGGTATATACTCGAATACATATTCGCGGTAATTATCATACAAATAATGAAAATCCACGATAGGTCCAGCGGATTTATATTTATTGGAGCTGCTTATAACATCCAAATATTTTTTACTAACGTTTATCTTATACTGCTCTACTGCGACCGTTCTTAAGTAGATTAAGTTCTTTATATAATTTGTAGATATGTAGTCATATTCCTTGAGTGTCTGATCCAGGTTATTAATGATTTCGCCAGCGTATGATATTTTCCCGAATAAAGCCTCGTCCGATACGATATTCATTTTTTCTATAAACCGCTCTGGTGTTTGCTTACCTATATGATAACTACCACAAACATCAAAATATATATTATCCGGGATATAGTGATTAGCTAGTCTCGTGAAACTCTTGAGTCTATCTATATTTAAACTCATGTTAGATTGCGTTTGTATTAAAACATTACGATCTTTAAAAATCTCAAATATCTTAAAATGCATATACTCCCAATGCTTACATAAAGTCGGTTCACCTCCATAAAATAATATATACACATTTTTATATGATTCCGGTAAATTCGATATTTTATCTAAAACTATGTCACATTCATCAATACTCCAACTGTTACCGGTTTTGTTATCCCACTCATCACAGAACCAACACATGTGATTACACTTATATGAACATTGTAACATGATACGTATATCATAAATACCCATAATATCACTGACGGTGCAAATATCTGAGTTTATATTAGTATGCAGGTCTGAGCTCATCTGTATTGTATTTCCTATCAATAGGTAGCACGGACACCTCTATGTACTGTGCCACTTTTTCATACTCTATATCAAAAAAACATGTAGTGAATGGACAATTAATACATTTAATATTACTAAAATAATCGTCAAATTTACTAGTCATCGAAATATGGAACACCGGTGGCGCATTCGCATATTGATAATTAAAACATGAAAAACACCTACCATCCCAGTCGACATACAATTTGTATTTACTTACACTACACTTACTCCCATGGAAATTATTTTCACGTGTCAACCATAAATGATTGCGTGTTATCATTTTTCTTTCTCCAGAATGTGTAGTGCATGGTATTGTCGGTCTAAAGAAATGGCCCATCTTTTCAAGATCCTGCAACTTGGCATTTATTATATCTATATCGTTGTCAGAGTCGTTACCTTTATTCGGATCTTGATCTACACTTGCATTGATAAGAGGTACAATCTCACAATGTTCTTCTCCTAGCAACCGGACCATTATATCATAGTGTTCCTTTACATCTATTTGTTGATTATATGCCGCGGATATTACTCCTAGAATTTTTTGTTTCTTTAAATATACACATTTCTTAACGTATTGGTATAATTTGACCTTTTGAGTGTTGTGATAACTACAATTAATTTTAATATCTATCAATCCATCCTTTATTTTACTACAAAATCTCTTGAGCCATATCATTGGTTTTGATAGATTAGTCTGTACGGTGATATAATCCGGAGAGGTCATATGCTTACTGATATGTATGATCAATTCGTCTAACTTATTGTATAAGGTAGGCTCACCACCACATATGTACACATGTACGGGCATCTTAGTGTTATTTTTTATCGAAATAATTAATTTAGATATGTCGTCTAAATTGAACGAATATATAGAATTTGTGTTTATGTGTAGGTCTGTACAGTAATAACAGTTATAATTACACTTTGATGTTGGTCTTAGTTCAAGTGTAAAATGACTGTGGTTTAAATCACCTACAGAATCGTACTTCATTTACTATATTATATAATAAATTGGCGCCAACTGCCACTGTGGAAATATTTTATGATATCGGAATCCGTCGAGTAGTATTCATCTGGAACTCCATTAGGTAATGGTATATGATAACCCAGATCATCAACTGATCCTTGTGCACAGGTACCATCAACCCAAAAGCAACGATTTATAGATTCACCTGTGTATAGATTTTCAATATCTACATATTTCCATTGCATTGGATCGTTTTTATTTATTAAAATATCTTGTATATGTAAACTCGCGAACGCTGTAGTCAGGTACCATTCTGATGAATATCTCTGTTCTTTTGTATATAAATCACCTACGGACATATTTGCATAATAATTCTTGTATTGACTATAAATCTCATCTATTATTTGGTCTTTTTCTTGTTGTGATTCAATATGTATGCGACTATTTTTTTGTATAGATACAATCTTGCTCGCGATTATCCGGAAGAGCTTTGTTGCCACCGGTACTCGAAGCACGCTCCGGACTATTAGATCTTCTGTTTGGCATGGTCTCCAATCCTCTAGCAACCACTCTGTAGCTATATATGTATCTGTTTCGAATACAATCTCCGGGAATATATCACTATTAAGTCTCACTATATCCGGACCATAATTAGCAGTGTCTAATTTATGTTTTATAATCTCCGTCGAGGGTGACCAGTCCCGGACAAGCTCCCGGGATTCCTCTTCTTCCGTCTCCTCTGATATGGGTTTACTTGTAATATTATCGAATCCGGAACGTCTCCAGATTAAATCTTTATTCATCACCTTTACAAATCGATTTGATAGAGTATCAAGACAGCAAACAAAGTGACATGAATCCATTGGCTTCAAATAATTGTCAATAAAAATGCATACAGCCTTGCCGTCAAGTTGATCATTCAACTGATCTAAGTCTATACCGTTATATATATCGCTCATATATTATTATTTATCAGAAATCGCTGAAATAATCCCGTATCCGTATGTACGTAACTCAGATATATATTGATCACGGGACATCTCTCTACCGGTTAATTTAAAATTACTGACACCTTGTTCGATCAATTCACTGATTTGATTAGGCCTCAAATCCATACCATAATTATCCCCGTACTTTCGACGCGTCTTAATGTCTTCGAGATCGGGATTGAAAAAACTTGTTGGTTTAATATCTGATTGCTTTGATAACCAGCATTCCTCTATGTTGCTCATCTCACTTACACTTGCTTGTTGCCATGGTCTCTGGTACGTTCTGTTTTGCTCTGCAATTTTTTTAAAATGTTCTCCGTAATATGGGCAATTATATACACAGGTGTCATTTAACATTACTTCATACTTCGATTGATCTAATTTCCGGAAGCGATCATCAAAAACATGCTCACATCTCGGTACGATATAATCATACATTGTCTCAAGTCGATTATACCGGTCGAAATCACCATCGCTCATGGGCACATCAATCTTACCGAAACTAGTGATTGATCTAGTGTGTTTATACTCAGGGTATTCATCCTTTATATATTTTAACAGATACTCATTAACGGATATAATCACATTACCAGGGCGGTGGAATCTCTTTAAGATCTCATTACCCACCGGATCGGATATGTCTATTACAGGGTTTGTAAATGTAAGAGCTATTGAAATATCATTGTCATAATAATATTGACAGATACTTTCATCCGCGGGTAGGTCTCTATTGATCCGACCACCGTTCCATGCACAACTACAAATACCATCATATACGGTGATCTTGCATATGTCATGAATTTCCGGTATTAGCTTGAAAAAATATCTCAACTCATTGAATTTAGAGAAGCCACCAGCTATATTAAGCCTTATCATTCTGCCTTTCTTTATATATTTTTAACAGCCCATCGCAACTGCAACTTGTATGTGGGCATACGACCGGGCAGATCTTTTTAATATTTTTAAAAAAATTAAAATTACGAAGTAACAAATCCTCTTTATCAGCAAAACATACATTCCGGACCTTACCGTCCCATGATATTTCATAATTATTGTGCCAGCAATTCCACCCTTTAAAGTTATAATTTTGTTCATCTCGAAACATATTATAGTCATTAAATAGTTCTTTTCCTCCGGATTGGTCCTCAAATGTAAAATAACCAGGATATTCTTCAAATCTTTTAAACTCTCTATAGAACTTGTGTGTATAATTAACAACACCGGCATGAGGGTTTCCGTCTCTATATAACCAGTGTGGGTGTATCTCTAGACCTTCTATACATTCAATGTCATCTATAAATTTATGGGTCTTTTTCCAAAACCGGCTGTCGTAGTGTAACATAACGTTAACTTTACATTTGAATCCGCGCCGTCTAGCAATAGTAATATTATTAACTAATGTCTCAAATTTCTTACCGTACTTTCCCTCATATTCTGGATGAAAACTAAATAGAAAATACATCTGATTATAAAACTTATGATCTTCAAAAAACCCATTCCCACGCGAACCGTTCGTTGTTACATATAAACGACCGTCTTTGTGTTTTTTAATAGCCGAATAACAGTTATCAATTAATTCATCATAATGTGGATGTAAAGTAGGTTCACCACCTAACAGGCCTAAAAATACCGGTAAAGAAGCGCGGCCAATATTATTTATTATTAACTTTTGTTTAAACCATTTATCAATACTACCCCACTCTTTACCATATGATTCTATAGCGTAACAGTACGTACAGTGAAAATTACACTGTGTGCTTACATCCCAGTGAATATACAATCTCTGTATTTTATGCTTTATATCGTACTGTTTAACAAAATCTTTCATCTTTATTAAAGTTTGGAAAGCTTATATTGTTTTTCCCGGTTGTTGTCTGTACCCATGTCTGCTTATCTATATATTTAAATGAGCATCCATCCTTTGCTAGTCGTTCAAATAGCACTACATCATTGTGAATATTATTACCCGTCGGAAATTTTATCTGTTCTTTCCGGAACAAGATTTGACCTAATTGGAACTCTTCATCGTCAAATTGTTGGATAAATTTACGAGCCTCGTTATTATGATTAATTTTTCTGTTTGTTGATAGTTTCTTATATGCTGCTAAAGGTCCTATTCTCTCTATAGTCGGCTCTGAAATATATTCCATATAGTTTACATCAACCGTCAAATCTAAATGACCGAAAAAATTAGACTTAATATAATCATCATCTTCAAGATAATATATATACTCACCAGTGGCAAGATCGAATAGATATTTATACACACGTGACAGGTCATCATGCTGATAATAATGATATTGTATTGATACGCGGTCATCGTAAATTTCATCAATATCATTTGTATCATTATTAACTATAATCTCTATATCATATTCCGGTAGATTGGACAAAACACTATTGATTGCTCTAATGAACAATTTAGGTCGATTGTGCGTTAATATCAAAATACTTAATTTCATATTATATTTAAAATATCGTCTTGCTTTGTTAATGACAGACCGTCAATCGCGTTATTAATATCATGCCGCCTATAGTATAAACCTCTGTCCTTACTCAAATAATCGTCATTTATGTCATGATAAATGACACTCTTATCGAGAACCTTACATTCAACAGGAAAGCGAGGACTTCCGTCCCACATGAGATTTACCGGTGTGTATATATACGTATCAAACAGCGAGAATAATGAATCAACCGGTGGCCTTATCACTCTCACGGTCGATGAGATGATACAATCATATACATCCGTATCGGATACTATTAAATACTGATCAAAATCATACGTATCGAAAATATCTTGAACATATTCAACAGGGAGTATACGACAATTTTTAGTCAGATACAAAAGCGCTGTGTTTGTCTTAGATGTACTAACAGGTCTTAATCTATCGATTAGGATTTTTTTCTTATAATCAATACCAATATTGACATCTTCTTGGTTTATATTTCTATACACTCTATAATCTAGCAACGGTACAACATCTCTATACGCTTGCAAGTCATATATTGTTTCATACTTTGAACACTTAAAAGTATATATCTTGTCAAAATGTAATTTGATACCATATGCCTGCATTTTGACTAAACACCCATCTACGACCAAAGCAACACTACCTAAAACATGTTTGGGTGGTACTTTACAATATATTATTGCATCTAGTATCTCAACGATGTCGCTCTCGGTGAAGTCATACTTATAGCGTAATATATCTTCAACCACATCGCGTGTCATTCTAGGGTCTCCGAGAAGTATTTTTGTATGATATTTGTTTTTGAGTATATAAAAATACTCGATTATTTCAAAAATGTGCCCGGAAACGCCATGTCGGAAGCCATCATCGTCCAAATCCCATGATGAACAAATGCACAAATCAGCCTTAACATTAACAATCATAAAATCCCTTCCTATAATAATTTACATTAGTTATTTTTTTACCCTCTACCGGTAAAGGTATAAATTGCTTCACTTCGTTCTCAACCCCGTCACAAATATACAAATATTTACAAGACAAACATTCCGATGGTTTCTTATAATCCTTCATACGTCTTATAGTAGCAGTATCATATGCCATATCTATTTTTTCATGCTCTGAATATTGTCTAGATACGTCTATATCTAAACTGTATATTTCTACATTCCAATCATACTTGTCATATATATGCTGAAATTGATCGCATACATATTTTTCATATCCCTTCATGTAACAGTATGGTGTGTACCTTACATTAATATACTTTACATGATCTTTAATGTTATCAATACATACTTTAATACTATCAGTAACTTTAACATAGTCGATAGGATCTGCATGTCTATTATTAGTCCAATAATTAAGTGTTAGGAAATTTACCTCTAGTGGTTTAAGATCTTTAATAATATCATGATACTTTAATAGACCTTCATAGTTTCTCTGATACACAGTACAATTAATTCTAACAATAATGTCGTGCTTATGAGCTAATTCAATAGCCTTCAATATCTTCTTCCATCCACCTCTACGTCTAACAATATCATCATGACTTCCCTCATCATATCCATGTACACTAAATAGTATTTCTTTTAATCCGTGTTCCTTAGATTTAACTAAAAAATCTTCACGAGCAAAGGCCCAACCGTTACTCAATGTACTGATGTGATCAAACCGCTCATTACAATAATCTAATATATCGAACCATTGCTTATGTACACTACTCTCACCGCCAGATAGATCAACCTCGGTTATACCGTATTTGTGTAATATATCTATACGGTCTTTAATAACGTCAAAGCTAGTAACTTTATCTAAATCGCCTTGATAGTAACAAAACTCACAGTCGTAGTTACAAAACGTACCCGTGTCGAGCTTCGCGCGGTTACAGCGAGGGGTTTCATAATCTTTTTCTAAGCGACATGTACTAAACTTATTACAGTTCATTACTATATATTATATAGTATATACCCAGTAGAATCTACTTTTCTAACTCTTTGACTCTACTCTCAACTGCCGCTATAGCGTAATCCGGTACGCCTTCCTGGTCCTTTACCTCCGCTAATAAAGACGTTAATTCATCAACATCTGTTATACCCGCTAATATCAACCGCAGGCCTTCCTTTTCCTCTTCGATAATTTGTGCCTCAGCCTTTTCCGCGGCCGCTTTAACATCGACCGATTGTTCGGGTTGGTCAGACAATGGCTCTGGAAGAGATTCTGGGGTGAAATGAAACTTACCAACTGGGTTCACCGGTAAGGCATTGGGACCTGGTAGCAATAATGAGGGCCAGAACTCGGCTAGTTCATGTAGAGATTTATATTGACTTAAATCAGTATCTTGCGGTATATCTCGGAACATTTGCTTAATAATATCAATATCAGCTAAATCTTCCTCACTACTACCCTCTTTCTTCGCTTCTTCCTCTAATTGATCTAATTCCTCGAACGCGGTTTCCCGGTGCTTGCGAATATAATCCATCCAACATTCCCGGCAAATCTCAAGCTCGTCGTCAGTTAAATCCGGTTGCCCATCCACATCGCCCTGTATAAGCCTATCTTCACTGATCTTAAACTTAAATATTTGCTGCGCTTCAAGCATCCGAAGACCATACTTATACAACTTATCACATAGCGCGTTATGATCATGATCGCACTCTGGGTCATTGCACAACTCTTCAATTACAGGCTTACAGTTATCACATACCTGGTTAATATATTCTAGATGACCGGAGTCATCTTCGTCAAATCCACCTTCGTATATATCCTTCTTCGGGATTTGATGACCGGTATATTTCAGGATTGCTTTACTAGGTATTTCTACCCAATCTTCTTTTAAAATATCCCATGCAGTGATCGTCTCCGAATCGCCTTTTTGTGTTGGTAGCTCACCTTTAATATAATCTGATCTTAAAGTTATAAATTGATTATTTAACCTATCGACGGGCTCGTCTTTATCATTAAATTCAATCAGATCAACGCTAACGACTCGATGCTCCATTTCTTCTAAAAGTAACTCATTAAATTGTATTTGATGCTCATTCATTATTATCTTGCCGGGTTTTCAACCTTCGTGTGGGTGAGTGGTGAATTATATCCGTATGAAATTTCATAGTTATTAGACGAGTCGGATGATCGATGCGCAACACCGGAAACAGTGGCATCCATCGTTGGATCGCTCGCGCCTGTCATGAAGGTGTATGTATCTGAATAGAAGTAATTGTTAGTCTGTACTGTAAAGTAAGGGGTAGTGAAGCTTCCGTTAGTACCACGATATCTAAAATGTAGGGATTGGCGATTATAGTTACCGTTCGGATCGTTTTGACTTATTTGCCCATCTCCTTGTCCTAGAGGATCATAGCACCCTCTTATAGTTGACGGCCACGGACTAGTCGCGTTTACTCCTCTACCTGGGGCGTAATCATTTTGAATAACAGCGCCGGTACCAATATGATGGCTTCGAAGCAGATATCTGGTTCCATTGCTCAGGTTGCAACCCTCCCATTGTTCATTTTCCCATCCACCATCTCGTGAATGAGGCGCGCCATGAGTCAACGAATTCGGACCCCAGGTTGGGAATCCGTTTAATCCAGTCGTTGCTCCGTTAACAACAATGATACCAGAAGTACTGGTCGAATCGTTAAGAAGTACTCGAGTCCCAAATGGCGAACTGGCCGGGTCTGAATCGCGAGCACCATGAGTAAAGCCTTGAGTTGATTCCATTGAAATATACCAATTACCTGTTGGGCAGGGGCTACTGTTACCACCCCACGGGTCAGTCCCGGCGGCCTTGCGATAAATTGGCATATGTCGGATGTTCGCATCGGCGTAATCGTCATAATTCCCGGTCATAAAACTCTCGGGCGTCTCATAAAACATTACCATTAATATAGTCGCTCCGGCGAAATCAGAAAAAGCGACCTCTCCAGAAGAGTTCAATTTAGCAGGATCGCTAGCTCCATAACTCTTCATCCAGGTTCTTAAGGCCCCTAAAGATGTGTTCGGCTCATTATAATCGATCGTGGTATTCTTACAATTCCGATACATGTTCAGATCAGACATTCTGATGCCGTCTGTTGTATCAATAGGGTTCCATTTAAAATCAGCCATCGTTATATTTATTTAAGTTACAGTATTTCCTTTTCAACGGTTACGTCGGTTATGTCGAGGAGACGTTTTAACAGCAGCTAATTTACCTTCTAGGTTTTCGACCTTAGCTGACAACTCCTTAACTGATTCAATAAGCAGTGGTACAAGCTTTTCATACTCAACCGTCTTATAAGTACCACCCATAAATGCAGACTTCGTATCCCGGACAACCTCCGGTATTACCTCTTCTACTTCTTGAGCAATTACTCCAATATCTCTTTCCTCTACGCGCGAGCCTTTTACCCACGTAAACTCAACTCCTCGAAGATTTAGCACCTTAGCTAATGCACTATCTATCGTTAATACATCTTTCTTTAACCTTGCATCAGAAAACACCGTTGAGTAACCAACAACATCACCATTAACATCAACTTGCCCGTTACCAACACGAAGGGTCTCTGTATTATTATAATATAGACTAACACCGGTATTGACTGTAAATGTCGCCATGGTTTCTGAAAAACCGGTTCCGTTACCTTTAATAGATAAAGTACCGGTATTAATACCAAATACAGTAGAACTACCGGCTTTATATATTTCAGAGCGATTCGAATTACCCCAAGCAGTTGCGTAAGTGTCATTAAATATTAAATCACCGCCTGTCTTAGTGTCGGTCACGTCAGATCTTAAAAACTGTGACGAATCTAAACTATCTAGTGTATTAGCATTCTCACCGGAGCCAGCCAAAGCGTAACGATTATCAAAATCATAAGTTGTAACTGTATCTACGTCACCCACTTCACCAAATGTCATTCCAACGACAGCTACTCCGTCGGTACCATCGCCGGTTACATCAGCTGGACTAGCACCTAACTGAGATTTTAATGCAAACAGCTCACTCATATGATATGACGTAACACCTGTTAAGTGACCCATCCCATCAACAGTAACACCAACCAATACTTCATCATCAGCATATGTAGTACTATGTGTTACTCCGCTAGATCCACTACCCGCGTTTGCATATACTAAACTGGTACCACCTGTACCTACCAAACTACTCGTATTTCTGTGAGATAGCGTCAATTCACTCCCGACGATCAGCGATTGAGTCCCGACCCCATCTCCAATTATTCGAAAAGTATCATTATTTCCGCCGGCGGCGAAAGTCTGAGTCCCGGCAT
>NYZO01000047.1 GCA_002687185.1 archaeon | reverse complement strand
GCTTGGCATTTTTGGGACATTGATTGGGCTAGTATTGATTTAGTGCTAGGTGGATTTCCTTGTCAGGCTTGGTCAATGGCCGGGAAACAACAAGGTGACAAAGACGAGCGCGGCATGTTGTTTTGGTACATGCTAGATATTATGCAGCACGTGTTACACCACAACCCAGATGCAAAGTTCTTAATTGAGAATGTGAAGATGAAAAAGGAGTTTGAAGAATACATCACATTTCACACTGAGCAGGCTTTGGGTAAGGTTGAAAAGCATTTGATTAACTCTGCTTTGGTATCTGCCCAAAATCGTCAGCGTTATTACTGGACTAATATTGAAGGAATAGAACAACCAGATGACAGGAACATATTATTATCTGAAGTTATCGAGTGTTGCCCTGATGAAAAATACAACTTGAGTGACAAAATAATAAACGGTTTCTATAACAAAAAAGGGAGTTTTAATGGCAGATTTAGCCCAATGAATCCAGATTTAAAAGATAAGAGTTTTTGTTTGACGGCAAGGTATTACAAATGCGGAGCAACAGACCCATATATTGCAACAGGAACGACTGACTTTAACGACATGGGTATAACAGCAAGAAAATTAACACCGCGTGAGTGTTTTAGACTTCAAACAACACCGGAGCATTACATAGATAAAATATTATCTTGTGGAGTATCTAACACTCAGTTATACAAAATAGCGGGTAACGGTTGGACCGATGAAGTTATAGCTCATATTTTTAGTTACATAAAACAAAGCCCCAATATTTAGGGGCTTTTATTTACATCGAATAATCATCTGTTTGCACATATTCATGTCTGATTTTTCTCAATAGTTCGTAAGTTAATCTTACTGTTTTCTTTGACTTAACATGCTGTAATACTGCTTTACCTGAATCTGTTTTTACATGGTAATGGCCACCACATTGTAAGCCTTGTTTGTTTTCTAGTATCTTAATCATAATATCACCTATGAAGTATTCATGTATTTACCTTTCATGTTGTTAAACACCTGGAGCTTCATCTAAATTTATAGATGCAAAATTGCAATCACTAAACAAACCCCAATCATGCTCAATGCCACTTCCTGATCCATGGCGCAAGCCCCAATCTTCTTCAATGCATTCTGCTGTTTTCATAAATCACCTATAAAGAAAACCGGATTGCTCCTAGCGCACCGGCTTAACCAACTCTTGCATACGGTATTACCGCTTGTTTAGTATATCAAAGCTCTGCACCTACGGCAAAGCACTCACAAACTGAAACGGCAACGGCATTGGCTATTCGCCTTTTTTCGTGCATTTCTGTAGAACCCCAATCGCTAAACCACTTATAGCTATAAACGTTGTCAGTGGCGCACTCTATAGGGTCTAGGCTAAGATACTGATACCAAGTTGTATGATGGCCTTCATCTACGTATCTTTGCCAGTTGAATTCTATTGGTTCATTCATCTTCGCCCTCCGCTTTTACACCTTCGATATACATTGGTAAGTAAATCACCTCTTTTAGCATCCTAAATGACTCTACAATGCGCTTTACTCTATCTCCATTTGGCATTGAGTCAGCAACACCAAATAAGTATTGTAAATCACTCTCAACGTCAGATAGTAAGTTGTATTCAGACCAACCATATTCTGTAAGCCTCTTGAAGTCTATATTTGAAATTTTCTCTAAGCCGTACTCAGTAAATCCGTAAGTTACTTTTACTTGTTTTTCTTCGCCGTACCAATCTTCTTTGCGTGAGAATAGATTTTTAATGTTCATAGTATTACCCTCTATAAATATCCTAATCGTTTATTTTCATCGAAACACTTTTGCATAGTCTCTATGACTTTAAAGTCAGATTGACACCGCGCTATCTTTTTAAATGTTTCGTATGTTTGTGCGTCTTTTGTTTCGTTTAGTAACTTTCTCGCTGTTTTCTTAACTGCACCTGCTTGGTTTTTACCTGTGTATCTAGCTATTTGCCAAGATAAGAGCAGTGTTATCATTTGCGAGTATAGTTGTTCAGCGTCTTTTTCTATTTTCATGCTTTAACCTTTGTCAATATGCTTCACAACTTTCTGAGCAACCAGAATTAAAATCATTGAACATTGTCATTTGTTCAGCGCCATAAATCATTGCTCTTAATCTTTTTGAATCCATGTTGTCTGCCTCTGCCATTATTTGCTCTGCACTGCGATGTTTTCTAAAAAACACCCTGTCAACTCCGTTATCATTTGGATTTACGTGCTGATATTCCTTTTCCATTCTTTTCATAAATTCAAATTTTTCCGGCTCTTCTACGGCCAACAGCCAAAGCTTTTTGTCTGACTTTTTCCAGCATGTTTTGCAATTTCCTTGATGCTCTTCAAGTTCTAATGTAAATGGCATGCATTCCCAAAAATCATTCACATCTTGTTTGTCATATCCCCATGCAAAAAGCGGATACCAAAGGTTATAACCTGATAAAAAATTATCCTTTACAATGTTTTCGGGTAAATTATTCAATACTGCAAAGGTTTGTTTGTATCTGTCATTTAGTGATGCAAATTCATAAACCTCTTTGCCAGATAACCCTAAACTTAAAAGCCTCTTTCTTTTGTCGATAGATAAAGCCCTGTTAGGTTCATCAGCTCTCATTCCTATGCAGTGGGTTTTCCCAGACAACCCGTTGAACTTTTTGTAATCTTCCATTACCAACTTTTTTAATCGGTCTGAGCATTGCGGGTAGGTTTCGTTTGGAATTCCAGACTTTGCAATGTGCGCCTCAAATGGCTCTCCGTTTCTGCTTGCAGTTTCAAAGTTTACAACTTTATGTGTAACACCCTTACCCTTAATTGGATTGATAACCGCCTCAAGCCAGACTACATTTAAATCGAAATGTTCATCGCATTCCTTAACGAATTCTAATGTCTCTTCACACTCTTGGCCTGTGTTAGCAAACAAAAATACAAATTTAACATTTGGGTATTTTTTTATAAGCATCGCGCACATAAATCCACTTGTTTTTCCGCCAGAAAAAGAAACAACAACAACATCTTCAAGTTCCATTATTATTTTCATATCTCTACCCTCTCTTGTAACTGTATTAACCATTGTTCTTTTTCTTTTAAGAACGCTAGTAGTTTTAATGCTTCACTAGGCGTTGCTAGTAATTTGTGTTTATGGTCGTCGTATTGGCCGTATTTGTTTTGGTCGATACGCAACACTAGCTCACCTTGTGTGTTTATTACTTGAGTTAACTTACCTTCACATAGTGTGTGGTCTTTTCTTATGGTTGATTTAGTTATTTTCATACATAACCCTTTTCAATTGCTTCACTGGCGTTATCTTTAATTACTCGCTCAAGCTTTCTGTTTAACTTTCTAAGGTAATTATCGATAAACTCACCCTCTATCATCGGGCAAAAATCCCAACCCATCAGGGCGCGTTGCTGCAACTTGTCATTCCAAAAGTCAGAACCTTTGAATGTTAGTGACTTTATTTTTTTAATAAGATTAATATCTTGATTAATTGCATAACTAATCGCGTTCCAATCTCTAAATCCTTCGCCTGGGCTTGCTCCGTTATGAAACGTGCATAAGTGCGCCCCTCCACGAATCACAGATGGTTTTAAAGGGCAATTAAGAGCGTCACACTGATGATTCCATTCTGATTTTTTATGCGGCTCTACATCAACGTTATCGGCGTCCACCTTTTTTCTAATGTTCTCAAATCTACCCGCCATGATATTTCCCTTCTAAAATGTTTGCCAAGTTCTCAGGTTTGCAAACCCAGTCGAGTGATATTTGGAATGGTTTTCTTCCTTCGGTATATGTTCTACCCATAAGAAAATCACTATTTCTAATTCCGTCAAACAACTCTTTCCACTCGTCAATTTTATTAAAGTCGTTTTTGATGCGTGAACGAATAGCTTCCTGCCTTGCCGATGTTATTTCTTGCATCTTTCTTGGGTAATCATTGGCAAATGTTTCATTCCATAAATCGACCACCTGTTTTGGTGATAATGGTTTTCCATTTTCACATAAAGCCTGATTACTATTTACTGGTTCTATTACTGGTTTGGATCCCGTTTTTGGGATCGCTTCTTGTCCAAAATTGGGATTGCTTAAATCCGTTTTTGGGATCGCTTCACTTTCAAGTGTACCCGTTTTTGGGTTTGCTTCTAAAAGCTCCTTGTATGTTAAGAATGGAACATGGAAAACTCGACAAGATAATGTTTTTCCAACTCTCTTACCTGTGTCTATTAGCAACCCTTTATCCATTAATTTAACAATGTTTGATTGTACGGTTTTCTTGTTTAATCCTGTGCATTCTGCAACGGTATCAATTGCAGGATAAGCAATTCGCTTTTCCTCATTGGCATACTGGCAAAATGCCAATAGTGTTAGTTTCTCTGAGCTTTTTAAATCATCTATAGACCAAGCCCAACAAGTTGCGCTAAAACTCATTATTGGACCTCCATTTCCTTTTCGGCAGCATCTAATGCTATTTCAAAGCTTTTGTTTCCAAATTCCTCAAGTTTCATTTTTTTATCTTCGGTCTTGTGCCAACCTCCAGATTTATTAAATTCAACACCTGAGTTTGGATCTAAAGTAAACTCATACATTTCAATGTCGTTCAGGTCCAAATTTAACAAATAATACAAGTCAGGATCGCAGGCATTTTTATTGGTTAATTTTTTTGTTAATAAAATTCCTCTAGTACAAAACTCCTGACTTAACAATCCCTCTTCTGTGTTTTGTAATGCGGTCAAATATCTAGAAAGTTGACCTAAATCTATTGGCTTGAGTATTTCATTTTTTAACTCTATTACTGTTATGTAAAATCCAACTCGATTCCCAAAATACACAACCTCTTCAAGGCATATAATATCGGCAATACAATACGAACCTAATTGAACCTGCCTTTCATAATAAAAGACTTTTGCGCCATTTATGGGGTTCACGCCATCGTCGTCAATCATTTGACAAATACAATCTTCTAGTGCGTTTTCATTTTCAAATTTAATCATGTTATAATTACCTCGCTTATCTAATTTGGCTCCGTTTGGGGCCTTCTTTTTTTATTCTTCACCCAAAGCTACAAACTCAGACACCTTCATATTTAAAGCATCGCAAGCTCGAACCATATTTGAGCTATTCATTTGATATTGGCCACTAACCCAATTTGATATTTGCTGCGGCGTTACATCCATCATTACTGCAAAGTCCTTATTCTTAATATCGCGCTTAGCCAGGGCCACTTTTAAACTTCTTGCTAAATTCATTATTTCCTCTTTCTGCAATTTATTTTCGATAACTATACATCGCCAAATAAATAAATGCAAATGGCCAATTTGAAATAATTCATAAAAAATATGAAATAAAGTTTGACACCATCAAATTAATCATTATAGTTAGGGGTGTTGAAACGAAATGGAGAGAGTTATGAAAAAAATATCAAGTTGTCCTGGCTGCCGAAGATGGTGAATACATCCATGAAGAGTTAATTCAATTGTAGCGGCCAATGCCTACCTGGTTGCTAACCGCCCGTTATACGGTGAAGGCCAAGAGCTTTTTGTTAGAGTTGTTGAAAATGAGTATCTTTGGTAGGGGTTTTTAACTAACCCCTAATACTCTAGAGATAAGAGTAACGAGATAAACTAACCTTTATAGAGGTGAATATGTTTAGTCAATCATATTTAAAACAGTGCTTTGATTATGATCCAGAAACCGGCGTTTGCACCTGGAAGAACAGGCCAAGAAGTCATTTTAAGTCTGATAGATGGCACAACATTTGGAATAAAAGGTTTAGCGGAAAAGTCGCCGGATTTCACAATGCCAGAGGCTACTACTCTATAAGGCTTGATAACAAAAAGAATTACAAGCATCGACTTATATGCATGTGGATGGGTATTGACATTGATGGCATGGAGGTCGATCACATTAACGGAGACAGGTCGGATAATAGGTGGCCAAACATTCGAGTTGTATCAAAGTCCGAAAACTTAAGAAACCAAAGGGTAAGACGTAATAACAAAACAGGCATATTGGGAGTTAGCTATTTTGCAAACCTAACAAAGCCTTGGCGCGTTACCTTTAACAAAGAGTGTAGAAAAACATCTACTTACTTTGTAGAAACCTTGTTCGAGGCTGCTTGCATTAGAAAAAGTCTCGAGAATAAATTTGGTTATCACAAAAATCATGGCGTTAAACCGGCCTTGTCGGAATACGCAAACAAGAAGTTTTAATACAAACACTATAGGAGATAGGTAGATGAAAGTTGAACTAGCAGAGGCCACCTTTAGGCCGGTTACTATAACACTGGATAAGCCAAAAGAAGTTAAAGCTTTATGGTTGGCGCTTCGTGAGCGTGCAGATGCTTATTCTGGTGATAATTCAGAAGTTTGCAAAGACTTACTAAAAGCGATGATGGAAGTTGGAGCTGCTGATTTTGAAGAAAATTAAAATGGATAGTCACTGCTTACTATACAAAGCTGAATTAATTAGGAGAGTAAAATGAGCAAAGAATACACGGTAACGGTACCACTATACGGCTATATAGAAGTTGGTGTGGAAGCTGATAACGAAGAAGATGCGAAAGACAAAGCGTATGATGATTGTCTAAATATCCGGGCTGATTGTTCAGATATGCTAGGCGCTGATCATTGCACAATACTGCCTTATGAGTGTATCCATGAAGGAAACACATCACATATTGAAAAGTCAAGAATGGAAGTCAAAGAAGATTGATTACTTGATTAACTAGGAGAGTGAAATGATATTTCCAGTAAGATTAAAAGTAAGTTACCACACTGGCGAACTAGATGGTGATGCTATTAACTCTGTTGAATCTACTCATGTATTAGAGTGTATGGAGGATTTGCCAGTAGTGTGTAATTTTTTAGATAACATCGGTGTTGAGACTTACTCACAAAAAGAGGTTGTAAAAATTATTGACATGCTAGAGCAAGCAGTAAGCAATCAAGTTATGTGGAAAGAATTGCATTTTAGATTAATTTAGGAAGAACAACCCCGAAATTAATCGGGGAAGTTCTAGATGGTATCGGTATGAATGAGATAATGACAGAACAAGACTTGTTAGAGGCTAGAAAAGACATTCCGGCTTGGAAAGCATCAAAAAAGATGCATCCAGATACTTACAAGCAACTTGAATAGAAACGATTTAACTTGGAATTAAATCAAATCAACAATCAGTACCAATTGGAATATTACAATGACTAGCTACAACAAACAACAATTAACTGATTACAGAAACTACGAGTTTCACGGTATGAACGACAACTTTGATGCAATGCACGAAATTGAAGATAGAAACGGTTTGCATGGTGTTTCGTCGGATAGAGTGTTAGTGGCATTGGAGAAATGTTCGGCAGATAGTCAAATGGAGTATAACGAGATATGAGCGATGATTTTATAATGGGGTTTCTCTATGGTTTTTGTGTATTTCCATTAGTTATATTTGTGGTTAGGGCAATATTTGAAAAGGCCGTAAGAGAAATTGAAAAAGATTTTAGCGATTAATTTATGGATGACCTTAGATTAACAGTATCAAGCCTTGGCTATATCATTACTCAATTAAGCAATTTGATAATGAGCAACCAAGGCAAGAGCTATCGAATATCAATCAAAGAATGGCGCGAGAAACGCTCTCTAAGCCAAAACTCTATGTACTGGGCATGGTTGACTGAGATAGATAAACAAAACCCGTTACAGGTCGATTCAGGCACAGCCAAAGGCAATGAACTATGGCATGAAGTGTTTAAGAAATACTTTTGCCCTGTTAAGTCGATTAGAAACGAAAACGCAGTATTGCAAACGCAATCAACAAAACTTTTGGATGTTGGTGAAATGACACACTATCTGAACCGAATTGAACAGTGGTGCATGGATAGAGGAATAAAACTAACCATTCCAGTTGATAGCGAATACGCAAAGTTAATGGAGTCACAGTTAAAATGACTTACAAACAATGGTTGATGCAAGGTGTTAATAACGCGAATAGAGCGCACGTAGAACGCGCTAAAAAGGTGTTAGGCAACAAGACCTATGGCATAAAGTGGCAAGAGGCTGTAATGGCTTTTGAGGAAGGTTTAAAAGCTGACCTTCCAAGCAGTCAGTTATATAACCACGCTAACAAGTTGGCCAATTTAGTTTGGACTAGGGCCATAAATGGGAGGGAACTTGGCAAACTCTAAAGCAGAATCAGATTACATGAGCGCAGTTGCATCACTTGGTTGTATTGCGTGTAGAAAAATGGGTTATGAAGGAACTCCGGCAGAGATTCATCACATAGGTAACAGAACCATGGGCAAACGGTCAAGCAACTACGACACTATACCATTATGTCCAATCCATCATAGAACTGGCCCAGATGCCGTGCACATGAACAAAAAAGTGTTTGAAGCCCAATTTGGTACCGAGCTTGAGTTGCTAAAAGAAACAGTAGAGTTACTAAAGATTTGGAGGGATAGTTTTGTATGAGGATTGATATTAAACCAGTAACGGTAAATAAGGCTTATACTGGTAGGCGTTACAAAACTGATTTATACAAACGATATGAGCGCGATGTGAAGATGCTATTAAGTCCGTTTGATGTTCCAGAGGGTAACTTGGAATTGCGGATTGTATTTGGCTTTAGTAATGCAGGGGCTGACATTGATAATCCAGTCAAGTGCTTTACAGATATTCTGCAAAAGAAGTACGGGTTTAATGATAATCGAATTTACAGGTTGATTGTTGACAAGGTTATTGTTGCTAAAGGTGAAGAGTTTATTGACTTTGAAATAAAAGAATTCGTTACGTAGTTTTGATATTGATTATCTTAAACGAGTTAAAAAGATATTTAATAAGAGGGCAAGATATTATGAAAAGAGAAAGACACTTAAAAATGTTTGAGGGCATTTGTTTTGGCATGAAGAAAAAGCCGGTAACAGAGCAATTTGGTAATGGATTTACAACGCATTTTACTTGGGATAGCGGCGATGTTACACAAGGTTATGGGTGGACTGAAAGTGAGTCAATGCAAGATTTTGAGGATGCAATTTGTGTTAAATATGAGGGTTGGGGATTATGAGAATTTTATT
>NYZO01000046.1 GCA_002687185.1 archaeon | reverse complement strand
TGCTCTTGAATAGGTTGGATACGCAATAGCTGATCGCATGTGATTATAAGGCATAGGACGCCCTCTCGTAATTGCATCACCACGTGTACCTTCTGATTGTATCATCTCATCATATTTCTCTGAATACGAATCTCGAATTCGTTTTCCAACTGTATTTATTATTTCGTGTACACGAGCAAGATCAAAGCGTATTAATTGTTCTGAGTAGTTTGTGTAGTCTTCTAAGTATTGTGTTGAAGTTTGCCCATCTGTTAAAGTCGTTCCAGCAAGAGAGGCGTATTGTCCTTCATAAATCCTCTCAACCATTGTCTTATGTGCTGTAAAAAATAATTCTTCAATTCTATCATTTGGCAACGCAAGCTCTGGAGCAAACAATAATTTTGCCATACTATGCCACCAGGGACCATAGGATGCATTCTCTGCATCAAAGAACTTAACAACGAATCCACCATTAACGTTTTGAACACTCATATTATTAAAATATTCATCGTGCTGTCCATATACTGCTCTAAAGGGTGACGTTATCAAATTATAGTTAATTAATGGTTCAATGAGTGTATCAAACAATCCAAATACTTTTTCACGGTCAATTGTTTTTTTAGATTCTTTAATAATTCTCTCTAAATGAGATTTAGTTTTTAATGCAAAATATTCAGGTTTCCTTTGAATCATTGTTGGACAACAAGAGTTTGTTCTTCGCTTCTCTATATAGAGACTACCTCCATCCAAAGCAAAATCACCAATCGTATCTGCGGCTGCAAGAATTATAGCATTTGTTTGCTCGTTTAGAGTGTTCAAATCTTTTTGTGTGTGGCCATTATTCCCATACCTTGAAAGGTCAGATATTTTCTCGCTTAATGCCAACATATCAATCTGCAACGTATCTTGATCTAAAAACTCTGAAATAATTGCAGCATGATCATTATCGTCGATTATCCCTGCAAATACTTTTGGTACTGGCAGACCAACTTCATTCCAAAATTTTGCATGTTCATATTCATATCTCATTGCCACCTTTTGATCTGTTATTTTTCTACGATCGACAGTTTTCATCCCAGATGGGACCGAACTTCGAGTCTGAGTGTTATTAATTTTAACAAATACTTCATAAGAGATCTGATCAGATTCATTTAATAAACGAGTTCGTTTTAGTATGCTCGTTTTGTCCATTAAACCTGCAGAAAAGTTCTGATTACTTACTTCAGCAATATTCTGAACTCTTTGATTTATTTCAGGTATATTATTAAAAAAATCTTCGTCTGCAATACAACCATACACACTTTCAACGTGTTCTAATTCTTCTAATTGGCCCTTAGAGACATCAATAAGTGCGTGATTAAAGCCTGGTATTTGTTCTGATTCCATTGTCTTTTTTTAGCAATAGAATGGTAAACAGAGTTTAAATATTTTATGAAAATCTATATTTTTTAACGAAATAGGAATATGTATTAAAAAAGGTTTGGCATATACAATATATTTTACAGAGATTATTGGAACTTTCCCTCCATAGAACACCCCAATAACTAAGACTTATCCCTCTACACAAATAGTCCTTATTTATCTTCACGAATAGTACTTGTATACACAACTCGACTGATCAGGTTTATCTTTTTAATCAAGGAAGTAAAATAGACATACAACATCCCCGTAACTTTTTCACCGGACTGGTCTTTATCAGGCAAAGTGTTTGTTTCAAAGAGCGAATCTATTTTCCCTTTAAAATTCGATTTTCGCTCTGAGTGTTTGAGTGCTGCCTGCCAATCTTTCTGAAAATAAATCTTCATAAGTTGATCATAGAATACATAACTTTCATCAAGCAAAGAGAATAATACTTCAGATATTTCTTCTTTTTTATAAGGTAAGAATATATCACTAATGTAATTAAGTAGATCACCTAGTTCTTTTAGAATATAAGCCATCTCTCGCATAATCATAAAATCATGCACAGTTTTCTTATCTAATTTCATTAATGCTGGGTTATTTAGGTTATACAACACAATTTTCCGTGCAAGAAAGAAAATACGTTCAATCTCCTCAATCCTACTTTCCATATGGATTTGATTAAAATCTTTGAGATCTGCAAACATCGTTTTCACTAAAAGGTGCACTTTCTTTAAGAGCTCTTCTACTGAAATCATCCGTATATCAACAAAATCTTTAGCAACAATTTTATTTTTTGATTCTTCCATTACTTCTATACCTATAAATGACGTTAACAACTCTTTGAGTTTTCTTGGTTGATCAAAGGGTTGTTTGGCTACTATCTGATAATGTTGAAAATTATTTATATACGCAGAAACTAATTCTCGTTTAATGTAAGCCGGAGAGTGTTCATCAACATTTAACACGAAAGTCTTTGGCGGTTCTTCCTCAACTTCTTTAGGTGAACATACTAAATCACCAACTTTATTCTCGTCTACATATATGATCGCCCCTTTTTTGAGTCTATGCTTAATTACCCACGCCTTAGGCAGAGAAACAACATATGAGCTATTTCCAAACTTGATAAGTTTCCTGTATTCCATAAATCTTCCGGATGGTATATATCCCTATATAAATTTTGTGCATGCATTTACGATACATAGTTTGGAATATTTAAACAAAAAAACTAGCAATATACAAAACGAGTTTATATAAGAACGGCAATAAGTTAATTATTATTAGCGCTAATACCAAATAACTGACCCATCCCCATATTTTTTTGGCTTTTTTCTCAGGCAAGAAACTAAGTAATACAATATATAACATACGTCCACCATCAATCGGCCCAAGCGGCAACAGATTAAATAGTCCTATTCCAAGACTCACTGCGTACACCCAAAACACAAGTAGTGACACCCACAAAAACGCACTCGTCTCCCAAGCTGGCCGTGTTGATGTTATTGATTGCGATATGACCACCCCTAAATACCCTTTCTCTGGAAAATCCGGATGTTGTGACGCGATTATATTGAACGCTGATTTATCAGTTACAAGTGCTACTGTATCTCCTGGTTTAAGCCCATCAAGCGCACCCAAAAAATCTTGTATTGACACTAAATCTTGCCCATTGACTTGCATTAGTCGCTCACCTACTTGTAATTGCCCATCTAGCGGCCCACCGACCGTTACGTTTTGCACAATTATACCATCTGGCACCATATACAACTGTGCTGCAACCGGGTTCATCACAAACGCGAATAGTAACAAAAATGGAATCGTGAGTAAGAAATTAGCGAACGCCCCTGCCGCAAGCACGCTAAGTGACGCTCGTTTAGGAGCTTTATCAAGTGCTTGTTCGTCTGGTTCAACGAACGCTGCAAGGATAGGTCCAAATAGCGCGAACCCAGAGCTTTTGACGTGTATTTTATGTACGAATGAAAGCACACCGTGTGCAAACTCATGCACTGCAGCAACAATGAATATAGTAATTATCCAATGAAAAAACGACAACCTAGGCAACCCTGGAATGGCCACGCCTGGCAGTACTGGACTAAGTACTGGTTGCGCGCTTGGCACAAATATCAGCTGCCATGTCCCATACACTAAGAACCCTAGCATAACTACCATCCCTAAAAATCCAGCTACAACTCCAATATACCCTAACACACGCAACGTACGTGGAAACCGGTCTGCGACAAATCGCATAGCTTTCAAACCTAAAGCTGTCCTATAGAGCGCTATTACTTTGCCTTGAATCTCAAACTTAGATTTATGCGTATAGATAATAATTAATAATATTGCCCAAAAAGCAAGTAATAGTATTAGATCCCAATTCATTTTCGTTATGGATTACTCTTCATCTCCTCTTTATATACTCGTATGCTTAATTAGCTTTTCTTAGTGTACGAAACGCGCGGCCTCCGCAACGCCTACAAGTTAATTTTTTATTGATTATAATTTTAGGTAGCGACCGTCTTTTCGACTTACACTTTTTGCATACGAATACGTTCTTAAATAACCGTTGTTGTGCTTCAGGAAACCTTGCCATCATTTAACTTCCTTGAGCACTTTATCGTCTAAAATAACCCAGTATAATACCTGCACACCTTCCTTAACTTCATCTTTTAGTTCTTTTGGCAGTTTCAGATCAAACGTCTCGTAATTGTTTAGGTCCATAACGTTCACTGTATCGCCTGAAACTGACAATACTTGCGCTGTGTTTTTCTCAATTATTGGCACGTCTATTTTATCATGGCTAGGTTTAACAAAAATGAACTTTTGACCGTCAATTAAACTTACTGCTTCAATTCTAGATTTTGCATGGCCATGTTTTCCTGGTCGTGATATTTGTATATCAGTTACTCTACAAGCAACGTCATTAACGATTAAATAACGACCTTTCTTTAGTGTGCTCACGATCGTAGTTGTTTTCTCGCCCATTGTGTTTGTTTCCTTTATTTAATTTTATAAACGTTTCGATTCTCTTCCAAAAAGCGAAATGATGTATCATGATTAACGTAAATTGTTCTACCTCTTTGGCTAATTATCTTATCTACTCGTGAATGTGATGAGTTGAATGGAGTTGATAAGGTTAAATCAAATTCGAATCTTCCAATCCTTTTTTTTGGTCTCAAAGCAACTAAATAAGCAATACCGTTTTCTTCGTACATTTTAAACGTCTCGTCTAAATGATCTTGGGAGACAAAAATCCTACTTGATACCTTTTCGGTCCAATATCCGAAATGGTTATTAGTGGAAAATAAAGTTAATTGTTTTCCAACATGTTCTTCCATAATATAACAATATTCTAAAAGTCTCTCTCCTTGTTGAGGTATCTGTAACGTCATTATTTTTTCTCCTTCTTTTTTGGTGAAGCTTTCTTTTTTGTAGTTGATGTTTTAGTTTCTTTCTTAGGAGTAGCTTTTGTTTCTGTCTTTTTCTTCTCTACTTTCTTTGTTTCTTTTTTGTCGCTCGTCTTTTTTGACTCGGTTTTCTTACCTTTTTTCTTACTATCTTCCTCAACTTTCGGCTTAGGCGCATCCGGCAACTCAGCCATAAAATAATCGTCAGTTTTCGTAATTTCGATTTGGATTCTATTAGGCGGATTTTTCCTTCCTTGCGACCATAATTTTTCGTTTAAGTAGCTTCCAAGTTTAATGTTATCTGACCGTACATGTTTCTCAACTAACCGTTTAACAAGTCTAACTGCTTTTGCTGTTCTCCGATAATCAGGCACACCACGCAAATAATGTCTCAACCGGAATGTTAGTATGCCTTTATCCATTTATACCTCAGTCTTGGTTCTGCGCCAATTCCGTTTCTTAGCCGTGTGTCGTCCTGGGTGTACGCGCCGATCTTTACCATAAATTTTAGGCACAGTCCAAAACGGAGCCCAGCGTCTTTGTAATAGTTTTTTCCCGAGTCTGATCTTCCGTGCTAAATATCTATTTGTCATTTTGCAAGTTTGTCCAAAAACGATCTACCCTTAGGGGTCATAATTCTTCCAGGAGTAAGTTTTTTTTCTGTTTTTCTAATTAATTCAGCTTTTTCTAATTGTTGTAATATTGTACGTATAATTTTGCCTGAACCCTTATATGTTTTTCCAGGTTGGTGGCCTCTATTCTTCTTTGCGCTATAGTTTCTTCGAAGTTTTGACACTCCTATAGGTCCTTTTGAGTATACTTTATTTAATATAGACGCAGCCCTCAAATACCACCAATCGTTATCCACTGGCGGTCGTTCTTTTGCTACCGATGTTTTAACAAACAACGACCAATCAGGCGCAGGACAATTTTTCTTTAATTCTTTTGCTGTTTTCTTGATTAATGTGTCTTTTGCTATATCGTTTACGTTTGGCATGAAAAGTAGAGTCCCAAGTTAGTTTAAAAACGTTGTGTTTTGCTGTTTTTTTGGTGGGTTTAACTGAGTTTGAAGTCTAAAGTATGTTTAAATAGATGGATTAATAGTAATTTCTGATGATAAACTTAAAGCCAGACCTAACAAAAGTGATTGCAAGCCTCCTAGGAACGAGTACTATTGTAGTACACAAAATACAAGCAGCCCAAACTACCTGTGCAGCTGTCGACTGTTTTGGACCGCCTGCGTGGTACGACATATTTCAGTGTTGTGGCATAGGAAGTGTGCAAGGGGTGGCATGGCAGTACGTTGTTTATGTTGTTTTACCATTCATTACAATCTACTCAATTATAGGATTAGTGCAAAGCGCATTAAAAAAGTAATAACTACGAACGGATTCAAAATCTAATATAGGTTTAAATAGTAGTAAATATGGTTATTATACAATGAAAAAAGACGAGACATTTTTATTAGTAGATTTAAAAGACGAGAAGTCAAAATCTATCGCACAAACTATTACTAACGATACTTGTAGGACAATTCTTTCTTATTTAGCACAAAAAACTGAAGCTACAGAAAGTGTAATAGCAAAAAAAATAGAATTACCAATATCTACAGTACATTATAACTTACAACAATTAAAAAAAGCTGGTTTAATTAGAGCAAAAGAGTTTGTATGGAGTGATAAGGGTAAGAAAATGCCTGTATATCAATTAGCTAAGAAATTTATTATTATAGCACCTGATACAACGCACGGTATTAAAACTAAACTCAAATCAATACTACCTGCAGCGTTAGTTGGGTTAGTTGGAACAGTTTTTGTGTACGGTTTTACGAGAAATAAAACACCTGAAGTAGTAAGTGTTCCATTTGCCAAAGAATACTTGAATTATGCAGCTGATGACGTTGCTGATCGTGCTGTCGCTGAAGCTGCAAGCGTTGTTACCGCACCAAGTACAATGGCCAATATTGCTAGTTGGTTGTCAAACGTCGTGCAAGAGCCTGCGTTTTATTTTTTATTAGGGGTCGTTGTGACGATTGTTGTTTTAGTGATCGTGGGAAAGAAACAACATTGAGATTAGATCTCTATACCTTCTTTGAGGGCTTGGGAAACTAATGTTGGTTTTTTAGAATCTTTTTTGGACCAAATGGTTTCTCCGTAGCAATTGTATAAAGGTGGAATTTTTTTATTTGGATCATCTTGAACACTATTTAGGGAGGCTATAGTCTCTTCTCTAATCGCTTCTGTCTCTATTCTTTTGGATATTTTGTAATCATAAGAAGGATAGGGAGATAAAACTATTCCTATAGGTAGAGGAAATGTTACGTGAATATAACTGCCTTCTTCTGTTTGTTTGCTTCTAACGGTAAATTCTTCGGAACCACAATTTTTTGGTTGTATACTATCATTGTGTTCTAGAAGATATCCTTTCAAAGAACAACAATCTTTCCGTTCGTAATCTCTACGGAGATTGAAATCTACTGATGGGATTGTAGAGGTATTAAATAACAAACACAACGAGCCTATTGAAGTAGGATGTTCATCATCTTGATTCATATAATAGACCCATGGAAGTGAATCCCAATTTTCGAACGTTGATTCTGGTCCTTTTCGACTGAACCAAAGCGGCATCGATTGTGTATTTCCAATATTACGTGTCTCGAAACCCGTTAAGATTTTTTGATCTATCTTATTAACATCTGTCGTGAGTCCGGTTTGGAGAATAGAATAAATATTCTTCGGGTTGGTGAAGTGGATCAAACCTGTATAACTTTGGATATCAGTAGTTTTTTTCATTTTGATCCCTCCGCGAGTTTGGAAGCATTTTCGATTGAAATCATAATCCTTGATTTTCTTCTTGTAACAGCTTCACTATACTGAAATTCACTAAAATCAGTAGAATGTTTATATCTTTTTTTGCTTCCTTTATTTCCTTTCTTGTTCCCTCAATACTCTCCATCTTTGATTAAACATAATCTGATATTCTTGTCATTTTAGTCTTTGTCATTTCTTACCTCCTGACTCAAGTATTGTTCCAGTGGTAAGAGTTCATTACCAAAAAATGTCAAACCAAGCGATTCTATTCTGAGATCTTTTCCGTGCAAACAGCGTTCTACAGCTTCTGGATGAATTTCTCCGTAAGTAGTACTAGAGCCATACAAGAATAGTTGTCCATCCTTTACAAGAGCTTGTGTACCTCCAAGGACTTCTCCTTGATGAGAAATTTCTTTATGGTTTCCAACAATAGAATCAATAGAAAAATCAGAAAGACTTGTTGTTAGAAGTATTAGAAATTTTTTTGCTTTGTCATAGGATTTATTTTCAACTCCAGGATGTAATTCCATTCTTCCATAAAGAGTAATATCTAGCTCATCTCGACAGAGAATAAATTTACCTAAGGAATTATTAGGCAACTCACATCTATTTACAAATTTATTTTTCATTTTGATTTTCTCCTCCTTTTTTGAAAGTAAAGGTTAACTTTTGTTATACCCTAGTAGTAACTTAACACTATTTAAGCACTCACTCTCCATTAATGGAGGACTAAACAAAGATCTTAAATAGAAGAACAGTACCTGTACGTACTATGGACACCACAATTCTAGAAGATATAGGCCTCACCAACGCAGAAATTAAGGTATATTTAGCACTTTTAGAACTAGGAACAGCAACAGCAGGACCTATTATAGAGAAATCAGGATTACAAAGTTCAGTAGTACACATGACCCTAAACAAATTACTAGATAAAGGCATGCTCTCAGTCATCAAAGAAGGCAAACGAAACCACTATCAAGCGTCAAACCCTAAACACATTATTGCGTATATTAACGAGAAAAGAGAACGTTTTGAAGCGATTTTACCCGAATTACTCCTCAAACAACAAACAGCCCCAACAAAGCCTGAAGTAATAACGTTTAGAACCATTAAAGGAGTAAAAGAACTCTTACATGAACTCTTAGACACAGAAGGAAAAGAACACCATACGTTTGGTTCTGCAAAAGAATCACTGATGCTAGGAGACGCGTGGTGGGTTCATTATCATAAAAAAAGAGCACGTAAAGGAATAAAAGCAAAGTTACTGTTTAACGAATCACTACAAGCTTGGCAAGCAGAACGAAAATATCCAAAATCAGAAGTAAAATACACTAAAAAAGGATTTGAGCCATTAACAGAAACGATTATTAGAGGAGATAAAGTAGGTATCATTTTATGGACACCGATCCCTTTAGGTATCCTTATACATCATAAATCGTTAGCCGCATCATATGATACATTCTTTGAGATCATGTGGAATGCTACTAAATAATATTGTGGGCTACTGTTTTATCAAGCTATCTCCAGGCGGAAGTACTCGTAATAACGTATCTATACTAAACCTCAATTTCATCTTCTTCTCGATCATATTTCTTACTTGTTTTGCTACGTCTTCTTTTTTATTGTCTCCTAGCACTAATTGACAAATATATTTTGACTTATCTTTCACGGCAGATAATGGTCCACACATTACTAAAAAATCAGGAGTAACTCCTACGGCTAACTCTAAAGTCGGTTTATACAATTGACGTTTTCCTGTAACTGCAAACGAACCTGCTTTCATCCCGCCGCGTTTATGCAATTGGTTTCCTTTCACACACATAACTTCACACGGATTACGTTTCATTCGCCAAGCACGTGATTGTGTGGCACAAAATTGAGCAGTTTCAACCAACGATTGTTTATCTACAGTTTTACCTTCAGCTTGGATAACACAAAAAGGTGAACCAGGCATCTCAGTATGAAATACATAATCAGTTGTTTTAGTGTGTTGCTTAACCACTATATCGTTTGAGTGTGTATCTCGGCCGCCTATAACTAATAATCCTGAACTGGTAAAAAACCATCTAAACTTCTCAAACCATGCTTGTTTGCGATCTATGTTTCTGATTTTTGGGTGTGATTGTTTAACACTTATAGTCTTCTCACCTTCAATCCGCTTTTTGATGTCACTAATAGCTTTGCGTGTACCAATAACTTTCTTTTTTAGTTTTTTAGCTTTATCAAAGTAGTCTGATGCGTTTTGAGCAGCACTTTTTTGTACGTTGATTAAAACATCCATACAATTAATACGTTAGTAAGTTCTTATATGTCTTTTGTTTAATGGAAGAACTAAAAGAACGTTCAATAATGTTTTCTACACTCTAATGCTAATTTAGTAAACCTATCCCTATCCTCAGATTTACCATGTAAGTGTGCTAGAGCTGCTAGGTGTATATTAAATTCATATTGCGTCGTAAAGAGATATTTAAGAGAATTCTCCGCACCTCCACCAGCAGAGGGTTTAATTAATGAAGAATATCGACCACTTCCTTCTTTAAGACGTGGGATATAAGATGCAATCTTTTCCTCGAGTTCTGGTATTTTCCCAGTAAATTCTACAACAACAGTATCAACCGTAACTCCGTTTGCAAATCCCATTCTTAAACAAGCTTTTGAAGCGACTATTGTTAAAAAGATTTAGATCATGAACAATATCTTTGAGAGGCTTTATTAACGTTCTGTGCTTATCGTTTTTTATGTTAGTTGACATCCACGCACATATTTTCGAACAGTACTATCCAAAGACCCTTCCGAAAGTTATCGAACGCAGTCAGAAAGCAGGAGTTAAGATTATTGTCAACTCAGGTGTAAGTTTTGAAACAAATAAAGAAGTATTAACTCTTGCAAAAACATATCCTATTTTAAAAGTTAGCTTAGGATTATATCCACCACACTCAGCTATTGAAATACAAAATATAGAAAAAGACTTTTCGTTTGTAAAAAAACATATTACCAAATGTATTGCTATAGGAGAAGTTGGTATGGATCGGCCAAAAAATCGCAAAGAAGTTGATCAACAAAAATCACCTTTCACTGATGTTATTAGACTAGCAAACAAACACAACAAGCCGTTAGTGATTCATTCACGCGGCGCAGAAAAACATGTAATTAACACTTTAGAACAAGAACAAGCAAAAAAAGTAGTATTACACTCATACAACGGCCCTGAAAAGTACGCAAAAAAGGCTATCGAATTAGGTTATTATTTTTCTGTACCTCCTAGAGTTATTACTGATGTTACTTTTCAGACTATAAATGATCTCATACCTAACAAACAAATATTATCAGAGACGGATAGTCCATATTTAGCTAAACACAAAGAAGAGACAAACGAGCCAAAGAATGTTAAACAAGTTGTCGATTATTTTACGAAACAAAGAAAAAAGGATATGGAAAAACAAATAGAGCTAAATTACAAACGACTTTTATCCTCCTGAAATCACACTTAATAATTCTACTGTATCTTTATCATTAAGTTTAGTTGTACCCACTATCAATGTTTTATTTCTTGTTACTAATACATTTTGCACATCCACATCAATTTTCTTCAAGACGTCTGAGACAGTACTGCCTTCTTTTACATTAACCGTTTCTTTTTTCAACCCAGTAACTTTAATTTTCACAGCGACAGTGTCACCTCTTTCTTCTTCGGATGTTTTTGTTTAATCAATTTAGAATTATAATTCCAACCTTGATCATTTATCCCTTTAATTACATCTTGTACTTCGTGCATATGTTGATAAATTAGGTTAGCTTTTGCTTCACACGTTAAAATCTTTTGTTCAATCTCTACTAAATGCTCTTGTTGTTTAAGGAGTATTTTCTCTTCTTTTTTGGTTTGTGGTTTCTCGTTTTCTGCCTCTTTTGTAACTAAGTAATCAATTGCATCACTATATTTCTCAAAACTTTTAATTGGCGGATCAGTTTGCAATATAAACGGGTTAGGGTACAATCCTACATTAGGACTAAACGGTTCAACAAACAGCGTTTGTAACCCGTCATACAATTCTTTTTGTTTATCTTTGTCGATAGTTTCTATAGACGCAGCAATCTCACACCGTTTACATAACTCGGTCGCATACTTACCTCCTAAGCTAAATTCTATTGCCAACGTTTTAAGAATGGTTGTACGCGGTTTCGAATCTATAATTTTTTTGAAAGCGTTAAACGCAATAGTTTTCGTATTAACTTTTTCAGGCGGCAAACAATATGTTTCACCTTTTTTTAGTGTTCTATCTTTAAACTGCTCTGAGCTTTTCACAATCAAGATAATATTTTTATCATTAGTTACAATAAAATTACCGTTAGCAAACAACTCAATATAAACAAACAAATCTCCGTCAACACTACTAAACGTTAATTTAATAATACGTTCAAAGTTAACCTGTTCAATTTCTATAAGTTTAGCTCGTAGTAACCTTTTTCTCAAACTCATACAAAACGGCGTAGGTGCATTTTGTTTTTCTTTTTGGTTGTTCACATAAACGCTTGAATCACGCACATGCAAGAAATGTTTGCCTTCTTTATGCAACCCTAATATAATGTGACTCGGTTGATAAATAGTTGATATAAACGACCTATCAAGACTTTGTAATTCTTTAACCAAATAATGAATATCTATTGAACTTAATTCCATAATAATATAAAAAAAACTAATTATATAATGATTACGATTCGACTTCGATAAAAAGTCCAGTACGCGCGTATTCCTCACCATCTGAAGTAACTACTAATTCATACGCAGCAGAATCAAGATTAGCTTGTTTATTTACTTTGGCTCCAGCAACAAATTTAGCTTCTTGGTCAACTCCAATATCTGATCGACGGTTAGCAACAGCAACTAATACATCATTATTAGAAAAAGTACTTTCAGAAGACGGCGTTAATTCTATCTCAAACGTCGCTTTATTATCGAGTTGATTGACCACCCAAATATCAAAATTCGTCTGATCCCCTCGCCTGACTTTCACGGTTATCGGCGCAGTAAGTTTTTGATCATGACTAATTTCTAACGCTTCTATAGCTCTTTGAGCTTGTGTGAATGAGATCTCAAGTTGTTCTGTGGTGTTAAAAAATATTTTCTGCACAAATATTAGACCAAGGCTAAGGACAGTAACCCCTATAACAATCACTACTATTGTGTTCATAGAAAGGCTTAATGCCCCGCGTCTGGTCATTAGTATCCTGCTCCTACTGCGCTATAGGCTACAGAAAACAAAATATAGAGTACAAGCCATACAATGCTCAAAATTATTCCTGCCATTGCTATATAGCGCCCAGCAATGTTTGGATGTTTTTTAATCTTACTTAACGCAATAAATCCTACAACTACTGCAGCCACTTCAAATACAATTTTCAGCAGTACACCGATCGGTAAATATCCAAGTCCTGCTGCAACAAGTGACGTTACTGCATATCCTGACGGCCGAACAGATCCACCTTTGCTCACTAATCGAATTGTCTTAGACGCTCTTGGCGCTTTCATTGCTCGCACTGTTTTCTTAGTCGCTTTCGTTCGCGTTGTTTTTTTAGCTTGTTTTTTTGGAGAAGTTTTTTTTCGTCCCGCTTTTCTTGGCATAATAGAACCACCTCTTTTTATGAATTAGATATGGATTTTAATCTAGACTTTTATTTAAATGTTTCGACCCTACAGCTTAGTCGTACTTTTCTGGTGATAAACTTTCTGAAAGTGTGATATTTGGAAAATAGATTAGAATGTTTTTAGTTTTCAGCTCTAACATCTCATATTTTTTTCGAACTATTAGTGTGAATCGGCCATCTTCAATATACTTTTGTTTGAACGTTAAATAATTCTCTACTTTGAAATCTGGTGCGCCGTGTTGTGTTTTCGTTGAGTCAACTATACGTATCTTTATTAGTGTTAACGGACCGAATTTGGTTTTAATCGGAGAGTCTAGTTTGTATACCATTCCAGTATCTGTTTGTGTCACACGTTGACCTAAAGTCTTGATCTCACGTGTTAGATTTTCCTTCTCGGTTTCTGTTTGTGGAAATATATCAACAAAATCAATAATCAATTCTTCTTTTAACGTAATACAAATAGGTTCAACTTCCTGTAATATTTCAGATGCGGTTTGTTGAATAGAAGTTTCTTTTAACATAATTAAGGTTGGGGCCGCGGAGATTTGAACTCCGGACACCATGGTCTTCAGCCATGTGCTCTCCCAGGCTGAGCTACGGCCCCGTGTTAGTTATCAAATGGTACCAATTTCTTTTTAAATGTTGTTATCTGTCGTCTAAAAATACAATATCTTTAAATAAATTGAATAATAGAATCAAATAAAGTGAAAGATCTAAATTCTGGGGCAATACCTACTACTAGATTAATGAAACCAATGTCCTATGAAGAGGTTGAGAACCAGGTCACTACAATATTTTCTCAATTATACATATTAACCATCAGTCCAAGAGACGAAGACCGAGAATATTTCAATCAAATGACCACGACACTTAATGAAATTGCATGTGAATCTGGCCTACAATCTCCTAAAAGAGCGCTTGAATCTCCACGAAGAGCAACGGGTGAATTTATTTTCAGCTATTGGGACTTGCCCAAACCCAGTGGACACTTTCCAAATACATTTAGCACATTATCATTAATTAGTGGAACTCTATCTACATTATTGGATTACGAACTAATTAGTCTAGCCTCTTATCAAGAACATAAAAAATTACTGATACAAGGATTCTATCATGTTTTAGAAAGGCACAATATAACAAGAATAGTCTCAAACGACAATGGTCATAAACGAATTAGCGATCTTGAGCAATTTAAGCTAATTTCTGAACCATTAGACGATATTCTCAGGGGATCATTTCTGGGATATCCAAATAATATAGAGGTACAAAAAGTTTAAAAAATACGTTTACAATTCAAAATAATACTAAAGGAGGAATATTATAATGGCAACATTACAAACTGAAGACGGTCAAGAAAAAGAATTCCAAGACGGTGGCAGCACCCAACCAGCAGCAGAAGAGCTAGGCACACCCTTTGGTTGCAAACACGGTATGTGCGGCACTTGTAGAGTTGAGGTTTTAGAAGGCATGGAAAAATTAGGAGAAAGAAACGACCAAGAAAAAGCGATGGGTCTTGAAGATTCAAACTTTCGTTTAATGTGTCAATGCAGTATTAAAGAAGGCACAGTAAAAATTAGGATTTAAAACATGGTTACAATTAACGAAAAAGCGCCAGAATTTTCAACTGACGCATTCCATAACGGAGAAATAACTAATATCAAACTAAGAAACTATCAAAGTAAATGGGTAGTTTTATTTTTCTATCCTGCAGACTTCACGTTTGTGTGTCCGACTGAATTAAGCGAATTAGCACAAAACTATAAAACATTAACAGAACTAAACGTAGAAGTTTTAAGTGTGAGTACTGACACTGCATTCGTACATAAGGCTTGGCATGATAGTTCAAAAACGATCAAAAACATAACATTCCCAATGCTTGCTGACCCAACAGGAAATATTTGCAAAGATTACGGCACGTATATAGAAGAAGAAGGTCTTAGCTTACGTGCAACTTTTGTTATCGACCCAAATGGCATAATTAAAGTGTTCGAATTTCATGATAATAGTATCGGCAGAAATATTAAAGAATTAATACGTAAAATTAAAGCAGCACAATTTGTAAGCGAAAATAACGGACAAGTATGCCCAGCAAGTTGGGAGAACGGAGCTAAAACCTTAACACCTGGACTTGATCTGGTGGGGAAAATTTAGGATTAGATCAAAATGAACTCTCAAACTATTGTGAACGGTTTAACTATTGAACAAATTAATCGATTAATGGAGATTTTAAGCGAAGATGGGTTTGATTTGATCCCATGGGATGGGTTTGATCTGGATAAATCATATTTTAGGATACATACAAAAGACATCGTTACTCATTATGGTGGACACGATCGTCGCGAAGAGTTACCTCGGGTGGGAAATATCTATAGACCAATTCATGAAGGCTTATCGTCGGGTCATGTTATGAAAGCTAATGATGACATTCCAGAGATGGAACCTTATCACAAACAATTAGAAACAATTTGTCTTGGAAACGTCATCTAGATTTCTTGTATAAAAAACTAAACAGTATCAACAATTCGTGCAAAACCTTTAAATCGAAGAAAAATCTCGTTATCTATAATCAATGGAGGATAATTAAACATGACATATACATTACCAGAATTAGGTTACGAGTACGACGCACTTGAGCCACATCTCGATAAAGAGACTATGGAGATACATCATAGTAAACATCACCAAGGTTACGTTGACAAATTAAACGCAGCGCTTGAAGGAAAAGCTGACTTGCAAGACAAAGACGTGGACGAATTATTAAAAGATCTTGATAATATACCAGAAGAAATACGTACTGCCATTCGTAACGCTGGAGGCGGCCACGCTAATCATACATTCTTTTGGCCGTTAATGAAAAAAGACGTTGCTTGTAGTGGCGCAATATCAGAAGCCATTAACGCAAAATTTGGTAGTTTTGACGCGTTCAAAGAAGCGTTCATCAAAGCCGCATTAGGTGTGTTTGGAAGTGGTTGGGCATGGTTAGTTATTAATGAGAATAAAGAATTAGAAATTATGACAACCGCTAACCAAGATTCGCCGCTAAGTCAAGGGAAGATGCCTGTTTTAGGAGTGGACGTTTGGGAACATTCGTACTATAAAAAATTTGGTCCTAAAAGAAATGAGTTCCTAGAAGCTTTTTTCCAAGTTATAGATTGGGATAAAGTCAACGAACATCTATCGAAAGCTAATCAATAGCTTAGCCTTTTTTCTTTTTTCATACTAATCCTGAAATAACATATCCAATCCCGTACGCTGCTGCTGCGGCAAGTCCACCTACGAGTAACATCTCAAACCCTGCACGATACCAATGTGTCCCTGTAATTTTAAACTTCATAGCCCCAAGCCCAAAGAGTGCAACAGCAGTCAACACTGCTGCAATCCCAAACGTAACTGTTTGATCAATTCCAATTACTGGAACTAAAACGTATGCAAGTAGTGGTACAAACCCAAACACTACAAACGACCCGAACGTTGCGACCCCATTTTTTACAGGCGAGTGGTTATTATCACTATTGAACCCGTAATGTTCTGAGAGAATTGTGTTTAGAAATATTTTCTTATGTTTTGTAATAAATGATACGTACGTTGTTGCAGCTTTTTTTGACAATCCTTTTTTTTGGTAAGTTGTAATTAACGCTTCTTTTTCTTTTTGTGGGAACCGTTTTATTTCTTGTGTCTCTTTTTTTCGTTGATGTTGTTGATATTCTTTTTCAGATTTCGTGCTTAAGTAATCACCAAACCCCATCGATATTCCGTCTGCTAGTAGATTCGCAAACCCTAAGATTATGATTATGGACGCGCTCAGTGACGCTCCAGCAACTCCTGCAACTATTGCGAATGTCGTAATAATTCCATCTAAACCACCATAGATAATGCTTTTGATATATTTGCCTTTATTTTTATGTGATAACACTCTGAGGGCACCCTTCTTTTTGTCTAACGCTTTGGAAAGCATACAAGCCCATATCACGTACTTGTATAAAAGCCTATGGTCGAAGTTCAAGTGAATCTAATCCGAAGTTCAAATGAAATAACAACGCTTTTAATCTTCATTTTACTGTAATTAATTATGTTATCAAAGCTCGCTAAATCAAGTCTCGAAAAACAACAGTATCGTATTGTCGGCAGTCACAGCGCTGTTAAGGTTTGCGGTTGGACTAAGAACATGATCCGCGGTGTTGGCGGTTGTTATAAATTGACTTTTTATGGCATCATGAGCAACCAATGTTTGCAGATGACCACTAGTATTAGTTGTGCTAACCGTTGTACTTTTTGTTGGCGCGATTATAAGGCACCTGTTTCTAAGAAATGGGAATGGGATGTTGATGATCCTGATAAAATATTTGACGAAAGTGTAGAGGCACATCATAAATTATTGATTGGATTTAATGGTAGTAAGAAGTTTAACAAAGGGGCATTTGAAAATTCTAAACGAGTTAAACACGTTGCTTTATCATTAACTGGTGAGCCGATTATTTATCCAAAGATGAACGAATTGATAAAACGGTTTAATAAAGAAGGTGTTTCAACGTTCATGGTTACTAACGGGCAGTATCCAAGGCAAATTAAAGACTTAGCTCCAGTTACACAATTATATATTAGTGTTGACGCGCCGAATAAAAAAATTCTAAAAGAAGTTGATAAACCATTATTTACAGATTATTGGGAACGGTTGCTTGAGAGTTTAGATTATTTGAAACAGAAAAAACAACGAACTTGTATTCGACTGACTATGATTCATAAAGTTAACATGACTGATTTAGATGGTTATAAAATGTTAATTGAGCGTGGCGATCCTGATTTTATTGAAGTGAAAGCGTACATGTGGGTTGGCGCGTCGCAATCTAGACTCAAAGAAGAGAACATGCCCTATCACGCTGACATTGAAAGCTTTACTAAAGAACTAATCAAGGTTTTATCAGAATATGAAATTGTTTCTGAACATGTGCCGTCACGTGTAGTGTTACTTGCTAAGAAAACATTTAATGTAAATGAAAAATGGCACACATGGATTGATTTTAATAAGTATCATGAGTTAGTGATGGGTGGTAATGAAGTGCGTACAAAAGATTATGTGAAAGTGACTCCGGTTGGGAATATATTAAAACCCTAAATAAGGAGAGAAACTAAAAGCACAACTAGAAGACAGATTCCCAAAAATCTAAATCCCCATTTTGTCATAGTATCATTAAGTCTACGACTGTATAATTTTTCCCAAAACCACATCATAAAACGAAACTTCAGAGGGAAGATAATAAACAAAATGCCAAGAATTACTATTGCTATAGGAAACAAATTATCTAGAATAAATGCCATTAACGAGATTAGTAGATAGATATATATAAATCTTTTTGTTCATGTAATCCTTTTCTGGATTGATGCTAAATGTTTTTCCTCTTTCGTTCTTAAATATTTGAAAAAGAAATCTACGACTAATTGACATTCTCTTTTTATTTTTTCTTCGTTATCGTACGTTTCCTTATTGAAATTTGGTTTAATGTTATCGTTGTACTTTCCGTATAGAATTTTGATGTTTGGATGAGATTTCGCATCTTCACCTTCTTTATACTTATAAAAATAAACTGAAATTAAAACTAGTTTTTCTCTCACGAACGCTATCTCGTAATATGGTTTTTTTAACTTATCTCCATAGATCTCTATATCAAAATCAAAATAATTTTTGATTGGTTTTGTTGCCATTGAACCTCTAATGAGTATTAATTTACTTTTTTCACTAAACTTATTTTTAATATACTCAAACACTGTTTTTTTGTTATCAAAATGTAACATACAACGGTATAAACTTTCTTTTATTTATAACCCTAACTGTTAGATTATCTCTTCTATCTTCTTTTTTGAATAGTGTTGATCGTTTTCAGCTATGATATAAAATTCTTTTGTTCTGAAATCAATAATGTGTGATACAATGTCAATAAAGCGTGTTTCATGGAGTCGGACAGGGAAACCAAAGTAGCCATCTACTATCGGGATATTGTTTAAGAGGGCATACAATGTTTTGTCCATGATTGTTTCTGACTCAGTTCTCGTTTGTGGATACTCTTCTACCAAGACAAAACCGTTCTCTTTTAGTTCTTGAATAGTATCTTCGGTGATGTGAGGATACTTTGTTGTTAATGTTTTTTCTAAGTTCGAAGGAAGCTCATTTACGATTTGTGGTCTCTTACTTTGTTTCCGAGTTTGTTTTGTTAAAGTAGGTAAATACCTTGGGTTACTTGCAGAGCATGCTATGAGGATTTGGTCTTGAAAACGCACGTCTGGTAGGTAATGGCTTTTTGCTGTATTTACCCAGAGACATCTTTTCTGAAACTCAAAATCATGATTAATGTGTTCGAATAATAATTTTTCAATGTTGAGGTCTTCTACTTTTTTGATTCTTTCAGGTTCTGATAAATGTGAAGCTCTTGCATACAACACGTGAAAAAGCGTACGAAATGGATCTGTTGGAAAAGGAGAGTAGATAAAAGCGTTCCTAACTGCATCAGCAGTGGGTTTTTTGTTTTGAAGAAGATTCCACCAGCCTGGGGTCTCTTTTCTTGGAGGGAATGAATCTATATGTTCAGAGATATCACTCTTATAGACAATTATATCTTGGTGAGTAAAGATAAGGTTGCTTTTTCCCTTTAAATGTTCATAATAATGCATTGTTATGACCTTTGGTATTAACTTAGAATCGTAAGGAATATTTTTTGTCTAAATCTATTGGGTTATGCTCTATTTTTATAATCTCAGAACCCACCTTCATAAAACTATTTCCCGGGTCTGTTGCGAGATATCTAGGCAAGTAGCTGATCATTTCTCCGTATACTTCCTCTTCTTTATGGAATACTGTTCTCGCCGAGGTCATCATCTTTTGCCAATCATTTACATGTAAAAAGGCTAGCAAATCGGTTAATATCCTTCTTCCTGCACTATGCTGAGCTTTATGATATAAAATAAAGGGTCTTTGTTCATATTTTAATTTATCCATCTCTTGTACTTCGCTCTTAAACAATAACGCTATTTCAGATACTAACTCAGTGCATTGATCTTGGTACGTTTGTGTTATTCTATCGTATCCTTCATCGAACGTTGATAATTTTCCATCACCAAAATACTCCAAGAATAGCTTTTTTGCTTTCTTATGATCTTCATATGGATAATTATAAAGGTCATCTTCACTTTTGAATTTTACTAGTCCTGCTAAGTTAATGGTTGCTATCTCTTCAGTTGACCAGTGTTGTTTTATAGGACAATGTAAGCCTTCGTTAATGTATGCGAACACTTCATCTTTGAAGTTTCTTAGCCAAGACTCCTGTACGATATTAAAGAAATCACTCTCGGTTTCTATTTTGCTACCTTGACACAATTGTTCTAGATTTTGGTCAGTGTGATTACTCTGGAAAAATATCCTATATAATTCATGTAAAGCTTCATGAATAAGAATACTATACTCATTACTACTTGTAAATGTTGTTATGAAACTCATTGGTTGTTCTCCTACTAAACCTGTGTTTCGCATTCCTCCAATTTTCTTTATTTTTGTTTCTGAAGATATAATCCTTTCGTCTTCATAGACTCTTCGAAAGTACTTTTCTGCTGTAGCTTTACTATTAAAATGGAGTCCTTGGGCAGTCATAATCTGTTTTGAATTGATTGCTGAAGGCCGCCGTGAAAGAGGGAGGTACTCCTTTAGATATTGGGCCATGTCAGTCTCTTGGATAAATTGCTTAACGTTAAAATATGTCCTTAAAAAAGTGTGAGAATATTCTTCTAAGGCCTGGATAACCATTGGATTTACTTTAGAGAGGCTATTAACTTTCTCAAGAATTTTTCGTTGTGCTGCTTCTTGCTGCGATGTTGAGGAATATGCATTAAACTCTCCTTTTTCATCTGGAAAAAACAATAGATGATCACAAAATTGACCTAATTCCATTATGGTATGTATACCGTTTGTAAGGCTTATTTCATCATTACGTATAGGACCAATAACTTGAGTTTGGATCTCTTTTAAGAGGGAGTACTTTGCTTCCCATAACGGAGCATATTCAATTGTTTCCATAGACAAATAATCATAAAAACAGTTTATAAATGCGCGGTTTATGCCCCTCCACAGAGACTACATTTCCATTTAATCATTTTAATTTTGGATTTTTTTATAACCCTAACTGTTCAATTATCTCTTCTTTCTTAAACACGGTTAAGTCATCGTACCCTTGTCCAACACCTAAGTACAGTACAGGCTTCTTAGAAACATATGAAACAGAAATTGCAGCCCCGCCTTTCTCATCAACATCCGATTTTGATAAAATTACTCCGTCCACTTTAGCTACATCATTAAACTGTGTTACTTGCGTTACTACGTCTGAGCCTGCAATACTCTCGGCTATAAAGAGAGTTAGATTAGGGTTAGCAACTTTAGCTACTTTCTTTAACTCTTGCATTAAGTTAGTATTACTTTGTTGTCTTCCAGCAGTATCTATTAACACTACATCCAGTCCTTTCGCTTTAGCGTGCGCAACACCGTCATATGCAACTGCTGCAGGATCTGCACCATAACTTTGTTTAACGACTGCTACATTTAACGCCTTAGCGTGATGCTCTAACTGTTCAATTGCCGCACTCCTAAACGTATCTGCAGCCACTAATACGCTTGATAAGTTTTCTTTTTGCAGATATTTCACTAATTTGGCAATAGTCGTCGTTTTGCCTGCACCGTTTACACCAACGAATAATATAACGAACGGTTTCTCAGCTTGTTTAATCATGTCTATCACATCAAATGGTTCTGTGTCTAGTATCTCGTCTAAGCTTTCTTTGAGTGTTTGTTGAACAATGTCTTTTAGTTTACCCTTGAGTGGTTTATCAATAAGTACCTCACTCATGTC
>NYZO01000045.1 GCA_002687185.1 archaeon | reverse complement strand
GATGCAATCGTCAGTATCCCAATCCGGGCTTCCAGTACCAAGTTTAAGATCGCATTTCCCATTACAATCATCATATGCCTGATCTTTTCGACCACAGTATGCTTTACCACTGGAATATTTGTCGTCTATATCTTTACAATCTTTTGAAGTCCCGATTTGAACATTACGGTTCTTGCTGCCGACCTCATCCTCGCATTGACAATGAGAAACATCTTTACAGGAGGCCTCGTTGCAGTCGTTAATCGGTGAGGCTGTAGTACCACCCAAGTTGCTACCATCTTTTGGGCATTCATTATCGATACCGTCGCTACAGAGGTTCTCATGCCCCTTTTCAGGATCCCAAGAATAAGGACAGTTATCACCACTACTACCCTTTGTGAATCCACGGGGTTTGGTGCACCCGCCCAGAGGAAAAGAAGTCATCGTTATTGGATGTATACCTGGTGTGCTATCGTCATTACAGTCTGCAACCGGCCACCGAGGATAACCAGTATCACGGTCAACATATTGGATACAAGTGGACGCATACATATCGTTATCAGCATCACTATGACAATAACCGTTTTCATCAATTGGAATACCTTGACTTTTTAAAAACGCCACCTGCATCCCATCGTTACAACAAATGATATTAGAGTCACAATCGTCGTCTCCCTTACAACTATCCCCAACCTGCCCATCTCCGGCCCCTGCAAAAACAAAAGGTATAACAAAAACAAAAATAAAACCAACAATAACAAACCCTCTAACTTTATTTAAATTCATCCTAGTGTCTCCACACAAATAGTCTTATATCGCTCAAACGTCAACTTCTCACATAAACTGAAATCTTTTGTTTCTAACGCCAACTTAAAATAACATTGCTCTTTTAATTCTACACTCTCACAATCAGTTTCATCAGAACTCTCATCAATTGCTCTAATATCTAATATATCCTCTTTTGTATCTTCGTCTAACGCTTGAAACTCAGGCTCTTTAATAATCGGATCCTCAACTACAGGAGGTGTTACAGGTTGAATAGTGGTAGTAGTAGTCTCAACCGGCTCAATTGGCTTAACAGACGTATCTTTATCATAATTAATAACTAAGAAAACAATCAAACCAAGAACGAATAAAATTAGAAGTATTAAGATGCCAATTAAAAAGAAACCACCTTTTTTTGCCATATCGATCTATCTATCCTTGCGATTGTATATAAATGTATCGTGAAGTTTTGTAGTATAACCAACCAACAAGCTCGTTACCGTGCAATTTATAAATTGATGAAAAGAGAGTGGGGTGATGACACAACGAGCTTTAATTGTCGGTTCAGGCGGACTCAAAGGTGCGTATGACGCAGGAGTTGTAGCGACCCTAGGACGAGAATTAGGACCTGATTATTTTAGTCATATATATGGCACTTCTGTTGGGGTGTTTGCAGCAACGTTTTATGAGCAACCTGACGTTATAGAAAATACTTGGAGAAAATACGTATCTGAAGCTCAGCTAGTAAATTATAGCAATCTAGTAAAACCCAATAAAAATATCTTAGATCTGGAATACCTTATTGAAACATTCAAGGATGATCGATCAAAATTGGATGTAGACGCAGTTATGGAATCTGACACAGTGCTTACCTATGTACTTACTAAACACCCATCAGGAGAAACTGTGTACCATACCCCAACCCAAGAAGATTTGTTTGACGCGATGATGGCCTCAGCAGCTGTTCCGTTCTTACACCCGCCAGTAAGAGTTAATGGTGGCGTGTATTGTGATGGGGCGCTGTCAGATAAAATGCCTATAAAAAAAGCAATAGATGATGGTAATGAAGAGATAATTGTAGTAACGAATAAAGTCCGTCATGTATCAGACAAATTCAAGATAAATATGCTAGTTAATCCTATATCTTATGTACTACCCAAAAAGATCGCTAGATTAGTCAGAAAGAGAGATGATAATGATAGACAACTTGAAAGAACCATCGATGATTCGAGAGTAATACTTATTAGACCCGAGGAAAAACTACCGTTAAGCCTGCTAACAAGAAATAAAACTAAAATCAATTATGGTATCGATAAAGGGATTGAAGATGCTACTAAATTTTTAGAGACATATAAGCCGTGAAAAATAGATGAAAAGCACGTTTAAAGTTGGAAAAAACTACCTAAATAAAGCGAAAAATACAAAACCAATACTTATTTATACTGGTCAACGACAAGTGTTATATTGCCCGCCATGAGAATACGCAAGCGGAGCTGACGATGCAGATCTTGCAATGACCTTGTGGGTTAGTGTCGCGGGCGACAATCATACTAAAGAACATCACGATCACTAAATCACCAAAAAAAGCATGATTAAAGCACTGGCAATAACATAATACAGAGAACAGTAAAGTGAGTAAACCAGTCCGGAGTTCTTTAGAAAACACAGCATAGGAGGAAATAACATGGGAAAAATCAGTCCTGTTTCAGCGAAATATATCATAAACACACTTATACAAATTGAAGGTGCAGTCGACAGACCAGACGTGATTGGAGCGATCTTTGGCCAAACAGAAGGGTTACTTGGGTCAGAACTAGAATTAAGAGAGCTACAACGCTCAGGACGTGTCGGGAGAATCGAGGTAAAACTAGACACAAAGGGGGGTAAAACGCAAGGTAATATTATAATACCAAGCTCCATGGACAAAGCAGAAACTGCAATCATCGGAGCGGCTCTTGAAACTATAGAGAGAATCGGGCCGTGTAACGCCAAAGTATCAGTTGAAAGTCTTGAAGATGTACGCATAACAAAACGAAGCTACGTAATAGAACGAGCAAAAGAATTACTCAAAAACATGACCGATACAGTGCTGCCAGACTCGCAAGAAATAACGATCGAAGTTGCACAATCTGTTAGGATGATGGAAGTGCAAGAATACGGTCCAGAGAAACTTGCAGCAGGACCGGGAGTGGACGAGGCAGAAGACCTAATTGTAGTTGAGGGACGAGCGGATGTGCTAAACTTGTTAAAACAAGGCATGAAAAACGTAATATGCCTAAACGGGACAAGTGTTCCGCAAACTATCCAAACGCTATCAAGGCAAAAAACAATAACATGTTTCCTTGACGGAGACAGAGGCGGTGACCTAATAATCAAAGAAATGCTAAATTGTTGCGAGATAGATTACGTGATACGAGCACCAGACGGCAAAGAAGTTGAAGAGTTAACACAAAAAGAAATACACAAAGCGCTGAGAAATAAAGTTGCAGTCGAGCAAGTAAAACTTGATATCGAACGAGGGTCGCGAGGCCAAAACGGTGCGAGACGACCGCAAACCGTGCAACAAAGAAGACCGCCAGTAGTTACAACCAACGCAAAACCTAAAGTGGATGATGCAAAATTACGTGAAATGCTTGAAGGCATGGTTGGCACTCGAGGTGCGTGCATTCTTGACACACAATTGCAAGTGCTAGGTAAAGTGCCAGTGACTGAACTGCAAGCAACACTGTCTAACCTGCCCGATTCATACGCAGTAGTCCTTGACGGAGTGATCGACGGAGCGCTTGTTAGTGTCGCTGAAAAAACTGGGATTGTAGCACTCGTTGGGATGGGAGCTAACGTGCAACCAACAGCAACAAAAGTGTTGATACTAACGCCGAATTAAAGAAAAACGAGCAGGCATCCGCACTTTGATAATGTGCTGGCGTAAGGCGACCTTAGTAAACGTCTCAACCCTGCGACCCTGAAAGCGCCAACGAACGTGATGAAAGCTGCTTGCTTCCGCATCTGACTTATTTTTCACGAACGCTAACCAAACAGGACAAGGCTTCATTGTTGTGAACCAAGACCTTAGCGACAACGGACACTACCGCAATACAGACATAAATCCTACCATGAAGCCGGTTTGTAGTGACAAAGGTCGGCTACCCCTCCGATATAGCCCGCTCAATAATCGTTACAGGTAGAGAATGTTTTTAAGGTTTGTGATTGGCCGATTCTTAGAAGTTGTCCCCACCTGTTAGAAACGTTTGATCTTTTCTACCAATGGATAAGGGATTCCGTTACTGACTGCATCAATTACCCTATATAATACGTCTTGGTCAAGCGCTACGCCATCTGCTTTTACCGTCGCTTTCGGGTCAATTATAAGATCCCAATTTCTCTTTAATGCTGCACTTCGACTGAATAAGTTTCCTGCCATATAACCAATGCACCAACCAAAGACCGAATGAGGTTTGTTAGGATCTTGTGGTCCTAAATAATAATTTATTTGTTCAAGCGAAATACCGTGATCAAGAAGAAAACGAGCTTGGTCTGTTTCCGATAAACCTGCGTAACCAACTTTCCCCCCAACGAGAAGTATGCAGGGATGGTCAATAGTAGAAATAAATTCCTCACCTCTATCATCTTCCCATTGAGAAAAAGAACTTGGGTCAAACAGATCCACAATATTCTCCTCCCCACGACTTGTGTAACGTACGGGAATATTATTCTCGTTGCAATATTGAGCAATGCCTTTTAATGGTTCTAACTGAGAAGGGTGTCTTTCATATTCGTACGGACAAACTACCACTAATACGTCGAAATCTAATGACATTACTAATAAACCTGATTTTTCGTTTTAAAAAAACTTGGTTTCTAGGATTCGAATCGTTTTTTTACGCTTTGTTCAAGTTCTTCGTCATGTAACCTATCCATACCTTTAAACATTCTGGTTAATAATGAGTGATTTCCAACATCACTTATTAGACTAAATAAATCTTTTCTGGCTTGGATGAGTCCATTGAATGCATTTCTATAGTTGTCTTCTGTCTTAAATTTTTCCTTTACTAGCTGTGTGAACGTTTCCTCTCCAGTGGATTGCGCTCCCAATAAATCCCTATAATGTTGAAATTTTTCTTCTACCACTCGTACAGCTCTTTCTCCTATTCTTTTGTCCCATTTAAGCATGGACTTTGGTATTACAGCCCCTGAATTTACGATATCATAAAAAATATGTTCCTTTTCGTTGACTTCTAATGGTGATGCTATATCATCAGTGATTAAATCAAGTACCCGAGCTTCCATGTCCAATCTATTTTTTAAAGGCCTACTTATTCTATCATGCATATGAGTTAGTTTCCTATACTTTATGCTTGCATTATAGAAAATCTTTCCAATGGAAAATCCCAATCCTTTAACTAAAGGACTAAGTACTTCCTCGTCATATCTCCGGTCTAGAGTTTGATATAAATTTTGATATTCTGCTAAGATTTCGCCTTTTAGTGTCATTACTTTGAAGTAGAAATGAGGGTTTAAAAAGGTTCTTATTTTGTCCCATCACATAACTTGATTAAAAAAGGTGCTTTCAAATTTCACCTGCTAAACCTAGTAGCCACTTATAAAAAACTCATTGATTGACCCAGAACAAAAATGCGTATAACCGAGTAATTCTAAACTGCTCATCCCCACCTCACATAAATTACGATCAAGAGATAAAAGCGAATTCTTAGGTTTAATATTTCCGAGGACGTTTGTAACTAACTGTAATCCTATGCCTTTTAGAAATTGCCCATTTCGAGGCGTAACTGTACCGCCACTAAGCGAACTGCCGAAAATCAGATCGAAATGTTCATAAGGAAGATTCCTTTTTAGCTTGTTAGCATCAAAATCATATAAGTCCATTGCAATATGACGATAACCTGCAAACGGATTAGGACGATAATCAATACCGCATACATCCGCACCTAACTCTGAAAGAACTTCTGGGACGAACGGTAAAAAGTCAGACCAAAGATAATTACCCAAGATAGGTGATCCGCACCCAATGTCAAGAACCCTCAAATCTCTAAGGTTACCTTCGAAAGCTATAAGCGTCTCAAGAATATCAGCAGAATTATTATAACGTAAATCTTTCTTCGATCTTTCCTCTTCTTTTTTATCTTTAAAAGGGATGGACTCCGGGAACAGACGAACCTTTGCCCTTTGGAATGCTTTATCAATCTCTTGTTTGTAAAAATCTTCACGAGGATGTTTAGGAGACTTTACCTCATTGAAATCTGTGCCATACCAAGACCGTATTATTGAATTTTCCTGCCTTTCAACAAAATCCCTATATTCCTTGAACCTATTTATGGCAGTTTCAAATCTATTTTGGTCCATTTTAACCCAGAGATTTAAAGAGAATGACCGTTTATAAAAACCGCCTGAATTGACCGTGCCAAAGTAGTATCAACCCATACTCCAGAAAGGCTTAAATAAAATTAATAATAAACATCCGTATGGCCAAGATAAAGCCGATTAATTTTGACGCGTTTGATACAGAAGTAAAAAAACTAAAAAGAAAGAAAATACCGCCAAAAAAATCTAGTTATAGAACCATAAAACCAATACAAAACGTAACCCAAACTAAAACAAAAAATGTCAATACAAAGGTAGCTGCAAATCAACAAACCGAATCCTTAGCAACGGTTGCGTTCATAATAGCACTTATCCCCGGACTGCAAGTTATAGGGATGATTATCGCGTTCTCAGCACTCAAAAAAATAAAGAACGATCCGAAACTTAAAGGAAGCGGATTCTGTGTCATAGCAATCGTATTCGGGATACTTGAAATCCTTACACTCATCATAATAGGTATAATACTTATCGCGATCGTCGCATCAGAAGGAGATTTTGGAGATGGTATTACCGATTGTGGGACAAGTACTGTCACTTTGCCGTTTAATGAGCAACGCACGTACGAAGATGATCCTGCATTTGAGTGTATGGGAGAAAACTTGTTTGATCATTGTAGCAAAGCAAGTATGTATGTTCCGTCAGGGGATCAAGGTGATTTACTGTATGAAATCTTAGGGGCTTCCGGAGATGCATGTAGAATACAAATTACCTTCCCGTCAGCAAGTGAGATTGGTGATCCAAGTTCATTAGTATTTGCTGATACATCATTTGCATGTAACGTAAAACTTGATAGTGTTGTGAGCAATTTTGAAATAGAAGACGCAGAAAATCCGAGCATTGTTGGGGCCAACACGTTCTCGTGGGCGCTAGTTTCAGGCGGGACACTAAGTGATGATTGTAGAGGTTCAACGCTTGACGTCTTCCGAGCACAACAAGGCGGATAGGTCAGAATTAATTATACGGTCTTACTTAAACCACTTGTTTATCGATCATCAAGAATAAAAGACGATTTATTGTAACCGAATCCATAACAAGACCAGAAGAAGATTGTTATCGTAAAGTATATTTTATGATTATCGTAAAGTACTATTAACGATATGGGACAAAATTAGTAAAGATAAATTGGCAGCTTTAACTTAAAACCAACGACTAAACAATTTAACAAACCGTTGCCAAAGGCCGCTACTAACACAACTTCCGTCAATACATAAATTAGTACTACACTCGAAATCACTCTGGCAAAAAGATTCCAAAGTCTTTTGTGAGTCCAATGTCTTGTCAACACTACAATAATATCCCTCTTCAAAAATAGTCACTTGTGTGCCAGTCGGTAAACAAGAGCTAGAATCAATTAAGCAACCTGAACACTCCGCAGCAGTTTCAATTTCAATAATAGATTGAGACTCGTCAGTTGTGTCTAAAGTTACAGGATCGCAAGCACCAGAACTACAACCTAGAGGACATTGGATTAGAGCGTGCTCCATCTTCTTACCAACACAATAATACTCAGCTAGAATATCGCCATTACATGTATCAGTTAAATTGTTCTCATTAATAACTTGAGTGTCCTTTTCAATTGAACCCGAAGAACCTTTAGTAAACGGGTCAATGCCGTCAGTATCATCACAAAATGGATGCACAATAACTTGATCCAAATACTCAAGCATCACGTTAGTTGTGTCCAAGGCCGTGCCTGAACCGACAGTTAATGTTAACGAACTATCACTTATAATCTCGGATTTGGGAAGTTCTGTCAATAAATAAGCACCTTCCCTTTCATTAAAATCAAACACTTTACCACCGCCGCGGATGTTGACATCAGTGCTACCGACCCTGTCATAGATTATATCGCCACGGTCAAGTTGAGTGATCTTGTAAGTTATTTTTCGAGGGTCAACTTCGCTGTCAATTACTGCGTACAAGCCCCAGGACCTTGAGCTCAATTCTTTAAGATAAATTTCTTTTATATCCACTTCGCCTGATTGAGTTATCGTAAAAGTTGTTTCGAACTCGTTGTTGGACGTCGTTTCTTCATATAAATTCGGCGCTTTTAACTCTACACGGATCTTGTGTTTACCAATGAACGCGTTGTTCCACCAAGCATAAAAACGAGGTGTGTTGCCGTTTTGGTCTTTCGGATAAACATACAAATTAACAGTTTCTTCGAAAAACTCCTCATCGTCGATGTACCAAGTGACTGTACCCATCTCGTCGGTTGGAGTGGCCTTATCACCGATGTTCTCTATAGTCGTAGATAAATAAATGTTTGCGCCAGCATGTAAGCTACTGGACGTAGTAAGGTCAACAATAGCTAAATCGGATTGAGGACTAGGACGACTTCCGCCACCACCGTAGGATTGAACCAATGGAAATGAAGATAATAAAACTAAACCTAATAATAAAAATAAGATTTTTTTACCCATTATATCCACCCAGACATTTTGACCTTATTTAAATATTCGTAGTAGATCACAGTGGTCAAATCAGGATAGATTATCTGGCAGCAATATTGTTATTATAAAGAAAGAGTTTGTTTTGAATTAGATAATTCTTCATAAAAAAGAGTTTTAGAAATTATTATTTGCCTACCTACGATTGATGAGATGTAGACCTCTGGAGTGATGATCTTGTTCCAGCAAAGCTTAAATAAAATAAAACATTTCCAGGATTATGAATTGCGATCATCAAAAACGAGATCCCCTAAAAAGAATGTATAAAAATCAACTCAAACTTGTTCTTGTCCTTTTGATCCTCCTCAGTACAATATCAATAACGGAAGCGAAATCAGAAGATTCGAAACTAATTTTCGTACCAACAAATGATTTAATTGAAAAGATTAATATTGATCCAATCCTAGACGAGATTGGGCAAGAAGGATTTAATACGTTCCTTGTCGAGAGAACAGAACTGATACCAATAATAATGACTAAATATAGTGATGTCGAGACTCTAAAACAAACTGTAGAACAAGGAGGAAATTATGAAAAAAGAGAAGCCAAGTCGCTATTATATACCTATCTTGTAGAAAAACAAGTTGAAGATTTCAAAAAATCAACCGGAGATGATAGCGAAGTAATTATATTATATCATGATATTGATTCGAGAGATGATACAGCAAAACAACTAAGTGACGAAATCAGAGAAGAATTAAAAGGAAACATAGACCCGAAACTTCTAATTGCGACATATAACTTGTTTGCCTTTGATGAAAAGATCATTAAAAAAACACCTGAAGAAGTAAGCAAAATAGTTACATCTGACACGTATAAACAATATGATAACGGAGACCTTGATGAAAGTTCTATATCTGAAGATGAACTTAATCAAATTAGAAATATACACGAAGCTTTCAAAAGAGCGAGAAGAGATTTAAACAGAAAAAGTGAATCTTATCCTCCGAATACATTTTTACGTGCAGTCCCCGACACTTATTATGATTTGGAGAGGGAAATTTTTGAAGAACAATACGCGTCTATCCTAAAAAGATCGAATTTAAAAATAGATCCTGGAAAAGATGTTACTGTTCGAGTTTCAGGAGCTTCAGATGATCAAGAGATGGTTGACGAAAATTCTGTGAATTTAGCACGGGCGTATACTGAACATAATGATATTACTTTATTCTTTGGTGCAGACCTTTATATTGACACTTTTATTCTTGGCCATGAATGGTTGCATCTAAAGAATTATTGTGATGTTTATAACTATCAATTTTGGAAAGATTCAAATGAAGATTATCTTCAACTTACGGGACAAGGATGTGTAAATAAGTATGATGACGTAGGATGTTGCGAAGATAATCCAAGATGGAATCAGGATGGACAATTTCTAGAACAAGAATATTTGAACCATATTGAAAATCTGGGTGTTGGTAGACAATGTCTTCCGAAAGTATGCGAAGGAAAAGTTGAGCTCAAATTTGATAAAAGCTTTGGAGTCGGAACATATTTGTGTATAGGCAACCCGTGTGACGCGTCAAACCCTCAAGGTTGTTGGGACGTTATGGCAAAAGCCTTTAGGCAGGAAACACTTGATCTTTGTTTTGATGGAAAAGATCCTTCTCGAAAAGTGTTAAAGCCAAAGGAGAAAGAATATTACGACTCTGGATAAATTAACTGTTAACAAAATCTAAAATGTTATAATGGAACTTGAAAGCGATTCTATTTATTTGACTGATGATACTCTTCTAGTGCATCCTTAATAATCACATCATGATTCTTGGGACGATGTATAAGATGTCTATCCTGGAACGGAATTTGATTAGGAATTTGTTTAAATGAAATGTTCCAATTTTCACCCGTGTTACGACATGCTTGTATTAATGAAAAAGGTACCTCACCGTGGTTATCTTTATTATACGCCCTGACTAAGAGTTCGATTTTTGGATCTGTCCGGCCATCAAGTTCTTTAAAAGAACCTCTTCCCACTGGCAAAGAAACTCTTACATCACCAGGTGGAACTTCAAGATAAGGATTAAATTGCCCCTCTAAATCAGCTAAAGAAGTTTTACCGCTTTGAAGCCCTTTAAAATATGTAGCAACAGGTGCTAAAAAAGAAAATGCCCCTCTATGAGGATTTTCTAGGTGATTGGCCCAATGTGTAAACAATTCCCCCCATGTGCTTGTAGAGGCAGAATACAGATAATAAGATTCGTGATCTTGTTCGTCTATTAGTAACATTTTCTTAGTTATCTCCTCTAATTACAGGCACTGATAAACGACGCCTGAAAAATCCACTACCGTAAACAGGAGTATCACCTACACCATTACTGGGGACGAGTCTATCTCCTAATGAAGGTCCTTGTTGAATATCTTCATTTTCTTTATTGCTAGTTGCTGTATCAGGCGCGCTATGAGGATAACGAAATAATGGCTTTTCTTGACCTTGTGTATCCACAGGATAATCAGTGTCACCATTCCTTATAACAGGAACGGATAGACTACTCCTAAAAAACCTATTACCAAAAAAAACATTCGCTGAATTAGATTCGCTTGAGATTTTGTCTGTACATTCATCTTCTATTCCCTGATAAGTCTGGCTAAAAGTATACAAAGCTAGACCAAAAATACCCAATTTAATAGCTTTAGAGATTCTATTTTTCATCAATTTAACATTGATTTTAGACGTTTATAAATCTTCCGATTTTAACCCCTCAGCAGTACTCCCATTTGACGAAAGATAGACCTTATCACAGCTGCAAATTAACACTATTTCGACTCTTAATTTGGTTTGAATAAAACGCATCACCAAAACCACGACCGAAATAATAAACAGACTCTGCTTGCGCGCCTAAGAAGAAATCAACCAACCCCCTCTTTTCTTCATAAGTAGTTACTTTAGCGTCTTTGATTTTAGCTAAATCTTTGGCAACTTGGACAGCTGAATCTTTGTCGCCTAACATGTCAACTAAACCGAGCTTTTCAGCCTCTAACCCTAAATAAAAAATACCGCTGTCAAGCTTTCGAATATTTTCGTCGGTAATCTTACGCTTGCGAGCAACGTCGGTTATAAAATATTCATGAATAATATCTAATTTAGTCTCCATGATCTCACGCTCGCGACTAGTCAAGTCTCGAAAAGGCGTGCCTGTATCTTTAAACTCGCCAGTTGTAAGTTGCACATAATCAACGTCGTACTCATCTAACAACCCACTAAACTCTACATAAGAGCCAGTAACACCTAACGAGCCAGTAACAGACAAAGGATCAGCAACAATCACGTCAGCTGCTGACGCAACCCAATAAGCGCCGCTAGTTGCTGCTTCGCGAACCAATGCAACAGTTGGTTTGTTAAGTTTTGTGATACGGTCAGCGATCTCTTTTGATGCGACCACTGTGCCGCCCGGTGAATTAATCTCAAAGATGATAGCCTTGACTGAATTGTCCCGGTCAGCATTGTCGATGTGAGCGATAATACCACCAGAAAATGAAGTTGAGCTTGCAATTGAGAGAGGAGACGGCAAGGTTGAAATAGTAATAGGACCGGTAATTGGGATCACTGCGATCTTGTCTTGGGAGGCTGAGCCCGTAATCCTAACAGGAGACGAGGTAGTAAAAACAACGCCCAAAAAGATCATAACAGCAACCAACACCAAAATTAACTTGCGTTTCTTAGTAAACTTAAAAGACATGACTGATCCTTGAGACGAGGAGTATTTAATAGTTTTTACGCACGATTCAAACAATAAAATAACCTTTAAAAGTGTAATTTAAGGACAATTAAAGTGGATGATAAACCTAAATCAAAAATCAAGAGATAGTGGACATCTTAGTGAAGAATCTCTCAAAAGTAGTTTAAATTCACCGGATATGTATTTAGCAGAAGATATAACAGACTTTCTAGAATCCAAGGAAGAAATCATTATACCAAAAGATAAAGAAAAACATCATCCATTTTATACAAGATTCATATATGATAAGGCTAGTTCAGCAGTCGCATATATCCTTATGGGAGACATAAATATAGAACTAAACGAAGATTCAAAGATGAGAGGATGTGAGGCCTTCACACTTAGCGATTATGATACTATGGATACTCTTCAATGTAAATGGTTTACTAAATGGCATCCTATATTTAAACCAAAACAATCACTTTCAAAAGCACGAGAACAATTCGACCTAAAGGATATAGATACAGTGCAATGGATTTCACTCCAATATTTTGTTGAAGAAGATGCACTGATAGTTAATATGATCTATAAAAAAAATAGAAAACAACCAAAACCAGCAGAAGTGTTATTCTTAGAGCAATTTAGTACACCAGCGTTTGTTTATTAACTAATAGCAAAGGATTAAATAACCAATTTTAACTAGTATTATTATGCAACAAGCAATTCAACAGATCATTAAACGTATAGAAAAAGATGATGTACAGTCCACTGATAAACTCAATAATATTAAGCGAGACGTTACAAAAGAACTACACCTAAAACGAGTACCGTCAAACCTTAACGTATTCCTTACAATGACGCCAGAACAACGAAAGCAAAACCTATCACTACTCTCTCCTAAACCTATACGGTCAACAAACGGCGTGTCAGTTATTGCTATCATGATCGCACCGTTCGGTTGCCCGCACGGTCGGTGTACAATGTGTCCGACAGTGCCAGGGATAACGCAAAGCTATACAGGGTTTGCGCCAGCAAGCAGGCGAGCAACAAGGAACAAGTATAATCCTTACCTGCAAACGTTTAATAGACTTGAGCAATACATGCTACTTGGAAAAGATACAACGAAAATAGAACTAATAATAATGGGAGGGAACTTTCCTACTACACCTATTAATTATCAAGAACATTTTGTTACGTACGCGCTAAAAGCAATGAACGATTTTGGAGAGATGTTTCATGACAAGTTCGAAGAGTTTCTAGAGTTCTTTGAAATAACGCCTGAAAACGAACTAAATGACGAACGAACTTCTAGAATAAATAAAAAAATTCTGCCTTTGATGGGGATGAGCACGTTAGACGTTGAGAAGAAAAGGAATAAAGATTCTAAAGTACGGTGCGTTGCAATGGCGGTTGAGACAAAATCTGAATCCATGACAAAAGAGAAAACTGATCTAATGTTATACTTAGGGGTTACTCGTTTGGAAGTAGGAGCGCAAAGTTTAACCGATGAAGTGTTGACTAGAATTAATCGAGGGCATACAGTACAAGACACAATCGATGCAACAAAACGACTAAAAGATGCGTGCTATAAAGTTGGGTATCATATGTTACTTGGAGCTCCAGGTGCTTCTATGGAATCAGATGTTGAAATGGTTAAACAATTGTTTTCTGACCCAAAGTATAAACCGGATGCTTTGAAACTATACCCGTGTATGGTGTTTGAAAATACTGATCTATATGACGAGTGGAAACGAGGAGAGTTTAAACCGTTAACTACTGAACAAGCTGCTGAATTAATTACAAAAGTTAAACCTTATGTTCCTAAATATTGTAGGATAATGCGAGTGCAACGAGACATACCAACACACGTGACAACTGCTGGAGTTGATAGAACTAACTTAAGACAGTACCTACCCAAATGTGCATGCATTCGATGTAGACAACCAAAACCGGATTACGATTTCTCTAAAGCTAAACCTAAACTGAACGTAATAGAATACGATGCGTCTGATGGGACTGAATACTTTTTTTCAATAGATGATATGGAACAAGATGTATTGTTAGGATTTTGTCGGATGAGGATTCCGTCTAAAGATAATGTTAGAGAAGAAGTTAATGAAAATACAGCACTGCTGCGAGAACTACACGTGTATTCTCCAAGTATAGTTGGAGTTGGGGCGCAACCAAAAACTGAACACGTACAACATCAAGGGCTCGGGAAAAAATTAATGATCGCTGCCGAAGAGAAAGCTAAAGAATTAGGAAAAAAAGAAATGATAGTGATCGCAGGACTAGGAGTTAAAGGATACTACGAACGTAAATTAGGTTATACAGAGAAAGGACCGTATATGTGGAAGAAATTGTAGGAAGTTATTCAACCAAATTTTGGAGACGATCATACATAACCATTGCAGGGCCAATATACATCCCACGCGGCTCAGACATGAAATCCGCAAAAGCATCAGCAACTAATTCTTGTAAATGATTAACCGCCTTTTCTTCCGTAGCACCTACGCCAACAATGTTTAAGTCAGTAATCTCTTCAGTTGCGAAATATTCATCTTGATCGTTCCGGTCTACCTTCACAGGGATTTCTTCTTTTAATATATATCCAGATAAATCTTTAAGTGTGTATGGCATAAAAAAATTGGATCCCATCTTTATTTAATAAAAATTATGAAACATAAAAGATCATTGTGTTTATAAACCTATAAACCCTTGACAATCGTAAAATGGACCCGTTAAAAATTATGGAATACATAGACATGCTAGCTGATCGAGCTCTAGAAATTAATAGAAGCTATGATGTATCTGGCCCAAGTTTTATAGAATCATATATTGTTGAAACAAGCTATCCTATCGAAAAAATTAATGATATAGTTCAAGTTACAATGATCAGCACGCGTATTGAAACTGGATTATTTAAACGAGACAAGCACGGGCTGCAAATCATATTAGGAGAAGATGGGACCTTAGTGACAGACCCTTCATTTGAACCGGGAAGACGGGATCAAGACAGACAAGCACGAAACACACTCCAGAAAATACACCAAACATTACAGCAAAGTTATGATCAATTTACTGAGAGACAGCAAGATCAAAAATATTCAGAACTTAAAGTGGAAAATGATAGAAAAGATTCATCCAAACTTGTCAACAGACAGATTAGTTAAGTAAAAAAATAAATAATTGCCTGAATAAACTTAACAAAAAAACCACTAAACGAAATCTTTAAATACGGTCTAGCCACCACCTCATTTAACATGGAAACAACACAAAGCGAAGAACAGATGACAGACGAGATCAATCAAAGCGATCTACAGAATCAAACACAGGACATGAATGACACGCCACAAGTGGCTAATGAAACACCTACAGTTGCTGCACCACAAACATCGTATGAACAATCAGACCCAAACCATATTAAACTTGGTGGAAATATTGAACTCATAGGGTTTGCAGACGTTGAAGCGTCAAAAATGATAGTTGTTAAGAAAATGGCGGGGACTTATATGAGGAAAATGACAGATGCAGGAACAGAACCGCTAGGACTTGTAATCACTAAAGACGGCGAAGCTGTTAATGCAGTGCTAAAATTAAGCGACAAAGAACTTAAAGGAGACGATTCTAACGCGAACATCTTCTTTGGTATGGATAAAGCATTAGCAAAAGTATTAGAACAAATTAATTAAAGGATACACAAATGGCACAACGAGTTGGCGGACTACGTCGAAAGACACGCCGCAAATTTAAAAAGAATATACGCACACGAGGAAAGATTAGTATGGTGCAATATTTCCAAACTTTTGAGAGCGGAGAGAAAGTAGTGCTAAAAGCTAACACAGCAGTGCAAAAAGGAATGTATCATGCAAGGTTCCATGGAGAAGTCGGAACAATTAAACAAAAGCAAGGACGATGCTTTGAAGTCGTCATAAAAGACGGGGGAATGATGAAAAAACTCATAATCCACCCCATACACTTACAAAAATGCCAGACGCAATAGTAATAGATGAACAAAGTATAAGTTACGCTGAACTTAAAGATAAGCTCAAAAAGATAAAAAAAGAGCACGAACTAGGTGTGAGAGCAACAAAAACACTAGAATTTCTTAACAATTTTGAAATTGATACCGCAAAACATGCCGTTGAAACACGCAAAAAATTGCTTGATGCTAATATATCAAGATTAAAGCCAAAACAAGCAAACAAACTAATAGACCTAAAACCAACAGAACCAGATAGTGTTAAAGCAATACTAAGTGGTGAAAATATATCGCTTACAACAGAACAATTAAAGCAATTAGCAACCATAGTTAACGATTAATTCTAATAGAGAAAAACCATGGAAAAACAAGATAATTCTGAAAGCTTAGGAGAGATTATTGGTGCATATTGTGTTACGTTAGGATTGACATTATCATTAGCAATGGTGGCAATATATCCTCCAGTTTATAATTCGACTAAAAATCAATTAGAATCAATGGCTGCAGAAAGCCCTCAAAAAGCTCTAGAACAGGCCATTTTCATCAAAGAAAACACTCAAAACTTCTTTCTAAGAGCATTTGATTACGGTAGTATAAAGGCTGCAACTGAATACCTAGACGAACAATAATACCGAGATTCTTATTTTTTAACATGCCGATAAAGCCTTTTTAAAGAGATTATGAGAAAAAGAAACGTTTTTATATCATCAAACCCTAGGAAAAACTAATGATAACAGTGCAAATGCGCTTTGAGGAAGAAAATGATGCCAACCACAACCATAAAAGAAGAACATGCAATAGTTCTAGACTTCCTGCCAAACGGCTACGCAAACGATCCACGGCCTAGTCACAGAAAAACAGCAGTAGCACAAGCGATCGGCATACATAGATTTGTTTTACTTGAGCTCGTACCGCAAAAAGACGTATTTTTACAACCTTATCAAAAAGTCTATACAGGCGAGGGGAAACGTGAGAAAATACATCACGTATTTGGTAAAATACCAATCAATAAATTAACGCCTACAGCGTACCAAGAATTAGAGTTTGTAATAACTGAGCTAGTGGAAGAAGATAGTGCACGGTTTGTAGCGTTCTTTAATAACGCCCAACCAATAAACACAAGACGACATCAATTAGAACTACTGCCGGGTATAGGGAAAAAACATATGTGGCAAATAATTGAAGAGAGAGAAGAAAAAGAATTTAGTAGCTTTGAAGATATACGCAAACGTGTTAAGTTGTTACCTGATCCAAAGAAAACGATAGTCAGACGGATAATTTCTGAAATTGAAGGCGAAGATAAATTTAGACTGTTTGTAGAAACAGGGATTGCTTGAATAGAAAAAATGCGGTAGGCGGGATTTGAACCCGCACCACAACCTTGGCAAGGTCGTATCCTAACCAGATTAGACAACTACCGCTCACAAATTACCGAGAAACAATTCTTCTTAAGGTTTACTATTTTTGGTCGAATCGAAAAGAAATGTTCTGAATCTTTATGACGTGGAACTAAACGTTAGATGGATTTCATTATTTCTTAGAGGTGACAAACATTTTTATAGTTGAATTAGATCGCTAAATAAAAGTTAAAGAGTTTAATTATATTAAAATGGGTCAAAAAAGAGGTTTGGATTGAATGTTTAAAAAACGAACGGCTGCGCCGAAAATTAATTCTCAAACGTTTAGGAATCAAACTATGGAAGTCCTAGATGGGTTAAATCGGCAAATTAATGATGGTATAGAGGGCTTAGAAGGAATGATTACCCTAGCAGGTATATCAGAAAAAGAGAGAAACGATTTGACAAAAGCACAGATTCAATTAAATTATTTGAGTAATAAAATGCAACATACAAGAAGTGAAGTTGATAATCTCACTTATACTACAGAAGAATTGCAAGAACTAGAAAATCGAGTAACAGGTAATGAAGTACTTTACACAGCAACAAAGAAAACTAGAGAAAATTTAGGAAATGCACTAGAGGAGAGTATGGGTGAGATAGTTACCGAACTAGGTGAGATATCAAATGAATTAGGAGAAACATATCATAAATCTTTTAGCAAAGCACAAAAATCTCTTACAAAATTAGGAGAAAAAGTGAGAAATACCTACGCCCCGACAAAAACAAAAGATCAAAAAAAATGGCAAAAAGAACATTCTCTAGCAGCATACACAACAGCATACGTCGCAATAGCAGGAGTACTTGGAGCACTCATAATGTCAAAGGCAAACATCACTGGAGCATTCATTGGAAGTGGTGCCAAAGCAGGGTTGAGTGTAGTATTAATTTTAGCCTTAATATTTATAGGATACCTAATATTTAATCATGATAAACCTAAAGTAAAAAAGACCAAAAAGAAACCCGTAAAAAAGAAGAAAAAGACAACCAAAAAGAAATCGACTAAAAAATAAATTTTGACCACAGAATTTGAAATCCAAAAACTATATTAACAATAACTTAACCAAGAAAATAAAACCATGGAGATAGAGCGTGTTTCGGAGTTTTTTTCGTTTACAGTAATAAAGCCTCGTGCTTTTCATTCTGTTCTACATCGAAATGCTTATGCTTCGCAGATACGCTCCTCTAATAAATGGCATAAGAAGAGTACCCTCGATCTTTTTCAGCAGGATATTTTTCTCTAATTAAATCCATCAAAATGTCAGGCGCTTCAGACCGAAGACAATAAGTAATGGATGGGTCCGAACCAATAGTGTCTGTTAATACAATAATAGGTGCCATAGGGTGATGGTATCTTGAAACATGGATATATTCATCTACGTTTGCAACACCTTTCGAATCTATAATAACCATAGCATAAGAGAAGGCAGTCTCTCTTAAATACGTCTTGAAATTACGAAGAAAAAAATGTGTATCAACCACGAAATCATGGAGCTTAGATTCCAATAGAACTTTGTTCACCAAACTATCTGGATCGCCAAAATCATCAGTAGTAAAAAACAATAGAAGCTTAATTTAAACATTTTAATACCCACATATATGAATGGTGGGCCCAGTAGGATTTGAACCTACGACATCCGCCTTGTAAGGGCGACGTCATAACCACTAGACCATGGGCCCGGATACAATCTATTAAGAGACGTGGTTTTATAAGTATTATTATTTTGCCAAAAAAAATCTGTACTAAAACAAGTCAACAAAAAAGATTAAATAAGAAAACAGTCTACTCTATTATATGCAACTAAAAGAGGCAGCACCAACCTTAATTAGAATCAGCATGAGTCTAGTAATACTTTGGTTTGGAATCAATCAACTACTATTCCCGCAAACATGGCTTGGGTTCCTACCACAATGGATATCTATACTACCAATTGAACCTACAACAATAATCATTACAAACGCAATATCTGAAATCGTATTAGGACTATTATTATTACTAGGATTCTTAACCAGATTTGTAGCACTTATCCTTAGTATACATATTTTAGGAATAGCAATAAGTGTTGGATATAACGATATTGGAATAAGAGACGCAGGACTCGCACTCGCAACATTTAGTATATTCTTGCAAAAACCAGACAAATGGACAATAGACTACAAACGACAAAAAGAATAGATGTACTATACAGTACATAAATATTAATAAAGAAAATTTGCGTGATTAAAACGAATTAATATAAAATAATTTACGGAGGAAAAAAAGATGGAAGAAACAAAACCAGAAACAACAACAACAACTGAACCAATAACGCCTACTCATCCTACACCAGGACCACATCATCAAGGACCAACACATCCTAAAGAAGAAACTATTACAATGAGCAAATCAAGCATGTGGAAAGGTGCTGCAGTTGTACTTGGAATACTATTAGTCGTCTCAGTCTTTACCGGAGGGTTCGGACGTGGCGATGGAGCAGACAGCGGAGCAACAGGAGGGGCAGTAACGCCGCCACAAGCACCGCCGGCAGCAGGGAACACACCGCCCCCGCCAAGCCCAACAATAACATTGTCGCTTGGAGATACAGACCCGATACTAGGAGACAAAGACGCGCCGATAACAGTGGTCGAGTTCTCAGATTTTCAATGTCCGTTCTGTGAGAGAGCGTTCTCAGGGGCAGTAACCGAACTCAAAAATAGCCAAGATTTCAAAGACGGTAAAGTCAATTTTGCGTACCTGCACTTTCCGCTGAACAGCATCCACCCGCTTGCACAAAAAGCGGCCGAAGCATCAGAGTGTGCAAACAGGCAAGACAAATTCTTTGAATACCACGACATGTTGTTTGCAAACCAACACGCACTTGATATTGCAAGCCTGAAAAAATATGCAGCTGACCTAAGCCTTGATACAGGAGAGTTCAATAAATGTCTTGATACAGATGAGGCAGCAGGGAAAGTTAGTGCAGACCTAGGCAAAGCAACAGCTGCAGGCGGACGAGGGACACCCTACTTTGTTGTATTAAACAACGACAATGGAGAAACCCAAACTGTATCTGGAGCTGTGCCATTCGCACAACTAGACGCGGCTATAAAAGCCCTAGCTTAGTTTTTTTTAAATGAAAAAAGATGATAAACACACAACGGTTGAATAAAATAAAACAGGCGACCATAACAAAACCGTATGTTTATCTTTTTTTTTTTGTTTTTTTCGCTTATATTGGTATTAATACAATCATCAACCAAATATATGTGACCATACCGACGCTCTTTCAAAATAATTTGTGGATTGTAATACCGTTCGTAGCATTTAGCTTGATTACAGCACTCCTTGTGGCACTTAACGTATCACTTGTAGTCATCAAATACAAGGAACTAAAACAAATAACTAGCATCCAGAAACAAGGAGGCATAGCAGGGATTGGAGTGTTTGGAGGGCTGCTTGCTGGAGCGTGCCCAAGCTGTTTTGTAGGTCTGTTTCCAGCGTTCTTAGGATTCTTTGGAGTCACCGCCAGTCTATCAAGTTTGCCATTGTATGGGATTGAGATACAAATTTTGTCAGGAGTACTACTAACCGTTTCAGCGTTCCTACTAACAAGGCCGAACGTGTGTAAGATTAAGCTTGAAAAAATCACGAAAAATGGCTGAAAAATGGAAAAAAGAGCTAATTTAGGTTTTGAGCAAAAACACCGAAACACCAAAAACTTTAAATAGAACTACTTAACCATTTCGGTCGTGGTAAACGGTTATTTTTCTAGAAGGCATTATATAATCTGCCAGAAGTATCTAGACAAAATAAGTAATATTGCCCTAGTAGTGTAGTGGTTCAAAAAGCAATGCTTTGACCAATCATACGGCCCTGTCGAGGCTGTGACCCGGGTTCAATTCCCGGCTAGGGCGTTTGGGCCGGTAGCTCAGCTTGGTAGAGCATCAGGCTTTTAACCTGGGTGTCGCGGGTTCAAAAACGTCCGTTGAAAGTCCCGTCCGGCCCACACCACACCAACAACAAAAAATGAAGAAAAAGCAACCAGTCAAAATCGAGACAGTTAAGCACGTCTTAGTGCCCAAGCATCTTAAACTGACTGAAGAAGAGAAAGGCGAAATTCTAAAAACGTATAATGTTTCATCAGTACAATTACCAAAGATTCTAAAGAATGATCCGGCAATCAAAGGGTTGAAAGCTATACCCGGAGATGTCATTAAAATATTTCGAAAAAGCAAAACAGCAAAACATGCGCCGTTCTATCGCGAGGTCATCTAAATGGTTAAAGATTATCAACACATCATCCAAAAATATTTTGATCAGCATTCAATAGTTGAAGCAAACTTAAAATCGTTTGATAATTTCATGGAAAAAATGATGCAGCAAATTGTTAATGAAACACAAGACATCATACCGACAATCATACCGCCTGAAGTGCAAGATTTCAAGATCAAACTTAACAAAATTGTTGTTGGCAAACCGCAAATTATTGAAGCGGACGGGAGTGTTAGAGACATATATCCTACAGAAGCACGGTTAAGAAAACTTACATATTCAAGCCCGCTCAACCTTGAAGTGAGCGCGCACATAGACGGGGTGCAACGAGATTCTTTCACAGCGCAAATTGGAAAGATTCCAGTCATGGTACGATCCAAATTTTGCCATCTACATAACATGAACCAAGAAGAACGAATAGCTGAAGGAGAAGATCCGCAAGACAAAGGAGGATACTTTATTCTTAATGGAAATGAGCGGGTCCTAATAGTTGTCGAAGACCTTGCATCAAACAGGTTCGTAGTTGAGAAAAATAATACAACAAAGAAATATATTGGGAAATTATACGCAGAACAGGGGTCATACAGGATACCGCATAATATAACACAACTCAAAGATGGATTAACGCATCTAAGCTTTACAAGATTTAAAAATATACCGATTATACTTGCTATCAAAGCGTTAGGATTGACCAAAGATAAAGAGATCATGGCGGCAGTTTGTGGCGATGATAAAACGTTTGATGAGATTACTGTTAATTTAATTAACATGGCGCAAATAAAAAATGCTGAGGCTGCAACCGAGGAATTAGCGAAAATAGTTGGGATTGCACAGTTTGATCAAAAGAAAGAACGAATAGACGAAATGCTAGACAGGTATCTTCTACCGCACATTGGCATGACGCAAGACGTAAGAATACAAAAAGCGCATACCTTGTGTAAACTACTTAGAAAATTCTGGTTGACAACGACCGGACAGCTTGGCAAAGAAGATAAAGATCATTACATAAATAAACGACTCAAGTTAAGCGGCGATTTGTTAGGGGATCTTTTTAGGATGAATCTACGGGCGTTAGTACAAGACATGTTATATAATTTTCAACGGCTTGTTAAACGAGGCAAGTTTCATTCGATAAAAATCATTATTCGAGATAATCTATTAACATCGCGTATCAAGAGCGCTATGGCAACTGGCACATGGGTTGGTGGACGTAAAGGTATTAGCCAGAACTTGGACAAAACGAACTTTCTTGCGAGCATGTCGCACACACAAAGGGTAGTATCACTGCTTAGCGCAACACAAGAGAATTTTGCAGCACGAGCACTTCATCCGACACATTGGGGACGGTTAGGGCCTGTAGAGACACCTGAAGGGACGCCGATCGGGTTGCGGAAAAATTTAGCAATATTATGCGATATTACATCGACTGAACCGTCTGAGGAAAAGATACGGAAAATGCTTGAGATATACGGGCTAAAAGGGGTGCAACAAAAATGACTGACGTATTCATGAACGAGAAATTTATCGGAACAGTCGAGAACGCAGACCAATTTATACAGTCGATTATCGAAAAACGGCGTGAAGGGAAATTTCCGTCCACACTTAACCTTAACTTGGATCAAAAACAAGACGCTATTTTTATGCAAACTACCAAAGGACGAGCAGTCAGGCCTTTAATTATAGTGGAGAACGGTAAATCTAAATTGACTGATGCACATATTACTAAACTGAAAAATGATGAGATTACGTTTGATGAGCTTGTAACTGAGGGAGTTGTAGAATATCTTGACGCGCTTGAGGAAGAGATGAGCTTGATTGCGTTAGACGAGAATGATCTAACGCCTGAGCATACGCACCTTGAGATTAGCCCGCTAACAATACTAGGGGTAATATCAAGCCTTGTGCCTTATGCAAATTATGGTAGCTCGTCGAGGATGATTCGAGGAAGCAAACTACAAAAACAAGGGCTAGGATTATATAGGTCTAATTTTCTACTTCGAATGGACACAGACGTGAGCGTGTTACATTACTCACAAAAACCGCTTGTTAATACGTTTATGCATAAAATACTCGATTTTGATAAGAATCCGGGCGGACAGAATGTTGTTGTTGCGATCATGAGCTATGAAGGGTATAACATGCAAGACGCAATCATTCTTAATAGAGGTTCAATAGACCGAGGGTTTGGAAGGTCAACTTATTTTAGACCGTATGAAGCAGAAGAGTTACGCTATAGTGGAGGGCTTATTGATAATATTAAAACGCCAGATAAAGAATCTAAAGGATATCGGACCGAACAAGAATACAGACACTTAGAAAAAGATGGGATTGCGTACACTGGCGCAAAGCTTGGTGAAGAAGACGTAATAATAGGCAAAACTTCGCCGCCACGATTCTTAGGTGAGATGGGTGATTTTAGTATCACAGCAAGTATTAGGCGTGAAAGCTCGGTTGCGCTCAAACATGGAGAGCTAGGGATTGTAGACATGACCATTATAACAGAAAATGAAGAAGGGAACAGGCTTGTCCAAGTGCGAGTTCGAGACACGCGAATAGTTGAAGTTGGAGATAAATTCGCGTCGCGGCACGGGCAAAAAGGAGTGGCAGGACTAATTGTACCGCCTGAAGATATGCCGATAACAGTGTCTGGAGTAACGCCAGATTTAATATTCTCGCCGCATTCATTGCCGTCACGGATGACCATGTCGCACCTAATTGAAGTCATTGCTGGAAAAACTGCAGCACTGACAGGCGAATACGTAGACGGGACAACATTTGATGCGCAACCAGAACATGAGCTAAGAGAGATGTTGCATGGGATGGGATTTAGAGATAATGGTACTGAAACAATGTATAATGGACAAACAGGCGAGAGATACCAAGCGAAAATATTTATAGGAAACATGTACTATTTGAAGCTCAAACATATGGTGGCAAACAAAATGCACGCAAGAGCGTCTGGTAGGATACAATTACTAACAAGACAACCGATTGAAGGGCGCGGCAAAGGTGGCGGGCTAAGACTTGGAGAGATGGAAAAAGATTGTTTTGTAGCGCATGGAGCGTCACTGCTGCTAAAAGAGAGGTTTGATTCAGACAAGACAACTGTGCACGTTTGTGAAAAATGTGGAATGCTAGGGGTAGTTGATACGTTTAGGAATAAAAAATTCTGTCCTACTTGCGGTAATAATGTGGATATAACAGCAGTCGAAGTCAGTTATGCATTTAAATTATTGCTTGATGAACTAAAGTCGCTTGGAGTCTATCCACGACTCGGATTGGAGAGTAAATACTAAAATGATAAACCATCACGTACACAAAAAAATTGGCCAGATTCAGTTCGGACTGATGAGCCCGCATCAAATAAAAAAAATGGCACTCGCAAAAGTAGTCACACCAGAACTCTATGATAAGGAAGGATATCCAGTTGACGGAGGACTGATGGATGTGCGACTCGGAGTCATTGATCCAGGACTTAGATGCAAAAGCTGTGGCGGAAAATTAAAAGAATGTTTAGGGCATTTTGGAAATATTGAGCTTGCAAGGCCTGTGCTCCATATCAAATATGTGGACACTATTTTGCATGTATTAAGATCAACATGTCGCGAGTGTGCCCGAGTGTTACACAATGAAGCAAAGATTAAAGAGCTTAAAGATAGTTTATCTGATAATCCTGTATTGCTTGCAGAACAGCTGCGCGAGATGAGAGAGATAAGCAAGAAACTTAAAACAGCAAAGAAATGCCCGCACTGTGAAGTTGAACAAAAACCGGTCAAGCTAGATAAACCGCTGACCATGGTTGAAGATAATCAAAATCTTAGCCCGGTTGAAGTCAGAGCGCGGCTTGAGAGTGTGTCAGACGACGATGTATTATTGCTTGGACTTAACCCGAAATTTGCACGACCTGAATGGACAGTGCTAACACTCTTATCAATCCCGCCAGTCACTGTTAGGCCGTCTATTACACTTGAAACAGGGGAGAGGAGCGAGGATGATCTTACACATAAATTAGGAGACATAGTGCGTATAAATCAACGGTTATTTGAAAATATTAACGCCGGTGCGCCTGAAATCATTGTAGAAGATCTATGGGAATTGTTACAGTATCATGTCACTACTTATTTTGATAATACGTTAGCTAACGTGCCGCCAGCAAGACACCGCAGTGGTCAATCGCTTAAGACGCTTACGGAGAGAATAAAAAGTAAAGAAGGGAGATTCAGACATAACCTAGCAGGTAAGCGTGTGAACTTTGCAGCACGTACAGTTATCTCACCAGACCCGAAAATAGGGTTCAATGAAGTAGGCATACCAAAGAAGATTGCGATGACACTAACAGTGCCTGAGATGATAACAACATGGAACATAGATTATCTCAAAAAATTAATCGATCGCGGACCTAAATCGTATCCGGGTGCTAATTATATTATATTTGAAGATGGTAAAAAACGTAACATAACAGACGAGACAAAAGAACAATTACTCCAAGAAGTAACTATAGGCTGTATAGTAGAAAGACACATTATTGATGGGGATATATCAGTCTTTAACCGTCAACCAAGCCTACACAGAATGTCGATCATGGCGCATAAAGTACGCGTATTACCAGGCAAATCGTTTAGGCTTAACCCTGCAATATGTAACCCGTATAATGCTGATTTTGATGGTGATGAGATGAATTTGCATATACCACAAACTGAAGAAGCACGGTCAGAAGCAGAAGTTTTGATGCCGGTTGAAACGCAAATAATTACGCCAAAGAACGGGCTGAACGTAATAGGCTGTATAGAAGACTCGATCAGTGGCATTTATCTATTGACCAAAAAATTGTCGTTTACAAGAGAAAAAGCGTGCGAGCTACTCTACAGTGTGGGTGTGAAAACGCCACGGCTACCGCAAAGAGCAACAGTTACAGGTAAGGAAGTGTTTAGTTCAGTATTGCCAAAAAATTTCTCGTTTGTAGGACGATCCTCAGACGGTGAGGCTAGGGTAGTTATTAAGAGAGGCAACCTTGAATCTGGAATCATAGACAAAAATAGCATAGGAGAAGATAACGGAGATTTGATTCGTGAGCTCTATAAACTATACGGGGATGAACGCGCTATCACTATCCTCGGAAAACTGTTTAGGCTAGGCACAGAAGTATTACTACGTACCGGGTTTACGATCACTACAGCAGACTCAGAAATATCATCAGAGCTTTTAGACCAAGCGCAAGAGCAGATTAAGAAAGCGAACAAAGCAGTCAAAGACATTATCCAACAATTCGAAGAAGGAAAGCTTGAATCTATGCCAGGATTAACACCAGAAGATAGTGTGGAGATGAAAATACTTGAAATACTAAACAAAGTGCGAGATACTATAGGCGGGCTAGTGTTTAAAGAAACAGATCATGATAATCCGATTATTATTATGGCCGAGAGTGGCGCTAAAGGAAAGAAACTTAACCTAACGCAGATGTCTGCATGTGTTGGACAACAAGCTTTGAGAGGGAAACGAATATCTGAGGGGTATAATAACCGCACACTATCACATTTTAAGGCAGGAGACAGGAGCCCTATGGCACGCGGGTTCATTGAAGGCGGATTTAAAAGCGGGCTCAAACCGCATGAATTCTTCTTTGCAGCAATGACAGGACGAGATTCATTAATGGATACAGCGCTGCGAACCCCTAAATCAGGGTACCTTTATAGAAGGCTTGCTAACGCACTGCAAGACCTAAAAGTCGAGTACGATAATACTGTACGGGACGCAAACAAAATGATAATGCAATTCTCGTACGGTGAAGACGCGCTAGATGTTGCAAAAACTGAGGGCGGGAAACTTAATATTCAACGTATATTGGACAGTATAAAAAAATGAGCACTAAAACAACAGATTATCCAGCATTGCCAGAACAACTAGTAGATGAACTAGAAAGTTTGTCCAAAGAACGAAAACTTACAGCGGATGAGAAAAAGAAAGCGTACGCACTGCTTGCAGAAACGTACGATAAAGCAAAGATTAGCCCAGGCGAAGCTATCGGGATAATAACCGCTGAATCGTTTGGCGAGCCCGGCACGCAAATGACACTAAACGTGTTCCATTTTGCAGGCGTGTCAGAGATGAGCGTTACAGCAGGGTTGCCGCGGTTAATCGAGATATTTGATGCTACAAAAGCGCCGAAAACACCGCAGATTGAAGTGTACCTTGAAGCAAAATATAAGAAAAATCCAAACGCAATCAAAAAAATTGCAGTATCACTCAAAGAGACTAAACTCGAAGAAGTGGTTAAAGGGTTTAGTATCAACGCCTCAAAAATGCGAATAGAAGCAAGATTAGACCATGCTAAATTAAAAACGTTCGGGATCAAAGGTAATATGATTCTTGCTAACCGGATTAAAGTGCGAGGAGTATTTGTCAACCAAACTAAGACGCTGATAGCCATTAAGCCTAAAGTCAAAACAACGTTAGGTGAATTATATCACTTAAAAGAAAAGATTAAACTAGCGTTCGTACACGGAGTTAAAAATATTACGCATGTGCTGCCACTCAAAAAAGGAGACGAATATATTATCCTTACAGCAGGGTCGAATTTAAAGGATATATTACAAGTTGACGGTGTGGATACCATGCGAACACGATCAAATGATTTGTACCAAACAGCCAAAGTGTACGGGATCGAAGCTGCACGACAAGTCATTATGGAAGAAGCAGAAAAAGTTATACAAAACCAAGGTTTAGATGTGGATGTTCGCCATATTATGCTGCTTGCAGACGTGATGACTGCCAAAGGCGCTGTCAAAGGAATAACGCGGTTTGGAATCACTGGCGAGAAAGCGTCTGTGCTTGCACGAGCGAGCTTTGAAACACCACTCAAACATTTAGTGACCGCGTCACTTACAGGCGAGATTGACCCGCTAAACTCAGTTATTGAGAATGTTATGATGAATCAACCTATACCGCTAGGAACAGGTTTGCCAGACCTGGTAGTGCGAATGGATAAGAAGAAGGCTAAAAAATGAAAGAGTTAACTGCAGCTATTAAACAAAAAAAAATAATTATCGGCACAAAAGCGGTTATACGAGGGATGCGTGACGGGACTGTTGAGACTGTGTATGTGGCTGAAAATATTGCACCGGACGTAAAACTGGACTTAGAACAGTATACCAAAACAAGCGGCGTAAAACTAGTTGAAAGCGGTGTTAAAAGCCGTGAGCTTGGCACGCTCTGTAAGAAACAATACATGATCTCAGCCATCGGCATAAAAAAATGAAGCGCACCTATACAGCAGACGTTATGGCAAGCATCGCACTATTTTCACGAATTACACATGTGGACCCAAGAGACTGTTTTAAACAACAAGATAATCAATTGATATTTGTAGTGGATGAGGGCAAAGCAGGGCTTGCTATCGGTCGAGGCGGTGCTAATATCCAGAAGATGGAGAGGATCGGCAAGAAACGTATCAAAGTGGTCGAGTATAATCCGGACGCTTGTGTGTTTTTTGCAAACATTATCTATCCGCTAAAAGCACAATCCATTCAACCGTCTGAGAAAGGGATTAAAGTGACTATTACAGATACGCAAATCAAAGCTAGGCTGATCGGACGAAATAGACAAAATTTAGATAAATTTGAAGGATTATTTCACCAATATTTTAAAGAAGAAGTGGAGATTGTGTGAACATGAGAGAAAATCAATTTGGAGATATTGCCCAAGAATTATTAGAATTTACCAAAAAGAGACCAGGAAATGAAGCAATCTATGAAAATCCTGAAGAAATTTATATCAGAAACACTGCCGAGAAATTACTCATGCACACTAATGGATTCTCAAATCCGGAAGAAGTTGCACTCGAATTAGCAGAGATTTACACCGATGTCCAAAATGTACAAGATAGGACATCTGTGGCATGGCAAGAGATTGTTAGATTTTATAACCAATTAATGGATAATGAAAGATTACGTCCGCACCTAAAAGAACTAGAACTGACTGAACGGCTCTGAAACAAATACCAAAACTTTAAAATATTGACTCTAGACTGAAATACCTAATGAAACTAAGAGAAATTATAGCAGATAAAAATAAATTAGATGCATATATAGAAGAATATGATAATGCGGCAGAAGTTGCTTTATGCTTATCTGAAATTAAAGAAAAATATGATAGTCAATTTGGGATGTTTAGGTCTTTTCAACATTGGAAAGATATGGTAGGATCCTGGAACCAGCTGTATTCAGAACCTGAAATTAACTTAGAGCTTGAAGGCTTGGATATCCATAACCAATGGTACGTCTAAAACACATAACAAAAGCTTTATAAAATCTTTTTCAATGAGAGAATTTACAGTATGGCAAAGAAATCACGCGGCTTAAACGCCGGTAAAAAACTCAAAAAAAGACGCAGTGTCTCAAAATGGCAATCGCCTTGGTATAAACGACGAATACTAAACCTAAAAAGAAAGGCTGATCCGCTAGAAGGTTCGTCACAAGCAAAAGCGATAGTTCTTGAGAAAGTACAACTTGAAGCAAAACAACCAAATTCTGCACTACGTAAATGTGTTAGATGCCAATTACTAAAAAACGGGAAAAGAGTGACTGCGTTTGTGCCCGGAAACGAAGCGATCAAATTTATAGAAGAACACGACGAAATAATTCTTGAATGCATTGGTGGCGCTAAAGGCCGGTCCAAAGGGGATATTCCAGGCGTTAAATGGCATATTATAAAAGTTAATGATCAAAGCCTAGACGGGCTACTAAAGAAAAAGATCGAGAAGGGTCGACGATGAAATTATTTGCAAAATGGGAAACAGATGGCATTACAGTGGAGGATCCAGGCCTTCAACCATATATCGAAACTAAATTCATGTATCTGCCAAAAACTAGCGGACGCAATTTTACTAAATTAACACGTGGTAAAAAACATCTAGTGGAGCGTCTTATAAATAAATTAATGGTGCCTGGACATCGTGGTAAAAAACACAAGTTTACGAGCGGACACTGTACAGGCAAATATGCAACCGCGTTTGGAATTGTTGAGAAAGCGTTTGCTATGGTTGAGAAAAGTACTGGTAAAAATCCTCTGATGGTCTTTGTTAAAGCTGTTGAGAACGGAGCGCCTCGTGAAGAAATTACGACAATTGAGTACGGTGGGGCACGCTATCCTAAAGCTGTTGAGTGTTCTCCTCTAAGACGGATTGATGTGGTTTTGAGGTACATTGTTCAAGGAGCGTACAGTAAAAGTTTTAATAAGAAAAAATCTATTTCGTCATGTCTTGCAAGCGAGATAGTACACGCGTTTCAGTTGAATGCGCAGTCTAACGCGATAGCTAAGAAGAATGAACTTGAACGGCAAGCTGATTCGAGTCGGTAGTTATATAAATAATTGAATTTTTATTATTTCTAACATGGACAAGCAAAAGTCACTCAATAAGGTTTTAAATAAACATTTGATATGGACGCTTGCACCACTTGCATTTCTTTTTACATTGTTTTTATTACCTGAAGAAACTAACTTTTTCCTCTCAGTTGGATGGTTGATTGTGTTACTGTTGCTCTTTGTTAATGTATTCTGGCAAGCTAAAAGATGTGATAATGTAATAGCCGGTGATCCTAAACTAAAAAAGAAGTGGGAACAAAGAATGCAACGTGCCTTTCCGGCTAATATAACTTACTGGATCGTTATAGCCGTCATTGTAATATTAATTATAACTATGAACAGACTCTTATTTAATTATTTTAAAACTATTTGGCATATGTCAATAATATATGTCATCGAACTGATAATACTTTGGCAAGCGCATAGAATTCTACTTAGGAAGCTTGTGTTACAAAAAAAATTATAGAAGTATTTTAGTAACTTAATTCTGTAAAATTTTATGCTGCAAGCTTTTCAATTATTGTAACTTTTGATTCATTTCCTTCACTAAGCATATTTTTTCGGCCAGATATTTGTTGTATGTTTGATTCGCCCGTATTAGGTAGATTATCCCGACTATAGTTTAATGGATTCTCGACATAAGACACTACACCCTCTAACATAGATTTAGCGTATGCATGAGATTCAAATTTCCATCCAATGTCAGGTGAAAAGTTCGTAAACTTTTTGGAAATTTGATTCAGGAATTCAACTTGTACTAATCCTTTTCATTCTTTGGTACTTTGTAATTTCAACCATAAAGTTGACTTCCCGTCTAAGTCTAGATTTTCAAACTCTTTTCTACCAAGGAGATTCATATAGTTAAACCCCAAAGAAATTTCATGAAATCCGTTCCAATAAGAATTAATATAGACAACATTTATTTTTCCTAATGTCTGTTTTAATTGATAAAAAACTACATCCAAATATTTATTATATCACTATTGAACACATTAATTATGAAGTATCTTGCGTATTTTAAACCGAATAAGGAGATTTCAGATTTAATTTTAAGACGAGACAATATTGTTTTGCCAAAATCAGGGTTGCATTCGACACTTTGTTTTTTTGATATGGAACCCAAACACGAACAACGTTTAGTTTCTGATTTATCTAATATTGAATTCTATCCGTTTGAGATACAAACTCTTGGTTATGAGAACTTTGATGAAGATCAACTTGTTTTAACATTATCTCGTCCAGATAGACTTTTAGGATTACATAATAACGTAGTTTCTACTGTACAAAATTATAGTGATCGTACGTTTGATGAGATCGTAAAAAAATATTATAGAGACAATTATAACCCGCACTTAGCGATTTCAAAGTCGTCGATAGGTTTCAATAGAAATCCAGGATTAATTGGACAAAAATATATCAATTCAAGATATTACTTAGCTAAGAAAATCCGTCAAAATTGGAAGGAAATACAATCATTTAGATCTAACAGATAAAATCAATTTTTTCACTAAAACAGCCTTCCAATTAACGATGTTTTTCTCTGAAAGAACAATGCACTAACCCGAGGTTCGTGAAGTGAATTGAATGTTATAGCAAGTTCTAATATTGGTATACCATTTGCTTTTGCGATTCGATATGCAACTTCAAGATATTTATCATGTTTTTCTTCAAGATCGATTATTGGAGTAGTCTTGTTTTCCAAATTTGTTTCTAAATGTAATTCTGAAATTACCGGGAAAGGTTTCAAGTCTCTTTTTTTATCCACAACTTGAGTTTCTCTGCCCTGAACCTTAGGTATATATTGATGTCGCCATTCATCTAACTCCAGGATAGCTCTTAAATGATAAGATGGCCTTCCCATCCCTGGTGCACGTGACAGATATTGAACTGGCATCGATAAATCCTACTTCTCAGACTATATTAAAGGTTATGAATTTATTAAAAACTCTACACCTACATCACACGATTTTTGAGTGATCTGATTGATGATTCCGCCCAATCTTTCTTAGAAAAAATAGAATTCGAATACGAAGTCAAAATGTTTTCTAACCTAATTTAATGATAAAGAGACCATAAAACCCTAAAATGTGTCACAGAAAAACTTATAATTTACATATTACCTTTTCGGATTATGGAAATAGACCTTGAAGGTAAGTTTGTCGTATTAGAATACGATGCTATCGACGTAGACCCAGGACCTGCTTTGATGATCTATCAAGTTAAAAACCAAAATCTCGAAATTGCGTACAATCCCAAAGGAAAAGTTGTATGCCTTGATATGGGTGCGTGTGAATCTGCTCGAGATTACCTCGTACAAGAAGATGTAGAGGAAGTGTATTGTCCAAAAGAAATTATAGGAATGCCAGACTCCATTTTAGGATTAGAATTGTATTTTGATGGCCGAATATGGGGGAATTTTAGGGCGCTTGGAAAACACTATTGGGAAGACTTTTTTGGCAAAGTAGATATTGAATTTAAAGAGTTCCATCCACGCCCTGTTAAGAATGGAGATAAGTTACTTTGGAATCTAGTCTAGTGTTTCTTTGACCCGTCAAAATTGTGATTTAACTTTGAGTGTTTTGATCTATTGATAAAGATGATCACTTGCCCGATGAGCGTTTGGTATAAATTACCCTAGTGTAAGTATAATTAACAGCGACATAATCCTTAGCATCATTACGGGAGCTTCCAACTGGTTCAGTTAAGGCCTTCTGAACATCAAAAGCATTCATAGCATTTCCACGGTATACGATTGCACTCATAGTTACAGGGAAAATTTGGATTAGATCGACACGATTTAAAAAATCCGATAGCTCTCTTTTGTCTGTTGTCCCGGGGAAATCTTCAACAAAGATCTCTTTTTCTTTCATTAAATTTAATTATTAAAAAACTCTTTAAATAGATTGTTGTTATAGAAAGACGTATCAGATCGATGATACAGATGGAGTCAAATTATTTCTAACTAATTATTCTATCAAATCGACCATATTATCGTACTTATGTTCCTGTATTATAGAAGACGTCTCATAGTCTTTTATGATTGACGAAAACGAACGACGAATTGATGAGATTAATTCGTTTAATTGGTTCAAGTTTTTAAGCGTTAAACACTACTTCAGACACAGGAGAGTAAACACACAATACTCTAAAACATTTTTCTAGAACGTAACCGTCTTCGTTGAAATCCATATCACGTGGAGCAACGATAGGTAAATTATCAAAGTTGTTTTCATCGCCTAAAAGGCTGATCTCTAAATACATTCGTTTTCTTAACGGAAGTTTAGTCTGACCTTGGGCGAAAACATATTCACTATACTTTTGATCCACGCCTTTTGATAACTTGAAATCTTCGTACCAGATAATTCTAGGAGTGTCCGACCAAAGATACAATGAATAAGATAATACCTTACTCGGACCGGCAATGATAGTATCATAACCCAACTCGTCACGAATACTAATCAAATCCTCCTGATAATAAGCCTCTTCATAATCTGCAAAGTGATACGGAGCCACCCAAAAAAGTACGACCGCAACAGCTAGAACAGACGAAATAATTAATTGTTTTTTCGTTAACACCTGTGCAAGATATAAACAAACAAGAGGAGCAATGATTATAAAATATTTAATCCCGCGACCCTGGCCAGACCTGAAGAAAAAGAAAAGCAAAAACAAAAGAATTACCCAAAACTCTTTCCTTAACTCTTTTCTCCGTTTAATAAAAATCAAAATCAACCCAGGAGCTATCCAAAGAAAAACTTTCAATAATAAATCTAGAGTAATACCCGGAACTTTACTTGAACCGAGTCCTATGAGAGTGGTTACGTTTGCACCGAAATATCTTAAAGTCGTTTGTAAAAAAAATCCAAACATTACATGGTCAATAATTAACCTAGGTGAAAATCCGACTGCAGCAGCCACTAAAAAAATCAACGCTGTTGAGACCTTCCGATTTAACAAGTAAACTAAACCCAAAATGCCAAGCAAAAATAATGAACCACCCCACAAGGCGACACTAAAGCCCATTAAAATTCCGCTTAGAACAAGGTTTTTTAACTTCCGATGCTCGTCCCACCATTTGAGATTTAAGTAACTTAAAAGGAATAAGAACGTAACAGGAAGGATAGGTGACACCTCGATACTAATATACCAAACTATAGGCGATAACGCAAAAAGTAGGAACGCTTTCTTACCGAATTTTGTATACCGATATAAAACTAAAGATGTTGCAAAAATCCAAAATATACTAGTAAGCTTTAGAATTAGCATACCTTGAGATAAGTTGATGAAAAAAGATAAAAATACAGGGTAGACAATAGAGTGTGCTGAGAATAAAGAGGCGTTATTGATGCCGCTTATAGCTTTCGCAATAGTTACATACTCGCCAGTATCATGGATGCCTGTACGAGGGCTATAAATTGAAAATAGACTCAAAAGCAAAACATAGACTATGAAAAAGTAAATAATATGCCTTTTATCCATAAGAAATAAACAGCTTTTTAGACGTTTTAATACTTTATTAATTTGAGAATTTTAATGTTAATCAATTAATTTAGCGTGCTGTTTCAACACGGTCCCAGTTATCTTTGTACTGTTTTGAACGCAAACGTGTGTCAAAGAATACCTCGCCCCACATATACAATCGCGCAAAAAATAAGTTAATTGTCCAAACATATTCTCTAGCGTTCTGTGGGTAGGCTAATGCTCGGCTTAGACCGTAACGTACCTCGTTTGAGAATGTTTTGACTCTTGGTGTACGACTTGTGTCCACGTATTTGTGGATAGTCTCATGAGCTTTGGCAGTCCGTTTTCTCTGTTTTAACCAATCCTTGAAAGTAGTAGGGTTTTTAACAAATACTTCTGCCTTCTCGGCATAACCAACCTTATATCCACGATCGTGGAAATAATAAGGGATAATTGTGTCTTCTGCGACATCTAAAGGTATTTCAGAAATAATGTTCCGAAAGGCGAATAAATAACCGCTACATTCTAAAAAGTTCTGTGACTGGTTAAGATCTTTTCGTACGCTGTGTGCACCTGCGTCTACTAATAAATGACTCCAAAAACCGAGCATGTTGTTCCTAGTGTTTGCCGACATAACACGACCGCTCACACAACCAACTTTAGGATCGTTGAATGCGTTGACTATCTCTTTGATGCTGTTAGGGCCCAATGTCACATCACCGTCAGTTAAAATTAATAGATCAGTCTTTCCTTTGAGCTCTTTGAATAATAAATTTAATGCTAATGATTTACCTTCCCCTGGATCCTTAAAATAGCGAATAGAAGGATATTTCTGTTTGTATTGATTTACTAAAACCTCTGTTTGAGGGTTAGGGTCGGCAACAATGATCTCATGATGGTGAGGGATCTCTTGATTAACTATAGCGTCAATCGCTAAATTCACAGTAGGTTCGTTGAAAGAGGTAATAATAATGGACACTTTTTGATCTAAGAGCTGTTTAGTAGATTGGATGACTGACTCAATGTTAATTGAATCCATGCTTTTACAACTTGGATTATAACAACATAAACAATCCGAATCGGCGATAATTTTCGGGCCCAAATCATAAGTGTCTATCTCAGAGTTAGATGTTGGACCCATTAATACAATTGTTTTTCTTTTCAATGCCAAAGCTAAATGTAAACCTAACGTGTCCGTAGTAATAAATAAGTTGCATACACTAATCATGGCAGGGAATTCTTTGAGATTGTTTCCACAACCGGCGTAAATAATAGGGACGTTCGACTTAGCGATAATTTCTTCGTTCCGGGCATGTTCTGCTTGTCCACCAAACAAAATAATTTTAGGTTTAAACGTGTCATGTACCTTATGGATTAACTCAACCGTCTTTTGAATGTTTAAATTCTTTGAGGGCCATTTTGTACCTGCGGCCGCGTTTATACCGATGACCAATTCGTGATCTTGAATATTATAACGGCGTCTGAATGTGTTTGCAACTTCTTTTTGGGCGTGGTCTAAAAAATATAATGGTTCGGTAGGAGCTCTTGTTGTCGGGAGTTCTATGATATCTAATAAAATCTCTGTGTGTGTTTTTTTGTTTTGTTCTTTTAAGATGTCGTTTTCTGGTTTTTTGCCGAGCAAACTCATATCAAACCAGGATTTTGCTGACGAAGTAGGGACGATTTGGCCGTTTTGCAAATAATTGCCACTTATTTTTTTAGGTTTTAATGTTGTTGTAAGTTCTGCCCATTCCATATCTTCCTCTAAGTTTATGACCCAATCGAATTGAGGAGAGGGAAGAGATTCTTTGCTAGTGTAAATATAGTCAACTAGCGGAGTGTTTGTAAGTAATGGCTCTGAGCCAAGCTTTACTAACCAATGTATTTTACTGTCAGGATATTTTTCTTTGATAGATGATAAGATTGCTGTAGTTCGTACGACGTCGCCCATGGCACCTGTTTTAATGATTAAGATCTCCATTACTATTTGAAGCTCTAAGTTTATTTAAAATAATTATGGATGAAAGAGGCTATCACTTATTAAACAAATTATCAAGATAAATAATACTAGACACCCAATTTGACAACCAAACTTAGACTTTTAGAAAAGATTTTATACCATGCACAAAAACAAGCCTGTATGGAAGAACATAAGTCTTTGCAGACCATAGCTAAAGGAGCTGGACTGGTCATGGTAGGGCTATTCATAAGCAAACTTTTAACATACCTCTACAGAATAGTTGTTGCAAGGATTGGTGCTGAACAATACGGCCTATTTTCACTAGGGTTGGCAGTTTTTGGGATATTAAACGTTGTAGCGTTATTTGGGTTAGGGAACGGAGTAGTGAGATATGTTGCATATTACAAAGGAATAAACGATAATAAAAAAATTAGACAAGTCATTAATACAGCACTTAAAATAACGATACCAATAAGCCTAATACTTGCCTTTTTATTGTTTAAATTTTCAGACTGGGTTGCTATAACATTCTTCAATAACCAAGATTTAAGTATGATCTTAAAAATAATAGCTTTTGCGATACCGCTAAGCGCAGTAAGTGAGATATTTCTAAGCACGTTTAAAGCGTTTCAAAGAGTAGAATATGAAGTTTATATCAAACATATAATTGAAGGGGTAGTTAAAATTACACTTACATTCCTTTTCTTGTTTGTATTCGCGTTCGGAGTGTTAGGAGCAGTGGCTGCGTATGTAATAGCGTCATTTGGGACACTAATTCTATCGTTTTATTTCTTAAACAGAAAAGTATTTTCATTTGTGAAAAAAGAAAAAACAACATTCAATAAAGAATTGTTCAGTTATTCATGGCCATTATTGTTTTATGGGATAATTGGACTGATACTTCTTTGGACCGATACGTTCATGTTAGGGTATTTTTTGAATGCGTCGTTAGTTGGAATTTATAATGCAGCGTCGCCAACAGCGAACCTAATGTATTTGGTGCCGTATGCTTTAATGGTACTAGTGTTGCCGGTGATGACTGAATTATACTCTAAAGGTAACAAAGATGAACTCAAATTAGTATACAAGTCCGTTACTAAATGGATCTTAATGATAAATGCGGTTTTTCTAACACTTGTGTTCATATTCTCAGAACAGATCCTAAACATATTTTTCGGGAAAGAATACGCGGTCGGTGCGCCGGTTCTGATCCTACTTGCAACATGTTACTTTTTATCTTATCTAACGAGCGGTGCAACACGAATACTTATGGTGCTTAAAAAGACTAAATTAATATTTTTAAACTCGGCTATCGCTGCTGTATTTAATATTGTACTAAATTACTTTCTAATCAGAAGCTATGGAATAATAGGAGCAGCTATTGCTACTGGAACTGCCATTGTAATAATCTCGATACTCCAAACAATAGAAGTGTATCATATGACCAAAATGAACCCGTTTAAATTTAATAATTTGAAGATCTTAATATCGGCTATAATCGTGTTTCTAATAATGAGAATAATAATCAGTCAATTTATAGTGGATAATCTTTATCGGTTAATAGCCGCTTCATTAGTATTTTTAGTGATTTATACTATCTCTTTATTGATAACAAGAACATTAGACAAAGATGATCTAACAGTGATAGAGATCTTTGAAGGAAGAATAGGTAGGAAAATTGGGTTTATTCGGAGATTTATAAAGTAATAACTGTACAAAAAAACTATAAGAATTACTTAATAACACTTGTCTAAGCCTTTGCAGTTTTTAATGCAGTTTGAGGTCGACTGAAATTTAATTTAACTAACTCAAGCGCGAGATTCTTAATGGTGCCAAAACCATCGTAGTATCGTCTAACATCGTTCATGGACCGTATAGAAAATACTTTTTTAATAAGATATCCTGGCCTGAAATAAAACCTAGTGAACGCGTACCGTCTCATCTTTTCAACTTCGCGTGCGTCCTTGTAACCAAACGGAACGAAAATTGCAGTAGAATTAGTAAACCTTTCCCGGTCACTCTCTACCATCCTGCCCCATTTACCCTCTTTAATTTGATCGTAAATCCTTGTGCTAGGGTACGGAGTCATTACGTCAAACTTAATATAATCTGGATCCTCCTTGCAGAAAAGCTTTACCACCTTCTTTACTTTTTCAGGCGTTTCAGTAGGGCAACCGACGATCATATTGGCCCGAACCTCGATGCCAGCCTCTTTTGTTAACCTTATTGCTTGAAGATTCATCTCTGCCGTAGTCTTCTTATCTAAGGCTTGGAGAATCTCATTATCTAAACTCTCGCATCCGTAAAAGATCATCCAACAACCAGCCTTTTTCATAAGATGCAAGATCTCACGGTCAACCAAATCGACACGGATAAGACAACTCCAGACTATGTTAAGATCAGCATCAATAAGTTTCGTACAAAATTCGCGAAGCCACTTTTTTGATAAACCGAAGATATCGTCCCAAAAGCCTATGTCCTTTACGTCGTATGTATCTTTAAGATGTTTCATCT
>NYZO01000044.1 GCA_002687185.1 archaeon | reverse complement strand
GTTCTTTGATTACTATTTGTGCGTTTGCACTTGTTGCTATTGCCATTTATTTCTCCTTTTTTTCTTTCGTTTTTTTAGATTTAATTTCTTCAAATAACCCAGACTCAATTGCAAGCTTTGCGATTTCGTCATCAACATCGATTTCCTCGTTTCTGTCAACGTACCACGTATTTGCTGGGTCCGGGTGACCCGCTCGTTTCATTTTAAATAATCGAATTTTCAAATAAAGTCACCCCCTTCCTAGTTCAATTGCCTATTACTCAAGCCGTACGCTTGAACACATAAAAAAGTAAAATTGATAGTAATAATATATAAATCGTCGAGTAGATCTGGTGAGCTGACGCTAGTAATCTGAAGATTTGATATAATATTACTGTCGCTATTATCAAGACTGAGTTTATCACATAATTCCTCACTAATACTTATAAGATCAACGGTCGCACCGTCTGCATTATTTGTCTCATCATAATCACCTTTCCTACTAACTATTTTAGCCACGCCATTACAATTTAACGTTTTTACTTCTGAGCTAGATTTAACGGCGTCCGCCTCGTTAAAATCAATCGTTATATTGACTTGTGGAAACGATTCGTCGCCAGCCACTTGGTATATAGGTCCAAAAAAATAATTATCTGTCCCTACCGTTGTGTTAGCTCTCTGTGCACGCTCCCTAATTGACGTATAAACACTCTGATAGACACCCATTAGAAAGCCCCCCTTAATGTTTTGATCAATCTCTTTCTTAAATCTCGCCTTAAAATTGGGCGTAACGTATCTCTAAAATAGTGTTTCCCCTCCATCTTTGGTTTATTAACCACCTTGGCAAGAAATACTTGCATAGATTGCATGATCTGGAACCTTGCCCGCATTGCCTGCGCCTTATTCCCCCCCCTGGCCTTCTTGAGACGATTAAAAAACGTACGCTTTACAGGTGCCCTAATCTCTCCGTCCTTCGTTGTTTTGTTATAGTCTGTTGTGAACATTAAAAAGGACCTGTTGTCCCTACGGTCTGATCGTGGTCTTATAGTTGCCGCATCGCTACCATATTCAGCATAGTATAATGTAGAATGATCCGTTTTTATTTCATTTTCAAATTGTGATCTCTTTTTTGAGCGTATGCTTTGCCTCGCTATCCCGCGCCTTGTTGGGAATCCTGTACCTGGTGATTTAGCATACTTAAGACCGAACGCTGTAGACATGTTTAGAGCCATCTCAATCCGTTTAGGGTTGCGTTTAGCCATGGATTCTAATTTCTTTAACAATTTACCTTCGATAACAACTGACGCCATTAATAAGCCCCTATTATTCGTTTATTAGATTCCAGCCACTTTTGAGACTGATCCGATAATCCCGATTCCGTTAGATCATCAAAAGACAAGTCGGACTGCGCTTTTAAATTATCAATTCTACCCATTTTAGTTGCTATTTCTAACGTAACGGCCCTCAGATCATAAGGCACATCGTTTTCAGCTTCATAACCTATCGTTCCCGTTAATTTAACGCCCCTGTCCTCTACTGAAGATTTAAAATTGTACGTCCAGACACCGCCTATTTTAGTTATGGTATTCCCATAAATGGCATAGTCCTCACCCTCTGTTAGCGTTGTACCATCCTCTACAACTGAAGAAATAGTTAAATTATTAATAGGTGGTCCTATAATCTCGTTATGTCTCGCACGAAAACCAGAGACAGATAAACCATACCTATCTACTAATTCACTGGTAAATACTGACTCTGAGAATGAATATCCTACTAAAGAATCAATCATTCTAGACGCCTGTTTAATTACGTTTGTAATACGTGTGTCGTCGCCCGACGTTGTTATTTTGTTTTGTGTTTTATAATAACTAACTCCAATATAGGAAATTGCCATATTTTATTCCTCAGTATCTTTTTTAGTTTGTTTTTTAGTTTTTTTGGCCGTTGCTTGTTCTTCTATAGCAATGAAACCGTTCTTTATATATAACTTCATATCACTATCCGAAATAAAAATAGCGTCTAATTCTCTTTGACTCGTTATTGTTTTTGATCCTACCACAAACTGTTCTAAAAATTTCATCTTGTTTTCCTTTCTTTTCTTTATGTTGCCCCCTTTAAGGCGGGGGCTCACCTATCTAATCCCTACTTAACAGCGATTAATTTTGCATAACTTCCTACTATCGGTAATGCCATATCCCAACGTACAACACCTCTGAAGTGGGTGCTATCACTAGCAAATCCAGCGTCAGAACTAGACTCTATCCGCAGTCCGCCCGCTTTTTGTCCTATCACTACCTGAGATGGGTTACCAAACAATATTTCAGATGTATTAGTGATCGCGTTCTCACCAGTACCCACTGTAATGTTGTTAAGAATTTCATTGTTAATATCCACTGGGAACCCTAATAGGGTGCCAAAAGAACCGTCTAGTCCTTGCTTGAATACTGGCTGACCCGTAGTGTCTTTCAAGCCCATAATAATATTATAAAAAACTTCTTTGTTCATTGTGAAAACAGCACCATCCAAAAAACCCTCATCAATAGAACTTACTAGAGACCAAAGGTCATCATAAGCTAGCGCTGCCGCAGTTGCTTGCTGTACAGAGCCGATTCCTGATGTGCTCGAAATTGATGTTACACTACCACTGCTACCGTCGCTAACAGCCAAGCCATTTTTGATAAATGAACTAAGCCCACGTCCAAATGCATCAGTTAATAGCGTTGATACATCTACAAATGAGTCGTCAAGTAGCTCATTAGAAACCACACATATTGCGCCGCCTTTTTTAAGTTCGAGTGATGGCTGTGCCAAGGTGGGGTCTGCTAGGTCTAGTGTAGCGTTTTGCGCTTTGTATGTAAAAGCAAGATCAGTACTAGATAATAAATTAATTTTATCTGAACTTAACGTCAGTTTAGTAGCACCTGCGTAAATTGCTGATTCTCTTTGCGGTGTTGAAAAAACAGCGTCGCTAAATTCTTCTGGAACCGCATACGAACCAGTTGTAGCTGAACCACTTAATGCTTTCTCAAAAGTGTTTGATATATCTCTGGCTTTTTCAAAGTCCTTGCTAGTATGTGCTTTTAGCATGTCCTTAACGTTAGACTTCCAAGAAAGATCATTAACAACTTTAACGGCTGTTAATGGGTCTTTTTGTGATTTGATTTCCTTCCTAACGATTTCTTTAATGTCTTCTGTACTCATTCCTTTTTCCTCCTCAGATTCTTCTTCTTGTTCTTCTGTCGCTTCTTCTGTAGCTTCCTCTGTTTCTTCCTCGGTCGCTTCTTCCGTCGCTTCTTCTTCTACATCTTCGGTAGCGTCCTTAGTTGATACCTCGGCCGTTTCCTCAGATTTACTTAATGCCTCCATGATGTTCTTTTCGCATTCAAGGATTTCGTCCCCGTCTGCATCTGGATGGACTTTAAAAACTGACTTATAGAGTTCTTTGCCTGTTAGGCCAGCCCCTATAAGTTTTTCTACTAGATCATGCATTTTTAATCTCCTATCATTCTTCTTTTAAGTAGATTGCGTGCTAGAGATTCTACGGTTATTAACTTTTGGTTCGATTCCTCTACGTCAGAGTCATCTACTTCATTCGTTTTGTCCTCATCTTTTGCGCTATCTAAAATTAACTCATTTAAGTCGCTGTGCTTGACCTCTCGGTCGTTCATGGACTTAGGCTCAGACAAAGAAACTACTTGCGCATCTGGGTTCATTGGTATTGGCACAAGCGATGCTTCAAATAGCGAGCCCTTTATAATTTTGTTTCCATCTTTTTCATATTCGTATTCCCATGCGCCACCAATTGATAATGTGTTTAGGCTCCCATTCTTGACCATATCAAACTCGTGTTTTGTCGCCACTGTGTTATATAGCTTACCTGAAAATTTAATACCCACATCGTCCTTCTCGAACTTATCCCAATAACCGCCAAGCGACTTTGTGTTATTATCGTGGTTAAATAGCATCGGCATCTGTCCCCTATCCTTCAAATCCTCATCAAATGCATCTTGTGATATGTAGTCTCCCCCACGATCAAGATTTGTCTTACTGCCCCAAGTTAGCGCGTAAGCCTCGACTTTAATATAGTCTTGATCATCTGTTTTTTCTTCCGTTGTTTTAATTTCCGTTGTTTTAATATTATTAATATAATTAAACGATTTATAGTTCTCAATATTATTAACTTTCGCCCATTCCTTAGTCATTTTTTCTAATTTATCTATCATTTGATCACTCCTCTATTACTGGTACAATAGTGCCTGTGTGGTTAGGCTTAAAATTCCAATCACTACCAACAGGTCTAATCCCTGACTCGCCGTTAGTAGCACAATCCCATTTAGATAAGTCTGGCTCCTGGCATCCAACCACCATTTCATACTTAATACCAAGCTCTTTATATCCTATTTGTGACGCACGTTGATAGGCGTTGCTAATCTCTGTCCTAGCTATACGGCTCGCCTTCCATGCCTGTGTTTTGTCGTAGTTGAATAAGTCCTCTATCTCATCCGATAACCTGGACGTTGACATCCCTTCTTCTGATGCACGCTCCACCAAAGATTTAAGCTCATTTCTTCGGGTATCTAGAGTCAAATCGGCGTAGGATTTACCTAGCTTGTCCAGTGTTAATGTGAAGCCTGGAAATTTGTTTGGGTTTTGATCGTCAAAATCTAGATCAATAAACGATCCTAAATCTTTTAGAGATAGAGTCATAACGCTGGTCATTACATTCTTAGCCTCTTTAGATGCAATTTTCTTTTCTTTTTCAAAATCAAAGTCTAAAACGTCGCCTATGTCCTTAACAGATTTCTTTGAAAGCGCCCCTAGAATACGACCCTTCAACTCGCCATAGTATTTTTCAATTGAATTTTCAAATTTTGAAATATTTTTTGGGTTTCTCATTGTACGCTGAGCCGTCCTTAAAAAACGCGCATGTAACCTAGTCATTTTAGTGTGGCTACAGATAGATTTTTCTGTCTCTGTCTCTTCTGTCTCTGTATCTTCTATAGCGGGCTGTGTATTAGGCTCGTCTGACGGCACTAGATTGAATGGCAGAAAATAGCTATCGCCCATGACATTATTGTCATCTGGCTCAAATCCAAGGGCTGTCCGCATCTCGTTAGCTGTTAGGGCACCAGACGAATATAATAACCTAAGGTTTTCCCGTAGTTCGATTGGGTCTTTAATTTCAGGGACAATAAATTTAAATTCAAATTGATCTGAAAACCACCGCGATAAATATATATTAAAAGCCCCCTGGAATAGTGATACTGCGTCCCTGATTGTCGATTGATAGAATATGTTTTTTTGTTCTCGTGACGAATCAAATTTGGCTTGTGCCGAATCATAGTATAACGCTGGTATCCTGAAACAGGACATAATAAACTCACGGCTTTGTCTATAGTGGTCGTCAAATCGTAGAGAATCAAGGCTATTTTCGAGCTGTGTTATTTTTCCTTCAGGTAACGCGTAAGACTCGAAAAAGTTCGATTGACCCTGTATATTTTCTTTGAAGGCGGCCAGAACTTCTTTTATTGTTTCCGGTGATCTTGTAGATAGCTCTGGTTGGAATAATAGATTTTTAAGTGTCCCACTCCTTTGAAACTTCTCTACTATAACGTCATACATACCCACATAATCAAATAGGGCCTGATTACGTTGTATAACCCCCATTCCAGATAAGGTGTTATGAACTGATGGCTTCTTTATGTGAATGACCCTTTCTTTTTCGAGTTCAATTGAAGCGTTGCCAAACTTGGCCGTATACCTAGAAACCTTGTATGCATTAGCTGTTTTTTTAGGATCGATTTTTTGTTCTCGGCCCAACTCGTCCGCATAGATCGAAACCGTTGCTGGGTTTAAGACACGTATTTGACTAGGTATATTAAGATCTTCATCTCCCGATACATACCAATATGAGCTGTCCAATATCACATGCGAGATTGTTTGATATATAACATCACTAAATGAGTAATCACAAAAAGAATTGTTAATGCTATTGGTGATATTGTCTAGCTCTCTATCGCCTATAGGTTCTTTTGTCTTTTTGTTTATGAT
>NYZO01000043.1 GCA_002687185.1 archaeon | reverse complement strand
CCTCTGCTTTTTCAACCAAATCCTGGATGTTTTCTACGTTCGGAGAAAAGTCAGTGAAACGTGCTTCGGCTTCGTCTGCAATGTCAGACACCAGCTGATCAATCTTTTCTTGAGATAATTCGTCTTTCGTTGCTTTGACAGCGTTTGAAATCGCGTTTCGCACCCTGTTTCGGTCGAAATCAATCAATTCACCCGTTCGCCTAATAACTTTCAATCCCATACAACCAGTATCCGCGTTTTTCCCTGTTTTTTTTTCATTACTTTCAAGAAACGGTTTCCTGCTTTAAAAAGCTTTGTCACGAGAATACAGAATAGTAAAATCCGAACAAATTGCACACGGAAAAAAGCGAATATTAATAGAATTTTTTTCAGTTTCCTGATTAATGTTTGAAAACCAACTATTTCGAGGCAGAATTATTGGGTTTTAAATGGCAGGTTTTCCTGCACACCGTCAGTGGTTTGGGTTTTCCTCAATATACCCCTAAAACGGGCTGTTTTGAGCACCGTTCAATTGCTTTTAAATGCTTTCCGTTTCTTAGTTTTTTTACTGAACGACAGCGGTGAACCTTCATGGAAGAATTTGATGTTATTGTTGTGGGCGGAGGAGTAGGCGGAAGCACCTGCACCTGGTTTTTGGGAACCCAGCACAACCGAAAAGTATTACTGCTTGAAAAAGCAGAGTTTCCGCGCGACAAGATCTGTGGCGATGCCATTTCTGGAAAAAGCGCAGCCATTTTGAACGAGATGGATTTGAACAAAGAGATTGAAAAAAAGCCCCACGCCGAAATCCACGGGGTTACCTTCTCGTCTCCCAATGGATCCATCGCACAAATCCCTTTCAAAACAGCAAAAGGGCAGAGTAGAGGGACAGGGTATGTATGCCGAAGAATGGATTATGATAATCTTGTATTTCAAAAAGGAAAGCAGGGAGCACACACCCTCATGCAAAACTTTCAAGTAACAGACTTGTTGTGGGAAGAGCAAAACGGAAACACGTATTGTGTGGGCGTTACAGGAAAGGATTTGAAAACCAAAGAAGAGAAAGAGTTCAGAGCAAAAGTAGTTGTGGGTGCTGATGGAGCGACAAGCGTTGTTTCACGAAAGGTTGGCAACCCCAACTTTGATCCCAAACACCACTGTGCTGCACTCCGCCAGTATTGGAAAGGCATTTCGGGAATGAACAACAACATCGAAATTCACTTTATCGACAGCCTCCTTCCTGGTTATTTTTGGATTTTTCCGTTAGAAAAAGGATATGCAAATGTCGGTGTGGGAATGGTTACTGAAGAAATCAAAAAGCACCGGGTTAATCTCGTGGATGCAATGAACGAAGCAATCAAAACAAACCCTATGTTGAAAGACCGATTTAAAAACGCAGAACCCATGGATGCCATCAAAGCATGGAACCTTCCCTTTGGAAGCGATCACCGAAAAGCCCACGGAAACGGGTGGGTATTGATCGGCGATGCCGCTTCGCTTATTGACCCTTTTTCGGGGGAGGGTGTTGGGAATGCAATGCTTGCCGGAAAGACCGCGGCAAAATACATTAACCGCGCGTTGTCAGAAAACTTTTTCCACGCAGACTTGCTTGTTGAGTATGAGAAAGAATTGTGGGATGCGATCGGGCCTGAACTGGATACCAGCTACAAACTACAAAAGATTGGCCGGATCAAAACGGTTTTGAATCTCGTTGTAAGCAAAGCACAAAAAAGTCCGCAAGTAAGAGAAACCATTTCCAGCATGCTGGGGAGCGAGGAAGCAAAAAAGAATTTAGCCGGCCCCCTGTTTTATTTGAAGTTGTTGTTTGCGTGAAGCAATACAATTTTTGGGATTTGAAGTAGTATGAAACGGGCAATTATCATTACAGGACCTTCAGGCATTGGAAAAAGTTCGGTGTCCTCCTTGATTTGTAAAAATCACGATTATAAACACTGTGACGCTGACGAATTCAAATGGCTGTTTTCTCATCAACGATCGAAACAGCGAACAAAAATAGGCGAATACATCAGCTATGTTTATGCAAAAGAACTAATCAAAAATGGGTTCAATATAGTAATAGAAGCAATTCCTGAGGAATATGTGAAAAAACTCGCGCCGTTACTTAAGAAAAATAAGTATGCAGTAGTTAGAATAGTATTACACGCGCCCCTCAAACAATGCATACAAAATAATGCACAGCGAAAGAGAAAAGGCTACGATGAACAGGTTATTCGAGAAACGTATGATGCCTTATCTTCAAGTAAGGGCGATATCATTGATGTGGACAGTAAATCAGTACAACAGATATACGCTATAATTAGAAAAAAATACTTTTGATTAATCGCTTTCCAGCTCTTTATACAGCTGACTGGGCGTAATCCCCGTATTGTTTTGGTATGAGCCCGAATACACGGTAAAATCTCCTTCGAGCGTGTGATAGAATATTTGACAAATTTCTATTCTGGGGTATACCCTAACCGGCTGGGTGCAGGACAGGTGTAAGGTCCAGTATCCCGTGAAACCAACATCTCCAAACCCGGCCGCGTGCACGAATAATCCCAATCTTCCAATGCTCGATCTTCCTTCTAAAAGCGGAACGTGCTTTTTTGTTTCCGTGTGTTCTAAACTCCTTCCCAAGTATAGTTTTCCGGGCTCTAACACCAGCCCTTCCTCAGGAATAACAATCGTTTTTGTGGGATTTTTCTTTTTCATATCTAAAATGGGTGCATCGTACACCATGAGCTCGTTGTGTAACCTGAGATTGTACGAGTTGGGGTTTAATTGTTTTTCGTTGAACGGGGAGATGATGATATCTTCCCCCAGGTGCGCTTGGATCTGTTTTCCGGACAAAATCATATACTGAATAAGAGAAAAAACGTTTTTTAATGCCACCCGCATTACAAGCGTTCTTTGATCAGCTGCTTTAAACTTTCATGGTCTGCCGTGTACTGATCGGATAAGAATTCGTCCTTGGACAGCCATTTAAAATCCACGATGTTTTCGTCGTGCGGATTGTTGTTTAAATCAACGTTTGTATGAGAAGGAATGCAGACATACGTGGCACACGTCATCTGATCACGGTTATCTAACCGAAAAAACCACCAGCTTCCAAGCGGTTTGTCCACCGTGACGTCAAGAGATACCTCTTCTTTCACCTCTCGTTTCACGGCATCGGCAATGCTTTCGCCATATTCTATTCGTCCTCCGGGCAAATCCCAGAGTTCTTTTCCGTTGATTTCTTTTTTGATCACTAAAAAGGTGTCATTATCCACGATAAGCGCACGCACGGCACTGGACACGGCAGGCATACAACAGCATGCGTCATTCAAGCAATAAAAGCCTATAGGTTACTTCGTCACCCGCCAAAGTCAACGGTTGAGTAATAGCATTGTGCGTTCGGAGAATTGTTTGCTCGTTTCAGTTCAGGCGAACAAGGGCCTTGTGCCAGCCCACTTCCAAAGTACTGCCAGCCAGGATTTAACTGGTTTTCGTTGTGGCCAGAGGACTGTTCCCACGCATATATTTCTTGCCGTGCAGCAGAATTGATGCCCAGACTTGTGGGCGTTGCTCCCGTGTTTTGGTTGTTACTGCAAAACGCTTTTTGTCTCTTTACCGGATCGCGATAGTTTTTCAGGTATCGCTGATTAACCGCTTCTGGATGCCCGCCCTCTCCATGAAATGCTTGCACCCCACTCCACCACTGCGCTGATTTCATCAAAAAAGGGTGCACCCGTAATGGCCTGACGCCATGTCGCACGCGAAACTGGTTTAACTCATCCAACATCGCACACCGGTGTTGTATGTTTCCCCCGCCAAACTGGGAGGAAAGGGAAATGCATTCTTGCACGGTATTCCCGCCCGCGCCTTGTAACAGAAGCGTTTCTCCCACGCCCGTTTCTGCATGGATGTGTGATAAAAAAACCAGTGCTAGTACGGATAGGGTTGCGGCGACAAGATAACGGTTCATGCGTTCAAATCATGCTCGTTCTGCTTATTTAATGGTTATGCAAACCCGCGCCCATATTGCTGGAAGACTGCGTGTGGCGGGACAAGCTGATAGCTCCCACCAGGAGGAACAAGCCCATTCCTTTGAAGGCAGGTGGGGCGAATTGGCCGGGTTCCTGAACGGAAAACTTGTATCGTGTAATTGCTAAACTTTGCTACCCCCACGCTTCGGTGGGAAGAAACCATCATATTGGCAAAATGGCCTTTGCTGTTTGTCCACATATCCATCACGGCACTCTTTGCACTCGCACCAACCGCGATATTTTCCGCAAAACTGGACATGGGATAGATTGGCTGGACGCCGCCGCCTGCAACGTTATCGGCACCGTGTGAATGGAACAACCCCACCCTCGTTTTCATGATGTATGCCCAGGCATGCGCTCTACAGTTCATTTCCGGATCCATCATCACCGGCCTCCTGCCGTTTTGCACCCGTCTCACGTTGGTGTAAAAAAACATTTTTTCCGTATCATGGCCTGCAGTATTTCCCTGCAATTCGATTGAAAACAAGTCATCAGAAGCAACTGTTTCAGACAGAACATTGTCAGTATCGGCAAAGGCTAATCCGGCAAGGATTGCAAGCGCGATCACAACGGCTATCCCATATTGTTTCATGTAATACTAGTGAATATACCCCTATTTAACCCTGCTTTTACAGGTCTTTCATCCTTTTAACTTTCTTTTTAAAGGCCGGGTTCTTATCCACGAGCCGATAGAACTTTTTCTTTAAAAGCACTAATTGAAAGGACTGATCTTCGATAAATTCATTCGGAGAAAATTCAAACAAGGAGAAGAACAGTTTTCTTCGGGTGATGGATTTCACCTTCCGCACTTCCCGCACGCTGGGAAGGAATATGGATGCAAACACAAACCGTCCTATCCCGGATGCGAAAAACACGACGTGGTATACTGAGGAAAATATCCATGGGCTGGCAATGTATGTCAGGTACAAGCCGCCCACAACCCCCCCTAACAAAGCCATGCTGGACACCACGATGTTGTAGTAGGCGGTATACCGTGCCCGGCTCGGGGTTTCCACGGCATCGTACAAAAAGTTTGCCGATGACAGATTAAACCCAGCCCACGCCATGCCCGCAAAAGCATTCACCAACAACAAAACGTAAAAGTCGCGCGTGAACAACCACCAGAGAGGAACGGTGGACACCAGAATGCTGGTTACGGCGAGCACTTTGACATTTCCAAACTGGTCTGCACGCTTGCCCCAGATGGTCATGAAAATAACCTGCGCCGCCATAGCCGCGGCAAAGATGAGGGTGAACTGTAAATAGGAAAATCCTAATTCAAGCAGCATGTAGGGCGCGAAGAACGGGCCGGCAAAAAAGTTTGCAAATCGCACCGCCCCCACAAACGCGACAAAGCTGCCATAATTGTTTGATCTAATCTTTTTTATGAATTGAAAGAAGGATGGTTGTGGCTGCTTGGCAAACACTTGCAGGGGTTCTTTCATGTTACGAATGAAATAGTATGACACAAATCGGAACAAGAACGCGATGAAAAAGCTGACGGCAAACCCGATGAACACGAGCTCGGGAGGATACAATGTAAGAAAGTACCCGGCCGCGGCTACCGCGGGAAGAAGGACGGCTGCTGCAAGCGAGTTGCGTTTTCCAAAATACTTTCCTCTCTGTTTCAACCAGACAATATCCCCCATCATGCTCGTCCATGCTGGAATTTGTAAGGATGTTGCGATCATCGCGAGGGAATACAGGACAATCAACGCGATCACTGCGTTGTTTGGAAATAAAAAAGGAATGACCGCGATCGGAAGCCAGAACAAGGCATGCAATAAGGCGAACGGCATCACCACTTTCAGCCTGTTTTTGTAAATGTCAACAAGCTTTGCTCCGTACAACTGGCTGAGCGACCCCAAAAAAGGGGGAAGGGTCACCAATAATCCAATCTCTGCACTGCTTGCTTTCAAGGCAACCGCAAACGCTGAAATAAGCCGGTCTCCAAACCCCACCATCACACTGACAGACATGCCGTCGAGGATGGAATAGTATAACGATTTTTTTCGTTGTTTTTCTTGCTTAACTGTTGAGATAATGGTATCTAAGGGCATTGTGCTCACCGATGGTCCTCAGCCAAAACGACCGAGAACACACAAACAACAGGGGGACACAAACAAGTCGTGTTGGGGAATGCTGTTCTGTGTGTATATCTTACAGTATGCCACCTATTAAAATCTTTCTTCCAAAAAT
>NYZO01000042.1 GCA_002687185.1 archaeon | reverse complement strand
TGGGCGAGCCCGAACGTATACGCCTGTGGACAGAGTCGCCTCTGCTGCTTCTCAGAAGTTGGTAAGCGAGCTGAATGAATCAGGAACTATATTCGATAGGTAGCTTTATCTGGCTAGACTATCGTTGGAAGCCTCGGGCTTTAGCCCGAGGAGGATGTCACATGATGTTTAGCCTTAAGAGTGGCAGTTTTGAACGTCTTTTGCTCGAGCTTCACGATACATTTTAACACGCATGACCATGTCAAATACGTTTAAAACACCGTCTGATTTGAAGTCTAACACTGTATTGTAATAGCCAATTCGCATATGATCGCCAATTGCTTTTAAATCTGCTCTGAGATTGCCATAGTGGTTCATACTTGCTGTAGCTTCACATTGTATTCGATTATGCTCAGCAGAACTCAATTTCTTAGCGGAAACTGTTTGTAAAGGTAGACTTAGGATTAATAACAAAAGTACACTTAAACCCATAATTTGTTTGAAATTCATAGTTTTTTCCTCCGTTTAATGTTAAATATATGCTGATTTTTAGGTATAAAAAGGCTTGGGTTTTGTTATTACCCTAGAGTAGTCTTTAGAGTGCGTAATTTTTTTAAAATATGGACTTTATTGTTATGTTACTTTTGCACCAGTAGTCTAGGGGTATGATACGACCTTCCCAAGGTTGTGGCCCGGGTTCAAATCCCGGCTGGTGCATTTTGAGAATATTATGTTACCTCTAACATAGTGTTATCTATCACACTAATTGGGTTATTTATAACATAAACCTTTATATAGGTTTACTTTTGTATACTTTTATGCCAAGTATAGAAGTCCACAAAGAAGCGTTGAGGGTAATGCTTGAGGAGATTGATGAAAAAATCCGTCAAAAAACCATCTTAGAACGTCAAAAAGTTTTAGGGTTTGTTGAATCTGAGGCGACGTTACATTTAATGGCTCTGCTCTTAAGCAAATTCCATTTGGTCCCACAAGGACTTAGTTTGAATCATAGATGGTTTAAGTCAGAACGACTTATCAAGGATAAAATAAAAGCTACGTTTCCAAAACAAAACGAATTAATTCCACTACTCATAAAGCAAGAAATGTTTCGTGATAGACTTTGCTACGGGAAAAATAAACCAGAAACACTAGTGAAAGAATCGCTTGAAAATTTCTTTACGATTAAAAAGATAATTGAAAAATTACTGGAGGAAAAAACATGACTCTGTTACCATATATTTATGATTTTTTATCGCTAGCTATGCAAAGTCCTGAGCATGGTTATATTTCAAAAATTATTTTGTTTGGATCGGTTGCAACAGGCGCCTACGACGATGAGAGTGATATTGATTTGTTTATTGAAATGAAAGATAATTCGAAGAAAAAACAGGTTGATGACATGATCGAAAAGACGAAAAAACAATTTGAAACTATAAACGAAAAAACATGGAAACTTCAAGGCGTTGAAAATAGCTTCTCATGTATTGTTGGGAAACTAGAGGAATGGGAAGGACTCAAAGAAGATATATTAAATGTGGGAATACAACTATATGGATCTTTTGAACAAACACCGGATGATCTAGACCATTATGTTCTATTTAGTTATAAACTTAAAAAAGTAAAACAAAATAAAAAAATGAAATTACTTAGGACGTTGTTTGGATATACTAACGTTATTGGGAAAAAGAAGTATACGCAAAAAGGATTAGTAGAATCAGTTGATGGTGCGAAAATTGGAAAAAATGCAATACTTGTGCCAGTTAAAGCAATCAAAGAAGTACGACAAATATTTATTTCAATGAAAGTAACGCCGCAAATACGAGATGTATGGGTGAGAAAGTAAGATAGAAATGCGACTCGTACTCCTTGTTTTAGTTGGACTATGTTTAATAACTACGTCATACGGACACCTTGCGTCAGGACAAGACATAACTGTTAATGAATATCTAGTTGATTACGGTGTATCTGAAGAAGTTGTGATAGAAAAAGAGACAGTTTCAATGTCGTTTGCATTATACAATAAAACTCTTGATGATCCAATTTACGTCGATAATGTATGGGTGAGGATAAGTAAAGAAGATTCAATATTATTTGTAGGTACGATAAAAGCAGAAGATGGACCAGTATTTGTAACTTATCAATTTCCGGAAAAAGGGCTGTATGAAATTAAAATGAGATTTCTAACGCCTGAAAACGAAACCGTTGAAACAACGATTAAACAAACAGTTGAATCAAAGCCAATGAGTTCGTTTGTACGGGCAATGGTTGTGTTAGGAATACTTATTTTGGGAATTGTAATCTATAAAAGAAAAAATAAGAATAGATAGGCTTAATGTATAATGGGCCCAGCAGGGATCGAACCTGCGATCTCTTCCAAGTCAAGGAAACGTCATACCACTAGACCATGGGCCCCTGTGATGAAGGTAGATAGAAGGTTTTTATGTGTTTTGTAAAACAAGGAATTCTATATTGAATCGAGTGGGCACAAAATAGAATATTGTTGGTCAGGACATAATAAGTCTTTACTCCCTGGAACATTTAAAGTGTCATCCATTTCAATGTAAACTTTTTCTTGGTACTTACAATCTACTTGGTTGTCTTGTTCGCCAATAGCTCGATAACCTGTCGTATCTTTATCTTTTAAAATAGAGTCTAGAGGGTTAATTAATTCTATTCTTTGAGGTCGTGCTGTATTGCTCATTATTTTATTTGATTGTATTACTTATCTTTAAAGGTTATTAACGCTTAGGACTAGAAGATTTCAAAAACAATTCTTTGGCTTTTGTAAGGTGCTCTTTTGGAGAACAACATTTACCGAACACTTCTTTGGGACATTCGTGCATAGAAAAAACGATTAATTCATATAATACTTTGTTTAAACGTCTGCCTTTCGAAGTTAATACATACGAAATTTGTACCGTATCACCTGAAGTTACATCTTTATTTATAATCTCTAGACTTTCTAATTCTTTTAATCGAGTAGACAATACCTTAGTGCTTAGACCAGGGTTTGAGTTTAAGAAATCTTTGAAACGTTTCTTGCCCATAAATAAATCTCTAATAATCTGAATACTCCACTTTTTACCAATATAACGGAGCGCTGTGTCGATTGGGCATGCTTTGATTGTTTCCATTTGGATAGTTCGTAACCAAGTAGTTACAGAGTCTTTTTATATTACCTATAGTAAGCAACTGTCTTTTGGAAAGTATTTAAACTTTTCGGAAAAATCTAATGGAGGATTTAAAAAATGGGACAATGTGAAGAACAAAGTTGTTGTAGTGAAAAAGGTGATTGTAAAGAAGGTGAAATGACAGGATGTGAGATGACAGACATGATGTTTGGATTGGCAGAAAAAGCCTGGTCTGATGCTGTTAAAGCTAAAATGCAAAAACTGTTTGAAGAGCAAATGGGCGAGAAACTTGATACAATCGCTAAAGCTGGAGTTGATGGGGCTATGAGCTATTGGGAGCATAAAATGTCTGGTAAAGGCAAGTGCGAAGAGTTCAAGCAAAACGTTAAGAAAGCATTCGTTGAGTAAATAATCTTTTTATTTTTTTACCTAGCATATATACGTATTTTGATACTATACATTTAAGAAGAGTGGATGAATTCACTAAACTATGCAATACAAAGGATTAACACTTGATCCGTTCCAAGTGGACGCAATACACGCAATTGAGAAGAATCAATCGGTAGTAGTGTCTGCGCCTACAGGGTCTGGAAAGACAATAATTGCAGACTATATAATTCAACGAGACATAAAAAAAGGGATCAAAGTAATATATACAGCCCCAATAAAAGCATTATCAAACCAAAAATATAAAGAGTTCTCAGAAGAATACGGTGAAGAAAAAGTAGGACTAATGACTGGCGATATTGTCAAAAACCCAGACGGGCAAGTGCTAATCATGACGACTGAAGTATACCGAAACATGGCCCTAACAAATGAGCCGATGCTAAATGACGTGTCATACGTAGTGTTTGATGAGATACATTATATAAACGATCGGGAAAGAGGGTACGTCTGGGAAGAGTCAATCATATTCTCGCACAAAAAAGTTCGAATGCTCTGCCTCTCAGCAACTATTCCAAACGCGCAAGAACTTGGAGACTGGATTCAAACAATAAAAAAACATAAAGTTAAAATTATTAGCCATGACGTAAGGCCAGTGCCGCTACATATAAGATTCTATGATTTTGAACTCGGGATAACAACACTTAAAGAAATAAACGACGCAGCACAAATTCCAAACTATTATCATAGCAGACATAAAAAACGTGAAAAAATAATTTCGCCAGATCATAGAGACTTAGTTAAGAAAATAGCTGATAAAACACCGTGCCTATTCTTTCATTTCTCAAGAGCAGGGTGTCAGACAATGGCAGAACAATTAGGGACGCAAAAACTATTCTCGTATAATCAAAAGATTCAAACCATAATAACAAAAAAACTTAAAGGCAGTGCCCCAGAAATTCAGAAACTTAAATCTACAGTGCTACTCAAAAAAATACTTCCATGCGGTATTGGGTTTCATCACGCTGGACTATTGCCTATAATGAAAGGGCTAGTGGAGGAACTATTCGGGAAAGGGTTGATTAACGTGCTCTATACAACAGAAACCTTTGCAGTCGGGATTAATATGCCAGCAAAAGCTGTGTGCTTTTCCTCGCTTAGGAAATTTGATGGAGTCGCGTTTAGGTTACTACAAGCCCACGAGTTCTTCCAAATTGCAGGGCGAGCGGGTAGGCGAGGCATAGATAAAGAAGGGTTTGTGTACGCGATGCTTGACAGGCGAGACCTTGAATATAGGAAACTACAACTCATGACGAGCAGTGTTAGCACGCCGATTAGATCACAATTCAAACTGTCTATTAATACAGTCCTAAATCTAATAAAACTCCATGAACAAAAAGAGCGAATAACAATACTTAACCAAAGCTTTTACACGTACCAAGCAAAAAAAAGAAGAAGACGGGCTACATCAACTAATGAGATGAAACACAGGTACGAGCGAATCAAAAAAAGGCTTGATAAAATGGATTATGTAATCAATAATAAATTAACTTGGAAGGGTGAGTTCACTTCAAAATTATATCAAGACGAAATTATATTCGGTGAAATATTTGGGACGAAACTATATCAGCAGTTTGATACGTACCAATTACTATTAATAATCGCGTGCCTGTGCTTTGAAGAGAGAAAACAGGTCGAGTTCAAAAGGACGTTTCCGTCAAAGAGTGTGCAAGATATAAGACAAGTGTTACACAATGATCCAACGTTAAAAAGATTTAAGAGGTTTGATCCGCTCAATAAAATGACCGCGCTAATATATCCATGCTTTGAAGGTGAGACATTGTTTCAAATACTAAAACTAACTAACCTACTCGAAGGGGATTTGATGCGCTTTTATAGGCAAATACTTGACCGGATAGGGCAAATTAAAGACGCAACCAAAGATGAATTACTGCTCAAAAGGATGAGTGAATGTCAAACAGTCATAAATGATTGTCTTGCAGATATTGATGTCGTATGATGTGTTGTAAACTTTGTTTGGATAGTTAAAATAATACGTCCATCATATTTATAAAACCAATTGAGAAAACCTTGAACATGAAGGAGCTTGATTTTAAAACGTTTATGGCGTGGGTTGAGAAAAGGAACCCAAACCAACCAGAATTTATACAAGCAGTACAAGAAGTAGCAGCATCAGTTATACCGTTCATAAATAAACATCCAAAGTATCTAAGAACACGAGTCCTTGAGCGAATGACTGAACCGGACCGGGCCATAGTGTTTAGAGTTGCGTGGGAGGATGATTCTGGAAATGTTCAAATTAACAAAGGCTATAGAGTGCAGTTTAATAACGCTATAGGACCGTACAAAGGAGGGCTTAGATTTCATCCGTCTGTTGACATGAGCATATTGAAATTCTTAGGGTTTGAACAGACTTTTAAGAATAGTCTTACCTCACTTGCACTCGGAGGAGGGAAAGGTGGATCGGATTTTGAGCCTAAAGGGAAATCGGATCGAGAAATTATGAGGTTCTGTCAAGCATTCATGACCGAACTATTTAGACATATTGGCGCTGACATAGACGTGCCGGCAGGAGACATTGGCGTTGGAAATAAAGAGA
>NYZO01000041.1 GCA_002687185.1 archaeon | reverse complement strand
CTCTCTTGTAACAAATTCAACTAACGGTATTGAACCACCCCGCGGGCTATTGTCAGTCAAAAAGTCTAAACAGGGCCTAATACCTCAAGTAGTACCAGAGATATATACACTCAGAACAAAATATACTTTGGCATATGAGATGGAAAATAATAACGGATATACCAACATTGTAGCAGTGATACAGAAATATGTTGACCAGGCTATATCTGCCAATCACTATTACAGTTTTAGTAAATATGAATCTGGTAACTTACCTATGTCAGAAGTAGCTAGAGATTTACTATACTCATATAAGATGGGAGTTAAAACACTGTATTACGCTAATACAGATGACGGCAAAACAGATAAACATATTGAAGAAGAGCCTATAGATTGTCCCAACGGAGCGTGTAAACTATGAAGAATATAATTAATAAAAAAAATATAGATACAACAAAACAACCTTTGTTTTTCGGAGAAGACCTCAATTTACAGAGATATGATAAATATAGATACAAGAAAATATTTGACTTATTCTTGCACCAAATGTCTTTCTATTGGAGACCAGAAGAGATAGACTTGGGAGGGAAAGAGAAAACCGATTTTATATCACTTACAGATCATGAAAAGTTCATTTTTACTAAAAATTTATCGTACCAAATTCTATTGGACTCTGTCCAAGGTAGAGGAATTGGCCATTTACTTAATGACTGCTCTAATCCAGAGCTTGAAGCTTATTGCAAAGCCTGGGAGTTTTTCGAAACAATACACTCTTATTCCTATACCTATATCATCAAAAACGTATACGCGAATCCGTCCGAAGTCTTCGATGAGATTTTAACAGATAAGGAAGTTCTAAAACGAACAACATCAGTGACAAAATATTATGACGACCTTATCAATTCAGTTAATGAGAAGGATGTCAACAACAAGAAAAAGAAGCTATACCTGACACTGGTAAGTATTAATATTCTTGAAGGTATTAGATTTTACGTTTCATTTGCATGTGCTTATGCTATGGCACAAAATAAAAAGATGGAAGGCAATGCTAAGATTATCTCACTAATTAATAGAGACGAAAATTTACATTTAGCATTTACACAAACTGTATTAAAATATCTAAAAGACAATAAAGATGAAGGTTTTAAGCACATTGTTAAAGAATGTGAAGAGACAGTTATTAAAATGTATGAAGATGCAGCCAAAGAAGAAATGGAATGGGCAGCATATCTCTTCAAAGATGGTTCTATCCTAGGTCTTAACGAGACGATATTAGTTCAATATATGAAACATTTAACGAATAAAAGAATGAGAGCTATCGGTACAAAACCTCTCTTCCCTGACACTCCTAACCCTATCAATTGGATTCAAAATTGGACTGAAAGTAAGCGCGTACAGAACGCACCTCAGGAGACAGAAATTGAATCATACAAGATCGGTTCATTTGATCAAGATATGGGTAAAATGGATGTAGATGGTTTTAATTTCTAATGCCTGACCAGCTAAAATTAGATGATGCATATATGTCCATCGCGGTAAGGTGGGGAGAGATGTCCTGTGCTCGAAGAAAGCAGGTAGGTTGTATTATTGTTAAAGATGGCCAGATTATATCAGACGGATACAACGGCACACCATACGGGTTCGATAATGATTGTGAATTTTCTACACGCTTTGGATGGGAAACAAAACCGGAAGTCTTACATGCTGAGAGTAATGCGATTACAAAGCTAGCTAAAAGTACTCAAAGTAGTCAAGGTGCAACAATGTATATTACCCTGTCACCGTGTTTCGATTGCGCAAAATTAATTATTCAAAGCGGTATTACTCGGGTAATATATGGCGAAGAATATAAATCACTCAACGGGGTAGAGCTGCTACAAAAAGCTAGTATTGACTGTTTATTACTTTAAGTGAGATATGAAAGTCAATACTTGCTTGAAGCGCTGCTATAGCAACTATAGTGTCATCTAATTGCTGATTAATGCCCCACGAATTGTATATACCATGATGAGGATTGTCTGAAGATGGAGTATACCCATAGCTATCACTACCCGGGTCACCTGAATTGGTAGTAGCCCATATCCAGACCATACTTCTCTCAAAGGCTGAAGCAGCATGTGCTAAATTTGCCAACGAATGCTTTCCAGCATCCAACGAGTAAGGTGCACCGGTGACTTCAGCTAATTTTGTATGGCTTATATCACTATAACTTTCCTTTATGTTCGTATATCGTGTACCAGGTACAAGGCTACCTGGACTTGCTCCTACACTATTATCATCTACATATTTCGTCCATTTCTCAATTGACCATGCACTCACTGATCCTCCGGCTGTATCGTAGTCAGCATAATATTGACTTGCACATAATGTAGAATTATGTGTATGAGTAACAGGGCTTCTCCACTTATACATAGTATCTTGAGTGGTAGAATATGCCGGAGTGTATCCAACATCTGTCGCGTTTAAGTAATTCTGCCTCGCTATAATATAACCAGACATTACGTCGATAGCGGGTAAAAAAATTGTATTAGTTATACCCATCTTAAGCTCAATCAGGCGATCTCTTTCATCTTCTGTTCTTTCGAGAGTATCAGATAAATCAGGGATACTATTTTCATTAGATGTTAATGATCTCTTTAATGTATTATAGCTCATATTGATTCTCCAATATCATTAAACCCGTTACCTTTAACGTCACTACACGCAGGTACCGGATCCGCTGGCTCATCCTTCTCAAGCCGTTGCGCAAATTTTCTAACATCGTCACTCGTCGTTGTATAACTCATAGGAATACTATTGAATGTATGCGAGTGTTCGTATGTGTAGCATGACATTGGTGTACCTACAGCATATACAGGAATTGTTTTTCCGTGTGAATCTGTAACTGCTCTGCCAATTAATGTACCACCTACTAACTGACCGTAAGCTTTTGTTAAATGTGTTTCGTGCACTTCAAGTGGAGCTGTGATATGCTGACAACTAAGTTCACCTTCTACGTGCAACCCTCCACCAATAATAACGTTATGTTTTACACCTAGATTGCCATCTACAAATACTTGACCACCATTTGTCTGTCTTAATCTTAAAATTTCAGATGAGATGCTTACGTGTTTACCACCGGTAATATTAACTTCATTATCTGACATTATGTTAACCTGTTCACCTGCAATGTTAGTAATTGTACCACCGATATCTACCGGGCCGTATGATTTCAAACTCATACCACCTGAACCAACCTGTACATTATATCTATTACACACGTTAAGTGAGTATGTACCTCCAGGCATATCGTCAACATGAACATACTCAATAAGAGGTACTGTACCGTATGATGGCAATACACCCTCGTCAAAAATCTTCATTTCGTTATGTACAATTTTACCTACATTATCTACTCTAATTGACGGGAATTTATTAAACGTCAAACCTATAGTTTCGATTTTATGTTTTGTAACATTTACAATTTCACTACCACCATCACCAAGATCCTTCTCAATTAAAGCCAAATCAGATATCATTGTTTTAATTTTTTGACTAATAAGTCTGTCTTTATCATTAGTATCCCATTCACCATCTTGTGTACTAGGACTTTTACCTGTACCACCACAAACAGGGCACGAGCCGCTTCCTAAAAAGCTCGAAGGGTCACCGGTCACTGATATATGCTCAAATCGATCCGTACAACTAGGTGAGGTAATAAATCTATTAAAAATAGACGTCTGAGACATATTTGTAACTGCATTCTCAATTCCTGAAGGTCCTGAATTATTAATATTGAAGCGCATATTATGACCTGCGGAACACAACGGACACGGTGCATAGGTACCTACCGGGCCTTTCTCACCCGTCGACTGTTTTTGAATTATTATATTTTCAACATACGATGTTCTTTTAGTTTCGAATAACGCTTTAATATTTGCAAACTTTTCAACTTCTGTCTCCCATTCATCGAACGCAGTCTTATTAAATGTACCTATCTTTCTATAAGCATCACCTCTAATTATCTCTTCAAAATCACGCTCAGTATAAGCATTATTATGCCCACGAACTGTACTAAATCTGTCACCAAGCACAAGCAATTGATCATTGCCTGTAGCTAGCTCAATCGTAGCTTCATTATTAAATTCTTTGAACGATCCTGAATAATGTGTCAACTTTAATATCTCACGTGTATCTGTATTAACAATTTCTATTACACCGCCCTTTTGGTTAAATACAAATTTATTTTTATATGTTTCGGTATTATGATTGTATGTAGCATCGTCACCTTTGCTTTTATTTTCATATGATCCAGGATAATCAATACTACCAGTATCGTCAGAATTATCGTTAATAAACTGCCAGTCAGTCTTACCATGAGCTGCAGCAAAGTATACAGGGCTGTTAACGTTACCACCTGCAAAAAATACCCATACGTGGCTACCAACATTAGGTACTGAAAATGATCCTTTAGAGCTATTACTGTAGCTGGTAGGTTTATATTGAGATGAGAATTTATTGACTTTACCGGGCGCACTTAACCCTTCAGTAGTTGTAAATGCATCGGATAACTTAAGTGAATCAACTTCATAAACTCTTGCTGGGCTTTCAGCAATTCCTTCCACGTTAAGCTTGTATTTACTGTCTATACTGTCAGGTATACTCCCCGTAGGCTTGTTAGTATCTGATATAGTCGCGTGCTTACTATATGCATTATATCGACCAGATCCTTGAGCTCCAATAATAGGTGAAGCGCAATCAGCCCAAGGTAATATTAGTTTCAATTCATCAATAATGTTTGTAAGATCTGAATCAATATTGTTACCTATAAACTTAAAATTCTTATCCTTGATTACACTGTCCCAGTTATGCCATACAGACGGATTAATATGCGGTATATAAACTTTAACTCTACCTCTTTGATCAGGGTCATTATTTTGTATAACTATACCAAGATAGTTACCATGGTATTTTTTTGATGCCCCGCGGTTATTAGAACCTTTAACACTGTTACTGTGACGTATCATACTAATTCGCCCATCTCATTAACGTAGCTGTATACTGTTTTGTCTGTATTTCCTAGAAGTTGTTCAATACTCAACTTTCTTATACTCTCTTTTGCTTCTATAGATAAGCTCGATACTTTAGATGCGGTACTACCAGGCTGCTGTGCGTAATGAGCAAGTTCAGGATCTGCACTGGTAATATTTTGATCGAGTGTTTTTATACCGTCAACAATTTGCCATGACCTGTCGTCATTTAGTTTTCGAGTTAATGATGGAGATATTCTCGTAACTTTAGGAGGGCTGTTATGTCCGGGGCATATTTTTCTTATAGCTTCTGTAAGTTTTTGCCGAAGTAGAGCCGCCTGCTGTAATTTGAGCTTGTCATAAGCAATATGTTCGATCTCGTCTTCCACTCTCCGTTTAAGTTTATTTCTTAACTTACCAATTGCATTGATAATAGCTTTTTCAATATCGAGCAATAATTCGAGATCTGGATTCTTATTAAAAAGCTCCTGTACATAGCTCTCTAAACAACGTTTAAGTTGATTAACAAGCTGAACTTCAAGACCTGCTATATATTCAGCAACTCTCTCTTTCGCAACCTTTTCATCAATTTTGCGAGGATCTAAAGTTTCTACCGTATTCCAAATATTAATACCAGTTAATTCAGCTAATGCTTTATTTGTACCGTCTTTTTCCCAGGGATTGACAAGTGAGTCAAAAAATTCACCTAAAGAGAAATTATTTGAAACTGGTAACCCTTTGATAAAGTCACCTGCTTCTCCAGATTCAGCTAGAGACCCGTCAAATATTTTACCGCTAGTTTCATCTATACCTGCCCAGGCTCCTGATACACGGGAACCTAAATCTGAAACAAATGTTTTTGTCGCAGATCCAATCGGTTGATTTGCTCCAGGAGATGATGTAAACGCTTTTAATGGCATATTAAGTATTTATCGAGTTTTCTCAATATTACAGCTTGACGTTCCCATATCAATATCATATAATCAATGTATGAGATTATTAGTATCACATGAGTCTCCGTTACAATTATTAGAGGAGTCGCTAAACTTTAATGATTACCAATATTGCTTGGTACATTTAATGGAAGAAAACGAAGCGTATAAAGATTGGTTTCTAAACGTCAATACACGATTCGGTCAAGACGTACTATTAGATAATAGTATTTTTGAATTGGGTGAAGCTTTTGATCCAGAGAAGTACGCATATTGGCTAAAAAAGATTGATCCAAACTTTTACATCGTACCTGATGTTCTAGAATCCGCGAGCGGTACTATGGCTAAGTGGGAAGAGTGGGAAAAATCTCATATGCCTGTCGATAATAAATCATTAAAAATCGGAGTAGTTCAAGGCAAGACATGGCAGGAGTTGGTTGATTGTTATGAGTGGATGTCGTCATGCGCCGACTATATTGCTATTAGTTTTGACTATTCATATTATCAAACTACTGGCGAAGGTGAAAATAAGCTTCAAAAATGGTGCTCTGGTAGACAGAGATTTATCCAGCATTTAATTGATGAAGGTTATTGGAATTGGAATAAACCACATCACCTACTTGGATGTAGTTTAGCAAAAGAATTTAGATATTATGTTGATAAAAGAATTATTAATATACGCAGTTGTGACACTAGTAATCCTATCGTTGCTGCGCTCAAAGGTTTGAAGTACAACAGTGATCAGGGATTACAGGAAAAGCCATCGACCATGCTTTGTGACTTGATTAACGCAGAAGTTGACGATGATGTACGCGAGTTAGCTGCATACAATACAGCAATGTTTAAGAAAATTGTTGGTCGTGATCCAGAACCTAAATTATGGACAACTGATTATTGTGAACTGATGGGTGCAGGTCTATGACACTAAGCAATACACCATGGAAGAACCCGATAGGGGAAACAAATCATTACCGTGTATACAAGGACAAATACCCTGTCACTGAAGGTCATCTTCTCTTTATACCAAAGGAAGATCACGTAGTTTATCTCGATAAATGCTTTACAGGTGCATACGAACAAGGTCAAATGTTCGTCAAGGAAGGGGTATGTGATGGGTTTAATATTGGTATGAATATGGGCGAACATGCCGGTCAGACTGTAATGTATCCTCATGTACACCTTATACTGAGAAGAGAAGGTGATCTTGGAAGGTACGAAAATGGTACACCATATGATCCAACCGGTGGTGTTCGAAATGTGATTCCAGGGAAGGGTAATTACAAAAAATGAATTGTAAACAGAAATATGAAGGTGAACCTAGTTGGGTAAAACGAATGGAATTCAAGCTTGATAGGTACAATCATTTAATGGAGCTTATGAGAACATGTTTAGGTGCCTGTACACTTATACTACAGCTAGTAATTTTAATGAAATTATTTGATATAATATGAAGTGGGTCGCATTATTTTCACAAACAGGGTCTGAAATACATCAAGTATCAGAAGAGCTTGGTAGATACCCTGATATTATATTATGTAATAAAAAAGATGACTTTGACAGTATTAATAAAGGCTTAATAGATAGTAGAAAATCAATAGTTATATTTACTTCTGCCAAACCAACAGTGGATGAATACTTAACATATATTCCTGAAGATGCATTAGTGACAATGCACGGCTGGTTAAGAATTGTACCTGGTGAAGTCTGTCAGAAGAGAAATATCTATAATGGTCACCCGGGACTAATTACAACATATCCAGAATTAAAAGGTAAAGATCCGCAAGAACGAGCATTCAAAGCAGGTATGGAATATGGTGGCTGTGTAATTCACAAAGCAGTTGCAGAAGTTGATGCAGGCGCAATCTTATCAGAGGCTACTATACCAATAGGTGGATTAACTTTAGATGAAGTGTATACTACTTTACATAAAGTATCTGTCAATCTATGGATCGATTTTCTAAAAAGTAAGCTATTATGAACGTAATTAAAGAAATAGAAAAAACGTACCCGGGAACCTGCAGTGAGTTTAAGAGGTTACAGAAGGAGCAATATGAAACATTTTGTAAAAAGCAATATGATTACGGTCAGCATAATATCACTTTGGGGATGGATCTTAGCGACCCTGACAATTGTCATCTTTCTGTTACTGCCATTATTATTCGGATTAATGATAAAGTTCAACGACTGTTTAACTTGGTTCTTAAACGTAAGAAAGCAGCCCAAAATGAACCAATAGAAGATGCGTTCAAAGATTTATCTGTTTACGGTATTATAGCGCAAATAGTTGCTAACGGAAAGTGGGGAAAATGAAGATTAGTTTTACAGGTACAGGATGTTCAGGAAAGAGT
>NYZO01000040.1 GCA_002687185.1 archaeon | reverse complement strand
TTATATTTATCTCACCAGTTAGGTCAATCGTGGCGGTTTGTGAAAGGTAGCTAAATGTGGTTTGTTGACCAGTTACAGATATTTCAGAAACTAGATCTATAGTTGCAGTTGATGAGACATAGTTAAAGTTAGACTGTAGTCCGGTTACGTCAATTGCACCAGTTAGGTCAACAGTTGCCGTGGTGCTTGCGTAAGTAAATGCTGTTACTTGTCCAGTTACATCTATTCCGGTCGCGGCAGATTCAACATAACCAATCCGTTGTCTACCTACTCTATACTGACCAATGCGAGCAACAGGCATGATTAAGCCTCAAAGTTTACATTGCAAATAAAGTCTAAATCAGTTGATGCTTTTATTTCATCTTCAATCTTTTGTCGCTTACCTGCAAGTGTCGCTGCCTGATATGCGTAATCTTGCACTTTGTTGTAGGTCTTTTGAATCAATACAACTCTGTCCATGTTTCTACCAAGCGCGATTGTATCGAGTGTTGGAGTTAAAGCGTTATTGTCTAATGTCCAGGCCTCTGCCTCTGCTTTTTGTGTGGGCCATGTTCGTTTTTCAAACTCTGGATACTCATCTTCGATAGCTTGCATATAAGTTTGGGACTGCTCATTAATCCTTAAAATCGCTTCGGCTCTCGCGTCTGGTATTGGGTCGTAACTATCAATAATCGCCTGAACCGCATTGTCGTCGGTAGAGTGCCATTTATTATCTATCTTTATAAGTTGATAGCCCTGGCGGTTTATCTCTTCTGTTACATAGCCGTATTTATCGTTTAAGTTAATCATGTGTGCCCCAATATCATAATAGGTACATTGCCGCCTGCTGTATTTGCCGCGTTTGCATTTCCCGTTGATGGCAAATCGGACAGGGACGATTGCGAGTTGATGAATTGGTAGGTGACGTTTGTAAGGTTTGCATTATTGACAACTGAGAAAGGATTCCTCATGCAAATGTCCGCACCTTGCGCCCTGAGTTGGCAATTTACATCAGACCATATACCCGCATAGTACCAACCTGGTTGCAGTTCCATTTCTGTGATTGAGCCTGTTATTGTTCCTGCAACACTTGGATCTAAACCTGTCGTAGATGTCATTAAGTGGCCCGCCTCGCCTGTGTCTGGATCGGAGTCGTAAATCCCCAAATGAATGCTATTTGCTGCCGTACCCGCACCTGTCGTAACCCTAACGCCTAAAAGGTCAATCGTTATGGCCCTGGTGATAAATATTGGGACATAATAAATCCTATCAACCGTTAACCCTTGTGTAATATTAGTCCTAACAAAGTTGGATGGGACCATTAGCTTTGATGCTCCGTTTAAATCACTAAAGCCATCTGAGTTAGTAAATAAATTCGACATAGTAGCACCGACAAAGACTTGTTTAGTGCCTGCTGAAAGATTCACAGGAAGTGCAGCGCTACCGTCTTTGGGAAACTCTCTAACAAGTGTCGTTGCATTTGATAAATAACCTATACCAGTTTCAAACTCACCTGAGCCATTATCAATAAAGTAAGTGAATCTTGCGTTTACCGCATACTGACTTGAAAACGTCCTACCATTCTCACTTGCACCGGCAAGCGTTATATTTCCCGTTCCGGTGGTGGTAGATGATTCTTGTACGTTATTCGCTAACATATTAAAACCTGTGTTTTTCTTTGATTATACGGTTATTCTTTGAGCTTGTCTTTTAGATTTTCGTTTTTGACTTCGAGGATTTTTTTATCCATTTCCAACCTTAGTTGCTTGGACTCTTGCTTGATAAAATCTTTGGTATCTTCCCGATCCATACAATGAAGGTTTTTGGCCTTAAGTTCGTCTATTGATTTCCATAGCGCATTCACTGTGGCTTTGTAATTTCTAAACAAGAATCCAACTACCGGGATAATCACAAATGCTAATACCCATTCGATATGCTCCCATAACCCATTCATAACAACCACCTAAAAAAACGCCCCAAACGGGGCCAATGAGTGTGTTTCAGTTCTTATTATAGGTTATGGAGGGGAATTGTCTATTTGTCCTTATGTGTGTTCATAGCGTTAACACCAAAGCTTGCTGATACGATTGCCGTGAACATTGTGGTGATAGGAACAAATAACTCTTGGACAACATCGATTGCTTCACTAAGTTGTGCGGCGTTGCCAATGTCAAATGACTTGCAAAGCAGAAGAGTTAAAACAACAAGGATGTAAAGCGTGTATAACCCTGTTACACGTCTTGATAGATTTCTACGCATTAAACCATTTGGGTCTAGCGTTTTAATCATTACAGCTTTTGCCTCGGCTGTTTCCATTTCTGTCTCAATTAGGTCGGTTGCTATCTTCTCGACCGTTTTCATTGTCCCACCAGAAAATAAATTTGCTAACCATTTCATAACAATAAACCTTTGATTCTATCTAGAATTACAAAACCATCTTCCAATCTAACAACATCGAATGTTAATGCGGCAACTGCTATGGCCAACATGATGTAAGTTACATTTCTTTCGTACTTCTTCATAATAGCCCAACCATCACGAAAGTCTTTGTCGTTAGTGATTTGGTTTCGCTTTTCTTCCAGCAACAAAGCAAGTAATTCGTTTGTGTGAGCTTGGGACTCGATTAAATCTTCTAGCTTTTTGCCATTGTTTACTTGTTCGCTAACTTTCATAAATAAAAACCTTTATTTTCCAACATTGATTCATACCACTGAACAACGTTAAAGCTTGGGCATTCTTTATCATCAAAATGGCTATGGCCGTTAACGCACGCATTCGGGTGTTTTAACTTTAATTGACAGATTAATTCCCACAATGAATCTAATTGAACATCAGTAAAATTATTGACTCCGCCATAACCACCTTCGATGCAAATACCTATGGATTGGTCATTAACCTTTTTACAATGAGCGCCCTGATAGCTTACGTCCCTACATGGATAAACCGAACCATCAAACTTAATGTAATAGTGATAGCCAATATCAGACCAACCGTTGTCAACAACATGCCATTTATGCAAGTCATTTATAGTAACGTCTTGATCTGATTTAGTGGCCGCGCAATGCACGACCAAATGATTGACCTTACTCAACAATCTCATAAGCGCCCGCCGTGTAGCAGTATTTAACAAAGTTAGCTAAACCCAAAGATGGATCTGCACAAAGTTGATTAAACTTAACTTGCAACGCTTCATCGGATAGGTCAATTGCAAACATTGTTGAACCTTCCTCTTCATACGACATTGCCTTTTTACCTTTGTTCTTTAAATGGCCACTAGCCCAAAAGCCCAATTTAAAATTAACACTCGATACTTCATCCGGCGTTACTTCTTGGTTAAAGTCCAATGTCGCTTCGTCTGCGGTCATTTTTTTAGTTACTGTTGCAACTGTTTCGATGTCGCTAACAAACATGATCGCTTGTGTTAGGTCTAGGTATTCGCTGTATTCGCCGTCTTTGTCTAAATTTTCTGGCCATGCAATTGTTTTCATTTTCGTTCCTATGAGTAGATTAATGTTGTTATTGTTATCGCGCCGGACACATACAGAAGTATGATTAGTTTGTATATTGCCAACTTTCTCATTTCATTTACAGTTTTCAATCTGTGGTGTTCAAGTCGATGACAAGATGCGCACAGAGTTATCAAATACCTTGCAGGAGGGTTAAAAAACTTAACATCGGTTTTGTGATGAACATGCAAGTTTTCTTTCTCTCCGCAATGTTGGCATTCGTTATTGTCTCGTTTTAATATCTTGTTGCAGATGCCTTTCCAGAATTGTGTTTTGTAAAACTTTTGCTTATCTGGTGTTTTTGGGTATCTGCGTATACAAAAAATGGGGTCTATTAAGTACCCCACTATAAAACTAAGCAGCAGAAACGATTTCTCGTCCATCTGGGCCAACTTCAATTTCATCTTCGAATTCAAGTTCATCTAACATTGATTCTGGATCAACTTCTTCCTCTGGCTCAACTAGCAAATCATCCATCCCTGACTCCTCAAGAACGCGCTTACCAAATTGAACCTGCAATGACTCCTCATCTTCAACAGCAAACTTGTCACTCTTCCAGAACAACTCTAATTTTTCTTTACTCATGCCCGCGCGATTCGCCGCACGCTCGCCTTTTACTGCCAAACCAATATGAGAGGCAAACTCGATAATCTCATCAATCGACTCTAGGTCTGCCATTTCTTCTCGGTGGTATTCAGTTAGCGTCAACATAAAAAAATTGATATTTGCAATGTTCAATGGGACAAGGTTTGATTGCTCCATTTCAATTAACATTCTTTCTACGTTTACTGTCATCTTTTCTCGCCTTTTCTGAGTTTGTAAACTTCGTTTAATCTGTTTTGTATTCTGTCTTGATAGTCTCGCTTCAATCTTACATCTACTGCATCACGAAACTTATCGTCGTTAACATTTGGCTTTGGTCTACCTTTTTCCTTTGCCTTGTTAATCTCTTGCTGTTCAATCTCTCTGGCACAATTCTCAATGGTTTGATTGTACTCACCAACTTCTAGGTCGAACAAACAAGTTACTTTCACCTGACCTTTGATTAATTTGACTTTGAAATACTGCCTTTCCCAATCAGTCAACAGGTCGTCTAAAGTAGATATTTTATCCCTATCTGAGCCACGTTTTGTGTTTTCGTTTTCTCGCCTAGATTCAGATTCAGATAGAGCTTTTCCGTTATCTTGTAATCCAGGTTTAATTCTGTTCTTTGGCATATGTATACGCCCGCTTTAATACCGTAAGGAAATTCATGTTTCCATTTAAAATCTAAATACCACTTGGGTGCTTTATCTTCTATTTCTTGCAACCCGGTCATTAATATTAGATTGTCGTCTTGATAACCGTAACCTAGTGAGTGAAACCCATCATCGTTTCCATAGATGATGTTTTTGTATAGGTCGAATTTAACATCAACACTCGAATTTATAGTGACATACGTAGCGCTCGTCTTGCTCGGCCATATCAAACACATCAACAGAATCAAGAGGGATATTGTTGGCATCCAGCCACTTTTTGCAAACAAAGAATCTTTTTTGCCTTCCGGTTTTTGAGTCCCATTCTCTATAGACATATTCTGCAATCTCTATGTATTCGTCTTTACTCTTTTGGCACAGTTGTTTTTTCATGTACTTTTACAACCTTTTTCTTTGCCAAAAACTCTATACCTTCGCGGTAATGCGTGACACTGCCAGTTTTTATGTACGGGCGACCGCTATCGTTTAGCTTTACCTTCCACTCACTGTCCAACTCAGCCTCACCATGTTTCTTTTTGAATGTGACAGTATACTCTTTCATTGATTAAACATTATACAGTATGTATGTAAACACAGTATATAGCACAAATAAAAAAGGCTCAAACTGTGAGCCTATTTTTGCGGGGTTTTGTTAGTGGGTATCGATGCAGCTTCCAGTTTCCGAATGATTTGGTTCGACCATGAACCAGGTTTGCTATTGCACCTTCTGAGCAGTTTAACGCCCTGGCCGCCTCTGCTATTGTTCTGAATTTGTGAACCGAGTTGTCAAAGGTGTTTTTTAAAACGGTTTGCCTTAGTTTACTCATATTACCCTCTTGTGTTGGTTAATCTTCAATCATCGACTCTATAGCTTGAGCAATAGCAAAGCTTGCAATCATTTCGTCATGCATCCAATGATAGCCTGGATCGTAATCATAACCGTTGCTATTCACCAATTCGTAATTGTAACTAATATCGCTTAGTTCATTTTCAGTTAATAATGATTCAGGCGAATCCGATTCTTCCCCGCTCCAATCCTGACAAACTCTATTTCCCACTACTTCTCCGTGCATTCGCAAAATATTAGCGGCAACTTGCAAAATTTTTTGTTGTGTTTCTTTTGATAATTCTTTCATATCTATACCCTCTATTAGTTTGGTTGGTTAGTCTAGCTTTAGCACTTCTTTATGCTCAATAATGTTAACTGTAAGCTCTTGAGCAGCCTCTTTAGCAACTTCAATCATTGTGTCAGCGACAATCTCAAATATCTTGTCTATGTGCGACTGATTTAACTTTAGGTTTATCCTTGCATCATCACTAGAAAATGTGATGTTACCTTTTAGGTTACCTTTGTTTGATCCGAATCTTTCTTTTTCTATTTCTAAACTTTGAAAATCCATACTCTTACCCTCTAGTTAGTAGGTTTGTTAAAGGCTATTTGCCAGTTTCATTAGTTCATAACAGGTTTGATAATCGTAATAATCTGGATCGTCTAAATCTGTGCAACTAATGCCGTTTTTAATATCCATGTTTGCAGCTTGAATAAAACTTTCTAACTCTTCCGCTGCTTGGATGATTAATCGCTTTTGTTCTTCCTTAGTCATTTTGTAACCCTTATGTTAATTAAACCATATATTCAATAAGACCGTATGTTCAGGGATGGTATAAAGCCCTGTAACAATCCTTACCTGTTATTCTACACACCAGTAATCAGCCAGCTTATTAACTACCTTGTTGGAAAGCCCAAACCATTTGCCCCTGAACGTAACTCTGTTTATCTCGGTCTTATAAGTCGTTGTGTAGCAGCCATTCTATTTGTAGCTACTGTTTTGCAGTTAAAGAAGTAAGATTCTTTTGTAAGAGCATTTAGTAAAGTTAACCGTGATAGCATTCAATAGATGGCAACTTCATGCCGATAGTTTATATCTACCTTGAGTTAACTTTGTTAAACACTCTTATGTGGAGATAGACTGTATTGTAGAATGAACTAGCATTCAGCCAGAATTGATGGGGTCCCCACCTATAAGGAATCAAACCTTGCGCCTCGCTTACGTTTAACAAGGCTACTAATTCACTCTACAATACAGTCTTTACTGTGAAAGGATTTGTATCTAGCTGAACCGATCCCAGTCATTCAACTTTAGGCCTTAAATATAAAGCACTAGATACAAAAATGGGAAAACCCTTACGACTGTGTTCCCTTGTTGAAGAGAGGGGTGAATCGTTGACAAAACCCGCCAAAGAAACACATGCGTAAAAATTTTCCCATCTCAACAATTACTTTCAGCAGCTCTTCACACTGCAAAACAAATTTTAGTTCATTTACTGAACTACTTCAACCCCTCCATTACTTTATATGTGTTAATAGCTGTTTGGTTTGTTCTAGATATAGCTAGAGATTCGTATTTAATACCTGCAATGTATCTTACAGGTGCGTTTTCTTTTAGGACGATAATGTGACCTGTTTGCATGTTTTGGTAGTAGTACATTTTAACCTCTCAACTGAACTAAATTACAACATTTACATCTTCTCTTTTGACCAATAACCAACCTTGGCGTACTGTTAAACAATGATGTTTTTGATACTTCGCAATCTTCCCAATCGCCCCATCGGTGAATCCCTATAAAGCATAACCTCATTGTTTATTCTTCCTCTGGTGGTTCTGGTGAATACATCCAGTGAGTTACACCATCTAGCTTTTCCATGTGTGAATAATCACCGTCATGATCTAAAACAACTTCCTCAAAATCACCATCAACAAAGCTGCAATCGCTAACTCTATAGCCATCA
>NYZO01000039.1 GCA_002687185.1 archaeon | reverse complement strand
TTAGATAAACAATATCACGGCGCAGTAATAACGGGGCGAGGAGATCCCTCAATCCAATTGGAAGATTCTCTAGAAAATCTTCAACGAGCAGCAAATGCAGGCTATGCTTTCGCACGGAGTGGAGGGCAGTGGATGTATGTGACAGAAGACTGCGAGCTGACGTTTTCATACATTGATACTGAAAATGGAAGAAAAATGGCTGCTGGATGGAATTTTATCACCTTTACCCCCCGACTACTTGAAATGCCACTCAAAGATGCTTTTGGAACGTGCTCAGTATCAAAGGCAACAGCGTGGAGTGCTTCTGACCAAAAGTGGCATGTTCCCGGTGCAGAGAGAGAAGGCGGCGATTATTTTAGTTTAGAAACCTATGCACAGCTTCTTTCAGCACATGACGAACCATTAAATGAAGAACCCGGTATCACACTCGTCCTAAAAGTTGATGAAGATTGTGAACTTGGTTCCGGTCCTGCTATCTCTGCACCCCCCGCACTTCCCGAGTAGCTAATGGCATTTGGCATAATTCCCTTTTTTAACCTGTTTTTTTGCTTTTCTGTACATGGACAACCAGTATATTATGGATAGGGTGAAGATCGTGGATCTTGCACTCTATTTTGAACGCTCAGATACCCTGTCGATCGCCGACTTGCAGTTAGGGTATGAGGAGATGATGAACAGTCAGGGCATACTGGTGCCACGGTTTAATTTTTCATCCATCAAAAAACGATTAGAAAAAATACTGAAAGAAACAACTCCAAAAAAAATCGTGTTGAATGGGGATCTAAAACAGGAGTTTGGCAGGGTGTCCCGGCAGGAGTGGAGCGAGGTGTTGCAGTTGTTTGAATTATTGAAGCAGCACACCAAAGAAATTATTGTGGTGAAAGGAAATCACGATGTTTTTTTAGGCCCGATAACCAAGTGGGAGCACTTAGATCTGGTGGACCAGCATTACTTAGAAAAAGAGCAGGTGTTGTTTGTGCATGGGCACGTGCTTCCAGAAACAGAACAGTACAACAACACCCCCACCCTGGTGATTGGACACGAGCACCCTGCAGTCAAGATTCGTGATGGCGCGAAAACGGAAACCTTCAAGTGCTTTTTGAAAGGTCGATATGCCAACAAAACACTGATCATACAACCCTCGTTCACCGACACGCACATCGGAACGAATGTTCTGGATGGCAGGTTTTTAAGCCCTTTTCTGGAAGAAGGATTAGAGGAGTTTGAAACCTGGATCGTGGAAGACAAACCCTATTATTTTGGGAGCGTGGAAAAACTACGAGAAATGGAATAATGGTTGGCTGAAAGGGGTTTCTTTTTGGTCAAGCTTTTTCTTTTCTAAAGAAAAAGGTTGGGCCCGTGGTGTAATCTGGTAGCATTGCACGTTCGGGACGTGTAGATTCGAGTTCAAATCTCGGCGGGCCCATGTTCTTTGGTCAAGCTTTCTTTCGAAGAAAGGTTGGTTTAAATCTCGGCGGGCCCACCTTCTCTTTAAAAATAAAATCTTTTGTGAGTAGCCACGATTCGTTTATAATCTCATCCACTCTGAACTATTAATGCGCACGAAGGATGCACTGCAAAATATCATTGAATCCTCGAGCACCGAATTCTATAATCAGCTTCCGCGGGGATACCAACCGGGAAACACGAAATATGTGGTTGTTACGGGCAGCGTTATTTCTGGTGTGGGAAAAGGCACCATTAATTCCTCATTATGCAAGTTACTCGCAGATCGCGGACTGAATGTTGAACCCATCAAATTGGAAGCGTATTTGAACGTGGATGCGGGCACACTCTCCCCCTACCGCCATGGAGAAGTATTTGTTCTGGACGACGGCTCTGAAACCGACCTTGATTTGGGAAGCTATGAACGCATGATTGATAAGAATTTATCAAAAGACAACTTTGTCACATCGGGAAGGATTTATCAAACACTCATTCAGAAAGAGCGAGCAGGAGAGTACTTGGGAAGGGACGTACAATTTATCCCGCACGTGACGGGAGAGATTAAGAGTGTTGTGAGAAACCTTGCCATGAAATCGCAAGCAGACGTTATTGTGATTGAAATAGGGGGAACGGTCGGGGATTACGAAAACATGTTTGCAATGGAAGCATTGCGAGAACTTGCATATGAGGAAGGACAGGAAAACGTGTGCTCTGTAAATGTAACCTACATCCTCGAGCCCGGGAGCTTGGGAGAGCATAAAAGCAAGGCCGCCCAGTTAGGAATTAAACGATTGATTGAACTGGGAATACAGCCCGACATAATCGTGTGCAGAAGCGAAAGCAAGATTGACAACAAAATCAAAGAAAAAATTAGTTTGAATGTAAACGTTCCCCTTTCCCGTGTTTTTGGAGTGGATGATATCAAATCAATTTATGCGCTGCCCATAAAATTAAGAGAAATGGGATTTGACAAAATGATTTTGGATACCCTCGATATGAAGATTGGCAATAATGGAAATTCAAAATTGAACGCATGGACAGAAAAAAACCAAGTGCCCGAAAATGCGGACACGGTAAAAATTGGGATTGCAGGAAAGTATACCGGAAGTTCAGACACATACATGAGCGTGATCAAAGCAATTGAACACGCCACCGCAGCAGAGGGGAAAAAATTTGAAATCCACTGGATCGAAACCACAGAAATCGAAGGAAAAAAATTAGCGGTTGAACGCGCGTTGGAAGGATTACAGGGAATAATTATTCCCGGCGGATTTGGAAAACGGGGAGTGGAAGGAAAGATTGCCATTGCCCAATACTGTCGAGAGAAAAAAATTCCTTATTTGGGATTATGTTTAGGATTTCAGATTGGGTTGATTGAATTTGCACGAAACGTATGTGGGTTAAAAAAAGCAGATAGCACAGAATTTAATCCCAATACCGCTGAGCCGGTCGTTGACATGTTACCCGAACAAAAAAAGTTAGAAGGGCTTGGAGGGAACATGCGACTGGGGGGGAAAGAGGTTGCAATCAAAAAAGGAACACGCGCAGAAAAATTGTATGGAAGCACAAACATTCGTGAACGGTTCCGGCATCGGTTCGAATGCAATCCCAAGTACATTAACCAGTGCGAGGAAAAGGGCATGGTGTTTTCAGGCAAACACCCCACACACCCCATCATGCAAATTTTGGAATTAACCGAGCATCCTTTTTTCATGGCGTCCCAATACCACGCTGAATTCACTTCCCGGCCATTGAAGCCATCCCCCCTCTTTTCAGGATTTGTACAAGCCTGTATTAAATCAACAAAATAAACGCTTTCGCCCATTGAAATGGTGAAGGTTTTTATAGTACAACCCAGTATTTGATAGCAGGGAACCATCATGCCGTCTGCCATTGCTGTTGAAAACCTTGTAAAGACATACCGGGCGAAAGAGTCTTCAAAAAACTTTTTCAAAGGAGTGCTGGCCCCCCAATATACCACCGTGACTGCTGTCGATAATGTCAATCTTGACATCAAACAAGGAGAAATCTTTGGATTGTTAGGGACAAACGGAGCAGGAAAAACAACGCTTATCAAATGTTTGACCGGGGTGATGAGCCCTGATAGTGGATCGATCTATTTGAACAATAAGAGCATTGAAGAATCACGGCACCGGTTAGGGGTTATGTTCAGTTCGAGTATGATCTATAACCGAATCACCGGATACGACAATTTGAAGTTTTTTGCAAAATTGTATGGGGTAGAAGAGTATGAAAAACGCATCGCCGAACTGGCGGAAACGTTTGAGATAACAAGGTATCTTCCCCGACTGGTGGAAGGGTATTCGCTCGGAACAAAAACCCGACTTGCATTTGCACGAACACTTTTACACGATCCCGACATTCTTTTTTTAGACGAACCCACCCTGGGATTAGACCCCTACATTGGCGCCAATATCCGAAAGGTGATCAAAGACCTGGACAAAACCATTCTGCTGACCACCCACTACATGGAAGATGCAGACGAATTGTGCGATCGAATTGGTATTTTGCATCAAGGAAAAATAATTGCCACGGGATCGCCTGAACAATTGAAGAAAATGGTGAAGAGCCACACCTCTATCGTGATTGAATCAAGTTATCCTTCCCCCCAACTACAAGCTGAATTAAAAAAAGCGCCGTTTGTGCTTGCATTTTACAAACGCGAACACGGATTAAAGATTTTGATTGACCATAAAAACGATTTATCAAAATTGTTGAAAATACTTGCACGGTATAATCTCACCAAAATAGACGAGCACGAACCCAGTCTCGAAGACGTTTTTATCAAATTAACGGGGGCACAGCATGCAGATTAAAAAATTGTACAGTGACTCGCTGGCATTTGCAGAAAAAGACTTGAAACTGGCGTTCCGATACAAGGTCAACTTTTTTGCCCAAACCTTTTTGACCCCGTTAACAACAGTCATGCCTTTTTTGTTGGTATACTCGGGATATTTCTTACTGGGCGGAACACAGGTAGAAAATCTTTCTGATACCACCTTTGTCACCTTTTTATTGATTGGGACGATTGTCAACATCACCCTACGATTGGGTTTTAACCGGTATTTAAACAAGTTTAAGTTGGAAAAGTATTGGCAAACACTTGATGCAATTTCAATAACGCCCATCAGCAAGCTTTCCCTTATTTTAGGAGGAATGATTGATGGGTTGGTGTCCGTGATACCGGGGATTATTATCATTAGTTTTGCCGCGTATTTATTTTTCCCGACAAGCCTGGCGGTTGTTTTGCCATTTGTAGTATTGATCATATTCGCTCTGATCATCAGCTTGTGTTTGGGATTGATTGCTGGTTTGGCGAGTATTTTTAATGAAAACTATTCAACCATATTCCAATACTCGCTTCTTGGAATCGTGTTTCTTTCATGCTTCTTTTATCCCATTAGCTTTTTTGACAACCACCCCATCCTCGCATTGCTCAAGACGATCGTACTGATTAACCCCTATTACCATATCGTCACCCTCATGCGAGGAGTTTGGTTTGGCACGGGATTTTCTACACAATCATTCATTTTTGTCAGCATGTTTGTTGTTGCAATGCCGTTTATCTCAGTAGCACTATTCAACTGGGTGTGGAAGCGGTTTACGGTTGAAGGGTATTAACGGGATTACTTGTCCGCAGATTTAATTTTGACAGCAAGGGCAGCAATCTTTGTTTCCAAGAGAAGTTTTTGGGAATCATACTCTTTATCTTTCATCAGACCTTTATTGTAATAATCGTCTTCCAACTTCTTCAGTTTTTCTATGAATGCTGATCGTCGTTTAACCAATTCAGATTTTTTTGTTTTTGATTTGAATTCGGACATCCACACAAACAAAGCAAGGATCAAAAGCACCAAAGGAAACGCGAAGAATAAAATGTTCGTTTTTACAAATTGGAACCAGTATGCTTCGGGGAGGAAGGAGTACACTGTTTCTTGTATTTTTTCTTCACCACGAAGCAAAGATACTCGTGCTGAAAGGATAGTGTTTGAAAATGAGGAGGTGGAAAACGTCCCACTAAATACGCCGGGTTTTTCTTGATTCAGGTCAAACACGGTTTTGTTATTGATGGGCAAGTTAAATTCGACACGGGCAGTCGTTCCATCAACGGGTTGCCCATCTTCATAGAGTGCATGAACGGTCAGGCGAAAGGGATCGCCGAACAAAAACTCGTTTCGAACTGGCGACTCGCGCGTGATTGAAACGTCAGATTCCAAAATAATTAACGGAATACTCGTTTCTGCTCCAAACTCTGATTGTCCACGAACCGCCGACCCGGCAATTTGGACGTTCCACACGCCTTTTTTTGCGGTGCGGGGCAGGTCATAATTAAATGAGTATTCGCCCGGACCCGACTTTTCAAAAAATGCTCGTTCTCCGGTTACGGTCCACATACCGATGACCGCATTTTCAACTATAGATCCATCATGGGTAACCTTTACCGTGAACGGAACCGTTGCTCCTTTTTCAAAATTCGAGGAAAACGGTTTGATAAAACTGATTGCAAGCTCTTCTGATTCAGGAGTTTTGATCACAACCAATTCTTTTGAAATTTGATTAAACGAGTTTGTTGCGGTTACAATCCACTTTCCCTTTGGATCGTGTAATGCAACGGGATACACAAATCGGTATTCGTCATTTGCGTTCGGTCGTATGATTTCTGAAAAGATTTCATTTCCATTCAAAACTGCACGAAGGGTAACGTTTTCGTTTGACGTTCCTTCAAAAATTGCAGCACCTCCCTTGTATGCAAATTCGTCCTCAAGCTCAAACGTTAAGTTGGATAGGATTGTTGTGTCAAGATCGGAAACCGTTGTTGTTGCAAGAGAATCAAAATACCCCACCCCCTCATTCAGCTCAAACGACATGCCGTCAATGGTCCCGGTCTCCCCATCAAAGATTTGGGAGGCGGGGAGTAAAAACGCGTGCCAACTATTTGGATTGGGAATGCGGAATGAGCCTTCAACCTCGTTTTCTTTTAATCCTTGGTTTGAACCAAACCGCACACCCCTCCATCCAATCTGGGGATCGTGGAATGAAAAGGTTATATGTGAGGGAGAATCCGTGAAATATGCCCATACGACAAACACGCTATCGTCGCTGTAATCAAGTTGTTGTACCGCACCTAAGAAGTATGTGGATGCAAGCGCGTTTGGCGAGTCGAGAATAATGTATGATTGCCCGATCACCGGAGCAGGGGATTGGGTTCCCACAGCACTGGGCGCAATCACCCACGCCGATCCGATAGGGATCTCTGCTCCTGAAAACCAGAGCAAAACGTTTTTTTCTTTCCCAAATTCGATTAGTGGAAGGAAGCCTGCATCAATCGCAAAAGCGGTTGAGAAGAGGAGGAGAAATATCAGAAAAACGGCTGATTTCATTCGCTACAATAAGGGATCACGCCTTTTTATTTTTTTCGAGTTGCGTGTCAACTGCGTCTAATTCGACGCTATATTCCTGAAAAAGCTTCCGATATTCATCCTTTCCCATTCGCCCATCTCGATAGTATAATCGCTGTATTTCGGCAACAGAATTCATGAGCTCACGTTTTCTTGCCTGCAGCTTTTTGGCTTTATGCTTCCCCAGCATGAAAATCAGGAAGGAAACAAGGATTCCCAGCCCCACCAACCCCACAACCACAAATATGAGAAAATCCGTTTTGAGTGTATAGATAACAACGTTTTCCTGTTCAACCGAAACCACTTTTTCAATGACGGTCGTGTTACCAAACCGATCCGCAACAGAGATACTGAGATTCTGATCGCCAGAAAGGCCAAAGGGGATCACGTGTGCAGTGGAAAACACACCGATCTCTTGTTCTACAATCTCAACAGGTTGTGAACCAAACGTAACACTGATGTCCGGCGCCTGGATCTTTTGCTTGTTTGCATATTCCACCGTGAATACCAGGGGCAACACGTCTCCCGACCGAAAGAGAAAGGTTGCGGGCGAAACAATTTCTACTCGAACAGGAAT
>NYZO01000038.1 GCA_002687185.1 archaeon | reverse complement strand
GCGAGATAGTTGGAAAATACAATTTTCTAAGAATATAGGCCATAATTAGTGCAATAACAATTCCCGTTCCAACCCCCGTCATAATACTTTGCGCAAAACTAAAGAACAGACTACTGGTCGAAAAAGACTGATTAGCAAGAATCCCAAGTATCAAGAATGGAATTATTACAGACGTTGTTGAATTAAGCAAACTCTCAATACGAATCAGTTCTACTATGCGCGAAACTTTCCCTTTCAATATAGGAAATATCGAACTTGGTGACGTCCCTGACATAAGCCCTGCAAAGATCGCTGAAATTAATAAAGATTCAAATAATGTCCCTTTCTTAAAAAAGAACAACAAATAAGTAGCTAATGTAAGAATGACTAAACAAAACAATAAAAAAATAAAGGTTAATTTCATCGCGTACGGATACAATCGTCCAACTTCTTTAATTTTAAAATGCGAGGTACTCTCAAATATAATCATCACCAACGCAAATATAGCAAAGCTTACCAACAAATCAAACGGCACAGTAAACGTAAGCACTCCAAACTTTTTCAAACCAGCGATAACCATCCCAAGAACAAGCAGGAACAACACATCAGGCAACTTTAGTTTTGACGCTAACGCAGATATAACAATCCCAAGAAGTAATATTAGCGATATCCAAGAAACTGAGAATAGATAATCAACCATATAGTATACCTCTTTTTAGATCTTAAAAGAGAGCCTAGCTATAAAAACCTTTGTTTTTGTACGACCGCCTAAACTATTTTTGTTCTCTATCAGTCTTGACAAAACCAACTCCTGCAAAAAAGACGTGACATCCTCCTCGTCCTAAAGAATCACCCAATGCTTCGCACTGATTTCGAGGATTTCTGGCTACAAACTTTTAAATACAATAGCGCTTAGTACATCTGCCATGACTCCAATCGAGAGAGAGACCTTACGCAATATTAAACCAACCCACCAAGAGCAACATCAAGCAACTCAAACCATAAAGTTTTTCCTCAACAAGCTCAACCAACCCAACGCAGAATTAGGCGGCAGCGCAGCCCGCGGCACCTGGTTAAAGCCCGTATTTGACGTTGACATTTTCGTACGGTTCGACCCTAAAAATAACAAAACTGACCAAATATCACAAAAGCTTGAAACTATACTAAAGAAAAAATTCAAGACTTTTCAAAAAATTCACGGCTCGCGCGATTATTTCCAAATACCGTTTAAGAGTTACCTATTCGAGTTAATCCCCGTCCTCAAAATTAGATCACCATCTAACGCAAAAAACATAACAGACCTATCCCCGCTCCACGTTCGATGGCTAAACAAACATACAACTCAATCAATCAAAAACGAGATACTTCTCACTAAACAGTTTTGCAAAGCTCAGAACTGTTATGGCGCCGAGAGTTATATTAACGGTTTCTCTGGGTATGTGTTAGAGATACTCTTAGTCCATTACCACACCCTTCAAAGATTTCTCAAAGCATCCATCCAATGGACCCCAAAAGTGATTATCGATGTTGAAAAGCACCACAAGAAAAGTGACGTAATAACCACTCTCAACCAAGCTAAAACCAATTCACCATTAATCGTAATCGACCCAATTTGGCCGGAGCGAAACGCTGCTGCTGCATTATCTCTTGCCACGTTTGAGCGCTTCAAAAAAGCTGCTAAAAAATATCTAGCCAATCCAACTTCCAAATCATTTAGCATCCCACAATTCGACCTCAAAAAAGAGATCGGCAACGCACCAAAACCAAATTACATTATCTTAGAGGTAACTGTAAAAGACACTAACAAAGACATTGGCGGCACAAAAATCCTTAAAACATTCAAACGTCTTAATCAAGAGATTCTCCATCACGGTTTTACGATTAAAAAAGCAGGTTGGCACTGGGAGGGCACTGCCACACTTTGGTTCATTGTACACAACGGTATATTATCTAAGCAAAAAAAACATATTGGCCCACCAAAAAATCAAACAGACGCAGTAAAATCATTCCAGAAGCGTTGGCGCCATACAAAAGTCAAAACCGACAAGACCGGCAAATGTTATGTAATAATTAGACGCAAATATCCAAACTTACAGAACCTAATTACCAATTTAATCAAACAACCAAGCATCAAAAACAAAGTTACAACCCTAAAAATCTGCAAACAGAAACATTTATAAGTATCACAATTATTTACTTTTTTTGTACTTCTATCAAGAGGGATTTACAGAATGGAACAATCTATGAAAAAACCAATTCAAACCGGTACAACAACTATAGGCATCAAATGTAAGGACGGCATCGTCATCTTAGCAGACAAACGATCAAGTGCCGGGCATCTAGTAGCAAGCAAAGAGATGAATAAAGTCCAAATAATCACACCTAATATTGTAATAACCCAGGCAGGCCTTGTATCTGACGCACAATTACTAACAAAACTGATCAAAGCAGAGCTCAAAATCATGCAAATCAGACGCGGCGAACAAGTAAAGGTACGTGAAGCCGCAAATCTACTTGGCACATTCTTATATCATAACATTCGAAAAATGAGCATGGTCCCTGGCATTGTAGGTTTCTTGCTAGGCGGTGGCGACAACGAAGGTTTCAAATTATATGATTTAGGTGTTGACGGTTCGGTCACTGAACATACAGATTTTGCGGTCACGGGTTCAGGCAGTGAACTAGCACTAGGCGTCCTAGAAAGTCTTCATGATAAAAATCTATCCATAGAAAACGGAATAAAATTAGGCCTAAAAGCTATTAATTCAGCAGTAAGACGAGACCTTGCAAGCGGTGACGGGATCGATGTTTTCACTATCAACGATCAAGGTGCAAAAAAAGTAATGACAAAAGTATTAGAGACCAACGTGTTCGCCCAATCGTGAACAGTATAAGGTTTTTCACAAACTAAAAATGAGTACTATATTAGACGAAGTAGCAAAACATTTACCAGAATCAGCTTCTATAGCAGAGACTGCGTTTGAGGGTGCAAACATTGTTCTCTACACTAAAAACGCAGAATTTTTCATAGATAATCAAGGCGTGATTAAAACTATAGTCGACCATATAAAAAAACGTGTAGAATTAAGACCCGACCCAACATTAAGCACTTCAACTGAAGAAGCAGAGACAATCATCAAATCAGTAATCCCAAAAGAAGCCGGTATCAGCGCAATCTTATTTGACCCTCCTAGAAGCATGGTCATAATCGAAGTCGACAAACCAGGCCTTGCTATCGGCAAAAGCGGCGAATTACTCAAAATGATTCGAAAAAGGGCTATGTGGGTCCCACTTATCCGCCGCGCTCCAGCCATTAAATCCGCCTTAGTCGAGAACATCCGCCAAGTCTTATACGAAAACAACGACTACCGTAAGAAATTTTTAGACCAGATCGGCCATCGTATTTACGACGGGTGGGCCAGCGAAAAAAAACAGGAATGGGTCCGCATTACTGCTCTTGGCGCAGGCCGTCAAGTGGGCAGGAGTTGTTTTCTGCTCCAAACACCTCAATCACGTATATTACTTGATTGTGGCATCGACGTTGCTTCTACAGGTTCTGACAGTTTTCCTTATTTAGACGCTCCAGAGCTTAATGTTAAAGAGTTAGACGCAGTTATTTGTTCACACCCTCACGTAGATCACGGCGGTTTAATCCCATTTTTATATAAGCTCGGCTACCGAGGCCCTACGTATATGACAGCCCCAACTCGCGATATTTTAGCACTTTTGGGCTTAGATTTCATCGGGGTTGCGTTTAAACAGGCCAAAAAACCAGCATATTCAAGTAACGACATCAAAGAGATGGTAAAACACACTGTTTGCCCACAATACGAAGAGGTAACCGACATCACGCCTGATATTCGAATGACATTATATAATGCCGGCCATACTATTGGAAGCAGCCTAGTCCATTTACATATCGGCAACGGTTTACACAACTTCATGTACACTGGCGATTTTAAGTTAATTAAAAGTAGACTTCTCGAAGGCGCACAATTACGTTTCCCAAGACTTGAAACTATCATGCTCGAGAGCACCTACGGCTCAAAACAAGACCTCCTACCAAAACGCGACGAAGCTGAGGCCAAAATGATCGGAATCATATCTGAAACCATCCAACGCGGCGGAAAAGTCCTTATGCCAACTCTCGGTGTAGGCCGTGCCCAAGAGAACATGTTAATCATGGAACGTGCGATGCACGACAAACGCATCCCCCAAGTCCCTATCTACCTACAGGGCATGCTCTGGGACGTGACTGCTATCCATACCGCTTATCCTGACTATTTGAACAGATCTATTCGAAAATCCATCTTCCACTACGACGAGAACCCATTTTTATCCCCTTGCTTCAAGCGCATTGGCAGTAGAAAAGAACAGCAAAAGATTTTAGATGAGGAAGGCCCTTGCATTATTTTAGCTACGAGCGGCATGTTAACCGGCGGCGCTTCAGTTGAGTTCTTTCGCGGTCTTGCAAGCAACCCTAAAAACAGTTTAATGTTCACGTGTTACCAAGGTGAGGGTTCATTAGGTCGCCGTGTTAAAGACGGTGATAAGCAAATTACTATGGAAGGTCCAAAAGGTGTTGAAACCATCCAAGTAAACCTACAGATTGAAACTATTGACGGTTTAACTAATCACGCTGGCCGTCGCGAATTAGAGACTTTTTTACATAAGATAGGTCCAAAGCCACGAAAAGTAATTTTCGTACACGGCGAGGTCAGTAAAATGATCGATATTGCAAGTAGCATCCACAAATCCCTCCGTGTTGAAACTAATACCCCTAAGAACCTTGAAACTATACGCCTTCGTTAACCCCCATCAAAATAATTTTTATTCTCTTTCTTAAAACAGTCTATTTTTCAAACTACTTTTTAAGAATATATGCAACAATACCCTAATATAAACACTAGAGCCCCAAAATACATACAAAGATTGAAAAAAATATAGACACATATACTTTTAAGATATTTTCCAAAAAAGAAATCTTTATAAACTTTGGCAGTGTTTTATATACCATGGATCAATCAACTTGTAAACGTTGCGGTACAATTTATACTGTAGAAGGGTCTCTACCTACTGTTCTTCAATGTACATGTACATCTATGCAATTTAAGAATATATAGGGTGGAAAATACACCTCCAGAGGGTACTTACCATCTAGTAGTCAAAATACCGAAACTCTTATAAATCATGAGTACTTCTTAATCGGTATGATAGTAAAAGACGAGACATTAAAACACATTCGCAGTGCATTTAGCCTTAATATTTACGAAGTTAAAATTTGGACTGCCCTACTTTCAAAAGGCGTAGCCACTGCAGGTGAGCTTTCGGAATTAGGAGAAGTCCCACGAAGCAGAAGTTATGATGTATTAGAAAGTTTAGAAAAGAAAGGGTTTGTCGTAATGAAATTAGGTAAACCAATTAAATATATTGCAGTTTCTCCAGACGAGATTCTCAAACGAGTAAAACAACGATTAGAAAAAAAGACTCAGCAACAAATCAAAGCTTTAAAAGAGGTTAAAAGTACAGATTTATTCAAAGAGTTAGCTCTGCTCTACAAGCAAGGAATTGATCATTTAGACCCTGTTACATTAGCAGGATCTGTCAAAGGCCGAACTAATCTATACGCACATATTGACTCAATGCTAAGACGTGCTAAAAAAGACGTTACTATAGTAACTACAGAACAGGGTTTATTACGTAAAGGAAAAAGGCTTAAAAACACTATGAAAGGACTAGCTCAAAAAGGTGTTAAGATTAAGGTTATTGCACCAATTACTGATCTAAACCAATCTATAGCTAACCAAATGGCTGAATACGCAACAATGCAAAACACAACTGGTATGAACGCAAGATTAGTCATTATAGACGGTAAAGAATCAGTATTCATGCTCTCAGACGACAGCGATGTCCACGAGAATTATGATACAGGTGTATGGATCAATACGCCTTATTTTGCAAAGATGTTGCATGGAATGATTAAATCGTAGACATTTTCTTATGAACTCAATAGTTTACGATAAGTATTTATAATTGTTTTAATATCCTCTATAATAAGGTGATAGAACAATGATTGTAATTGTCTTCGGCATTATTATGGGTATTGTCCATTATTTTAGTAACGCTCTCAGAGCAAAATGTAAACTATTCGAATCCCAAGTAATTTCGTTTTCAGCAGGTGTTGCAATAACTTATATTTTTCTTGAGTTATTCCCCCAGTTTAGTCTAGGCGTAGCTAACCTGAACAATTCACCGTTTCTTTTTGTTTTATTAGGTTTTGTTTTAATACATGTAGTAGAAAAAGAATTGTATCAACATGTCCCACGATCAAAATTAAAAAAAGATTTAGCCATTGAAGCTTCTGCAGTCTCTTTCGTATACCATTTTATCATTGGCATAATTGCTGTTAGCCTTATTTCGCAAGGTTTAGTGAACGGAATTTTATTTTTCATACCTATTTTATTATACACAGGGGTTAGTACACTGCCAGTAAAGCAAGCTCGCTCAAAACAGATTAAACTAATCGTTGCAAGCTCAACGTTATTGGGCACTCTATTTGGTTTATACATCCTCACGCCTATGAGCCAAATTCTACATTTATCGTTATTAGGATTATTAATTGGCGTATTATCTTATAGTTCAATTAGACATTCTATCCCAATCGGTAAAAAAGGTAACCCATTATTTTTTGTTTTAGGCGTTTTATTTTATACTATTATTTTGTTCATGGGTGGATTTATTTAATTTCAGACAGATTTATATACATGCTCTAGATTAAAATAATTATGCAAAAAAGAGGTCAGGTCGCCATGGAGTTTTTAATGACTTATGGTTGGGCTATTATTATTATTCTACTCGCTATTGCAGCACTTTGGCTGCTTGGAGTGTTTTCACCGTCCGTCCCAACAACTTGTCAGATAGAAGCACCGTTTAACTGTCAAGACTTAGTTATCGAAGCAGATAGTATTAATCTAAAAATTAGCACCGGTCGCCAAATTAATGGTCAGCTTTCGTCAGCTGAGGTTAACGAAGAATCATGCACCTTCACGTCAACACAATTAGATGATGGACAAACAACGTATGTTGAGTGTACTGGTCTAAACCTAGAAGAAGGAGAAACTGTTGTGGGAACTATTAAGCTTTCTTATTCTAGGCCTGGGGGTCTTACTCATTCTGTCACGGGTGAATTGAGCGGGAAAGCTTTGAAGGAGAACCTTGTTATCAGTGGCGAGCTTGATGATGTGTCACTTCTCGTAAATAGTGGGACTGGTGATTCTGGAGCAAATCTGACTGTTAATTCAGTAGATGGTATAGCAGAATTTACAATCGAAATGCCAGGAGCAGAATTTAGCCAATTTTATGATATTAATAATCTTAATATTGATACAAATATATATGACACGCTTGAAATTAAATATAAAGAGACACTTCTTGGAGCGGATAGTTGTATCCATTTTAGTTTAGATTATATGGATCCTAACGTTGGGATCTGGACTGATGTATTTGGTTGGACTGATCCACCTAATACTTGGACTACTAATACCTATGATTTGAAAACACTATTTCCGGGTATAACCATTACTGGGCTTAGATTTGCGTTTAGTGATTTTAATAGTGATTGTGCTTCAACGTATCAAACTGACGTTGAATATTTGAGAGTGTATAAATCATAAAGACGAATAATTTAAATAGAGGTGTATTTATTTTACAGATCATGAAAAAAAGAGGTCAGGTTGCCATGGAGTTTTTAATGACTTATGGTTGGGCGATTATTATAATTTTACTTGCAATCGGCGCTTTATGGTTACTCGGAGTCTTTAGTCCATCCGTCCCAACAACATGTCAAATTGAGGCGCCATTTACCTGCCAGGATGCGGTGGTATCTGATAATTCAGTAATTTTACGCTTAGGAGCAAATCAAGTACAATCAGCTACAGTAAATAGTGTAACTGTGAATGGACAAGCGTGTCCAATACTCACCAACACCCAATTAACTTCAAACCAAATAACAACTGTACGCTGTTCAGGGTTAACTTTCGAAGAAGATGAAAAGATCACTGTTGAAATTGACTCAAGTTATAGCAAAACTGGAGGTGGATTAACTCATAATATAGAAGGTACAGTTTCAGGCCAAGCAAGCAAAGGAAGCTATGTCTACAACGATGACAGCACATTGATAACCGCATACGATTTTGAAGGTGACGCAAAAAGTTTAAAATCAAACCAGTACGATGGTACTATTAGTGGCGCAAATTGTAATATTGACGGCCAAGTTGGCAATGGATGTTTTTTTGACGGTGTTGACAATTATATTGATATTGGCAATTTAGGCGGGCCACATACAACTTTATCAATTGAGACTTGGGCAAGATTGGACACTCAAGGCGGAACTGTAGATAGAATATTTATTCAGAGTAAGGACACTTCACCAGAAACAGGGTTCCAATTTGGGTACGGATGGGGGGATGATTATTATTTCCGTGTTTGCAATGCTGGAACATGTGAAACAAGATTGATCATCTATACAGACGAAGAGAATTGGCATCATTATGCAGCCACTTTTAATGCAGGTGATGTCAAGTTATATATCGACGGCGTAGAAGTAGACCAGAGTACTTTTAACCAAGTGGTCATAAACCCTTCAGTAACGAACACATTGATTGGCGAGGATTCTGACACTAGTACTACTGAACCATTTCATGGTATGATCGATGAGTTGGCCGTATACAATCGTGTTCTAACACCAGACGAGATTCTTGCTCACGCAAAAGGTAATTAAAACACGATTTAAATTTACAAAAGCTATTCCACCAGTGGATTTAAATACAAGTTAGAGTTAAGAGATGATTATGCAAAAAAGAGGTCAGGTAGCCATGGAGTTTTTAATGACTTATGGTTGGGCGATTATTATTATTCTACTTGCTATTGCAGCTTTATGGTTACTTGGAGTGTTTTCACCGTCAGTCCCAACAATATGCCAAATTGACGCACCATTTACCTGTCAAGATGCAGTTGTTTCTGATAATTCCGTATTGATACGTCTAGGTGCTAATCAGGTTCAATCAGCAACGGTTAATAGTATTACTGTTAACGGTCAAACTTGTCCAGTGGTATCAAACGCGCAACTTACATCAAACCAAATAACTACTGTACGTTGTCTCGGATTAAATCTAGAAGAAAATGAAAAGGTTACTGCTGAGATTGACGCAACGTATCAAAAAATTGGTGGAAGCTTGTCACATAATATTGCAGGAACGGTTTCAGGACAAGCTAGTTTAGGTAGTTATGTGTATAGTGGAGATTCAGGGTTACTTGCAGCGTATGATTTTGAAGATAATGCCCAAGACGTAACAGGGAATAACCATGACGGAACCTTAACTAATACTGATTGTACAGTTGATGGTAAAATTGGTAAGGGTTGTAGTTTTGATGGTAGTACCTCGTATATTAATTTTGATCAAGTCTTAAATACCGATAAGAGCCTTCCAATTAGCTTCGAGGCATGGGTTAATACAGCTGTAAATTCTGGTTGGCAAACTATCATTGGAACAGACGGATCCTTTGCACAAATTGCTATCAATGCACAAACACCACACTTTGGTCAAAACGGGGTAGGAGGGTGGTGGATTATTTCTGGAACAAACATAAATACAGATGAATGGCATCATATTGTGGGCACTTTTGATGCAGCAGGAACTGCATTCTTATATCTTGATGGCGTAGAAGTAGCAACAAGCTCAGGACAAAACTTTGATGTTAATCATGGCGTTTCTCTTATGGGTAGATATCAATTAGCAGACGGAGAATGGTTTCAGGGGGTCATCGATGAGGCAGCAATATATGATAAAGTCTTAACCCCTACGGAAGTATTAGCAAATTATGAGGCTACGAAATAGTTTACAAAAAGATTTATATAGCGATTTGCGTTTTGATGGTTTATGGATCCTAAACAGTTAGCGTTGAAACTTACGTCTATAGAACGGTTAGTTCTTGGCACCTTAAAACAACATACACTTGACGAACTCGTAAAAAAAACTAAACATACAGAAACTGAAGTTATGCGTGCTTTACAATGGCTTGCTAATAAGAAGTTAGTTACGATTAAAAAAACGGTTACTAATCAAATTATCTTAGGCAAACTTGGCAAACAGTACGTAAAAAAACTATTACCAGAACTACGTTTACTTAAATCACTTACTAAACCTACAAATTTATCAGATGTGTGCAAAAGCGGTGTTATCGATAAACAAGAATTACAGATTGCTCTAGGAAAATTACGTGAATACTCTGCTATAAAACTTACTAAAAAAGATAATGAGACTATTTTAGAAAAACAACCTAACGCAAAACAATTAATTTCAAAAGGCACGATTGAACAGCAGTTTTTGAGTGATCTTCCATTAAACTTAGATAAATTAACTGACGAGCAACGTTTTGCGTACGATAAATTAAAGAAACGCGGTGATATAATTGATCAGAATACTATTAAGGTAGTGACCGCTAAAAAATTATCTTTAGCTGACGAAGTTTTGAAAATTAAAACAAAGAAGTTATACGACAAACTCACTCCGGCTATGCTCAAAGAATCTACATGGAAGAACAAAACGTTTAGACACTACGACGTTGAGGTTAATGTTCCAACAGTTAGTGGCGGCCGCAAGCATCCGACTGCTGAAGTGATAGAGTTTGTTAAACAGATTTGGCTTGACATGGGTTTCAAAGAGATGAAGGGTCCTATGCTTGAGGAATCGTTTTGGAACTTTGACGCTTTATTTATTCCCCAGGACCACTCTGCTCGCGAGATGCAGGACGCATTATTCACTCGGCTTAAAAGAGATCCAACTAAAAATAATAAACAAAAGTATACTGCGGTTAAAAAACAACAATTACAATCCTGGCGAATTTGGGACGATGATAAGACTAAAGAGTTAGTACTACGCACGCATACTACGAACTTATCTGCACGTACTATTGCTGGTTTAAAGAAAGATGATTTGCCGACTAAGTTTTTCTCTGTTGGCAAAGTGTTTAGGAACGAGACTTTGGACTGGACTCATTTGTTTGAGTTTTACCAAGTTGAAGGTATTGTTATTGATCCTAATGTTACGTTTAACGATTTGATAGGTTACCTTAAGATATTTTTCAAGAAGATGGGTTTTGACCAGATTCGCATTAGACCAGCTTATTTCCCGTATGTATCCCAAGGCACAGAAGTTGAAGTATTCCATCCCGTTAAGAAGAAGTGGATTGAGTTAGGCGGCGCTGGTGTTTTCAGACCTGAAGTTGTTAAGCCTTTGATGGGCGTTGACACACCTGTTCTTGCTTGGGGTTTAGGCATGGGTCGTATCATGATGGAATATTACGGTATCAACGATATTCGCGATTTATATAAGAACGACTTAAAAACATTACAAAACATGAAGAGTTGGGTGCGATAATGCCAACGATTGAAATTAATAAAAAAGAGCTTGAACATTATTTAGGTAGAGCAGTTGATGATAAAAGATTACAAGAATCTATTAGTTATTTGGGTACTGATTTAGAAGGTATTGAAGATGGTGTTATTAAAGTCGAGATATTTCCTCACCGTCCGGACTTATTGTCTGTCCCAGGATTCGCAAGAGCTCTTAGTCAGTTTATGAGTATCAGTAAAAAACCAAAAGAATACAAATCTAAATCCTCATCTTATGTTGTTAACGTTGAAAAGTTAGTTAATTCTGTACGTCCCTACACTACTTGCGCTGTTATAAAGAATGTTAAGTTTGACGATCAAAAGATCAAAGAGATAGTCCAAATTCAGGAAAAGTTACATATTACGTTTGGCCGGCAACGAAAAAAATGTGCTATTGGCGTGTATCCACTAGAGGCGATTAAGTTTCCTATTACATATACTGCAAAAGACCCAAAACAAATCGAGTTTGTACCTTTAGAATCACGTAAAAAAATGAACGCTAGTCAAATGCTAAGTCAAACTAGTTCGGGCCGTATGTATGGCCATTTACTTGAAGGCTGTAAAACTTATCCAGTATTTTTAGATGCAAATAATGAAGTGTTATCAGTCCCTCCTATAATTAATTCGCATACTGTGGGAAAGATCTCTGATAAAACTACTGATGTATTTGTTGAGTGTTCTGGTTTTGATTATATTACTTTGTCACAATGTTTGAACATGATCGTTTGTGCGTTATCTGACATGGACGGTGACGTGTATGAAGTAAAAGTTCATTATCCAAATAGTGTTAAGAAGAACCCTGAACTCAAACCTAAGAAGATGAAGATTCCGTTTGATTTAGTAAATAAACGTTTAGGTCTATCTTTATCCAAACAAGACGTGAAAAAAGCGTTGTTACGTATGGGGATTACTACTGAAAAAGATACTGCTTTAATACCACCATACAGAACAGACTTTATTTCTTATGCTGACATCATTGAATCGGTTGCTATAGGGTACGGTTACCAAAACTTTGAAGGAACTATTCCAGACGTTGCAACCGTCGGTAAAGAAGCGCCTTTGGATGTGTTTAAACGCAGATTAAGTGATGTATTAATTGGTCTTGGTTTAGTGCAAGTAAGTACGTTTCATTTAGTTTCTAAAGATCAGGTTGAGGGAGATGGAGTGTGGACAGTGGATGCAAAAACCAGTGAGCATGATACTTTACGTAACCAATTAATTGATCCTGTTTTGTCTACGTTTGGTATTAATCGTGGACATGAATATCCACAACGCATTTTTGAGAATGGTATAGTCTTCTTACAAAAAGGAAAAGAGGTAATTGAACAAGAACGTCTTTGTTGTGGGATTTCCGGAGCAGACACCGATTATACACAGATCAGGCAAATAATGGACATGATCGGGAAAAGATTAGGGTTAACAGTGCAGTATAAAGAATCAAAAGATCCTTTTTTCATTGAAGGTCGGAGTGCACAAATTTTAATTGGAAATACGGCTATTGGACGAATTGGTGAGGTTAGTCCTAAGTATTTGGCGGTATATAAATTAGAGGTCCCTGTAGCTATTATGGAAATTAATTTGGATGAATTGTTTTTGAAAGTAGATTAATCTAATGAAAACGATTATCCCAACCTACGAAATATCAATCCCAGAATATGTACCTAACACGAAACCAAACTATAAGACTATCGGAAAGAAATTAGATACATTAATTAAAAAACATTTCTTAGGTAAGACCGTTTGTATTCGCGCAGTCGGTTCACAAGACCATACGTTCTCGCATGACGAGGTTATTCAAAGGATTAAGAACACAGGAACTGATAGATACGACACAACAAAGAAAAGTTTTTGGGAAAACGATAAAGTGTATCTAAAGAAAGGTATCGATATGTTTGCTTGTCTGCAAGAGATTACTAAAGACTTTCATTTCATGCATGAAGTTATAAAAGACTTTTATGAGAGTGCTCCAGGCGACCGTGGTTTTACTGTACATGTAAATATTTTATTATTGTACGACGCATCGAAACTTAAGATGATTCCTATTAAGTACGCAAAAGATGATATTGGTGAAGACGCTTGGAAATTTAACGATTCTAAACGGAAAAAAGAGGCGTTATTAGGTATTATAAAAATTAAATAAGGAACTATCGTGATTTTTGAACTTCAACTATATCTCTATTTTTTTCAATAATAATCTTACAATTCTGAAACAACTCCATACCAGCCAAAGAAAAATCAGCTTCGGTAGATACTATTGACACATCTCTTTCTTCATCAAAAAATAATAGTCGCCCTTTATAGACCCTAGCCACTGTGCCATCACCGCTTGCTGTTAAATAATCTGAGATTCCAATTTGTTCTAAATCAAGGTCATTTATTATTGTTTGCGGCAACATTATTTGTCCATTAAATCCTGTATCAAGTAACATTTCAGTTTTTCGTCCTTCAATACCTAGTTCCACCATAGGACTGCCAAACGTAAAGAAACCTTCCACTATAATGCTCCCACAAAATAAGTCGTTTTAAATCCAACTCTTTTAAATACAAATTTTATTTTGGGATATTCTTTGATAGCTTTCTGGTAAGCATCAAGTTCAGAATCACCAATAAAATAACTACCACTATTCGGATCAATCGCCACAATTTTCCCTTTAAAGTTTGGAGAGAGTTCTTTGTTTATTTTTTCAAAGACACGATCTATTTTGTTGTTACTTAATTTCATTTGATATCATAAGTTCTTTCCTGGCTATTTAAAATTTGCTGAACTTAATCCGAAAGATTAGTTTCCAACGTCGAAAATTTACAAAAAAACCCTACTCCTCAAACTCGTCAAACCCTTCTTTCGGCCCGTCTCGTCTCTCTTTCCCTTTACCTGTATCTATAATGTCAGAAATGTCTCCTATTAAGCCCATAGTCCTAAAAACACCAAATTTCGGTTCGGTTCTTAGTTTCTTCGAACGAATCCCGTTTACCATTTTAGTAAACATTACTATTCCGTCTTTGGTATCACTAATCCCCTCTATTACTCCACCTCGTCTATCTTCCCAATACGGCACTTCAATACGCCTTTGTGCTTTATCTTTCTCACCTATCGTCATCATATCATACAAAAACTCAAACTCAACAGTACCTACTACATCTATCTCTTCATCGCTGGTCTTAGTTCCGGATTTTATTTGTACTAAGTCACGTTCATTTACTGTAAACAAAATTTCACCTAACACTTCGTTTTCATCTTCAAATATAAGTTTGAATCGCACGTCTTCACCAAACTCATCTACTAAATTTTGTATTGTCTCCATCGCTTGTTGATCGTTTCTTATTCGTTGCAGTTCGTCTCGTGTTAACCCAGGAGTTTTTTTCTCGCGTTCACGCGGCCCTGGAAGTTCTCCTCTAGCTAAACTTTCTTTAAATTCTTGTTTGATAAATTCTTCTGGCGGAAATATCCAAATTTTCATGTACGGTGATAATACCTCAACTGTATCTGATTCTGTTTGATCCCCGAAATGCAGACGTTTCGCGTCCACTTGTTTCAGCTCTTCAAATATTTCCACGCTTCCAAACTCACCGTCATACTCTGCTTGTATCGGCTCTAAATCTTGTGGCCAGCCTTGCTCACCTAAACAATTAGTTGCCCCTGCAATCCGCGAATTTACGTCAGTTAAGCGCCCGTATACTGCCCAAATCCCGTCAATGTGTTGTTCCCATTTACCCGGTGTTTCTTGTATATATTGATCATAAAACCACGCGAGCATCTCATCATTTATTGATTCAGCAAGTTCAGTGCGTTCTCTGCGCAACCCTTCTAGTTCAAATTCGCACCAATCTCCTCCAAAGTGCCCTTTGCGAAGTTGATTAAAGTCCTCAAACGAGTCTCCCCACGCATCGAAATTAACGTATGTATCTACTCTACCAGTCGGGTGATAACTACAACCTCCAGCGAACTGAAATTGTCCTCTATCTTCAACCCATTTATCGCCTTCGACACAGCTAAATGAAACCACTCGATTATCATACTCAGAGCAACGTTGCGGTGCACAGTCATTGTCTGTTATACATCCAGTGCACTCAGTAGTGCTCTCACATCCGTTCTCCCAATCACCATCACAATCATGATGCCCTTCTGCACATTCACACCAACCATAATCTTCTCTACACTCTTGGTTCTCTCTACATCCACCAGGACAGATCTCAAATCGTCCATCACAAGTGACATCTGATGCCTCACAGCCGTCATTTTGGTCTTCATTGCAATCAGCAAACCCAGGGATACAATGGCATTGATCTTGATGTGAATCATAATTTTGGTTTTGGTTACATCTATTGTCTTCTTCTATGTCATCAATTGCAAACCCAATAGCGTTCCCTGTGATCAGATTCATGGCTGAAAAAGCACCTGTAATACCTGCTGGTTCTTCAACAACTGGTTCAGGTTCTGGCGTTGGCTCAGGATCGCGAATTGGTTCTTCAGGCACAGGATCTTCATCTTCAATAGGCTCTGCTGGCTCTTCTAAAAGAGGTTCTTCATCAATTTCTTCAACAGGCTCATCCTCATTTTCATCAGCAGGTGTTTCTTGGTCGCCTGGCTCTCCAAGAACTTCTGGTTGCGGGATAGTCGGCTCTGAGATTTCTAGGACCTTACATACTCCAAGTGAACAGACCTCATTATTATTACAATCTTCAACTACAACACATCCACCACCTCCGTCTTCAGGTTCTCCCCCATCAACAGGCTCATCTTCTTCAATCTCATCTTCTTGCTTTTCATCATCTGGTCCCATTATTGTTTCATGTAGCACACACTCCCCTTGATGACAAACCTTAGTTGTATCACCCTTAAAATCACAGATATGGCCACCACATTGATTTAATTCTTCACAATCAACAAATCCGTCTTCGTTATTATCAATCGTATCATCACAAATTTCTCCACCAACAAGACACGCACCTACGGTCTCACAATCCCCATCATTATCACAATCATTAAACCCTTCATTACAATAAATCTCTTCATCAGCTGGCTGACACTGCGTTATACAAAACTCATCATCACCACAAGTTTCTTCGCATTGCTGTTGTCCTGATACTTTTTCACATCCATTACATGATTCACATAAATCAAAGCAGACACCATCTACATCATCAGGGTTTTCATTTTTACATTGTTCACAAGGCTCACAAGTTTCAAAACAGCCACTCCCATATTCCCTATCTTCACAGATTTTACATTCTCGGCAGACTGGCTCAGATCGGAATTTATCCATACACGAATTACAAGTCCTATCACAAATTTCCCCGCAATCATCTCCATTACATTCCCAACATTCTTGACACACTCCACTGCACTCATTATTTGACACTTCCCAACAGCCATTTTCACCACTACAAGCAGGCTCACATATTTTCCCGCATTCTCTAGCACAATCAGGGTCCAAACAGTCAATTATTTCGTCACCATCATCATCAATTCCATTATTACATTCTTCAGCACCACCTAACGCATACACACATTCCCCACTTCTACAACCTTCGTCTAGTTGGCACGTTATTTCTTCGTTTTGTTGGCACCAATTGTTTATTCTCTCAAACTCATCTTTCACAAGAACTTTCTCAAACCGCACCTCACGGAACGGGCTACGTTCAAACTCCCCATATTTGCTAAATATTGATTCAAGATGTTCAATCCGTCGTTCATAATTTCCCTGTCGCACATTTTCATCATGATAATAACGCTCATCTAGGTGCGAGTTAACCATCTGTATTAGTTGTTGTTTCTCATTAAACGACTGTAATAATCCGTCATCAAGACCCCGTTTACTGTCTAGTTCCTCAGCAATAGAAACAAGATCATCTAACAGTATTTCAAGCTCAGTATTTAATTCGTCAATTGTATTCTCTCGATAGATTTCATAATCGATATTATGTTCAGGCTCAGGCAACGGAAACCTCTCTAAATTAGGCCACATATTAATCCAAGGCCACTCACATCCGTCACATATATCTACTTGCAGTGTCACGTCTGTCCTATCCCCTTTATAGACTGGCACTTGCCATCTTATCCTCTCTTCTTGTTCTCCGGCACGCTCATCACTAGAAAAAAACTGTTCCATCACATAATCGCAATTTTCCCTATTTTGTTCTACATACCCAAAGAATTTATTCTCAGCACTCGCAACTATCTCTATTAGTTCTCGCACCTGCGCATCATCACCACTGCATTCCCACGGTTGATGCATCTCGTCTTGTCTTTCTGTACAAACAACTGTTTGATGGTATTTTTCTACTGCATTTTGAACTTCTTTAATAATATCATCAACGTCCGCTCCGAGAGCTTTCTTAAATTTAGGTTCCACCTCCACTCGATAAAATAATTGGTTCTCCCCATCTCTATGTAACACGTGTGGCCATGCATGAAACCCTAAATGTATCTTATGTCCATCAAATATCGATTTTTCCCATCTAGGAACTGCTTCTGGCAGTTTTATTTCCTTGTTTGCATCTTCTGCCCACACCCACGACGTCATTTCAGTCGGCTGTTCCCCAAACAATAGTCTGGCTCCCTCAACGGTCAAGCCACGTCCATGCGTTTCGTTTCCGACTTTAATTTCAAACGCTTGCTCGCGCAGCACATCATTTAACTGTTCTTTTATATCGTTTATACCTACTAGAAGCTCAAAATAAGTAATCTCTCCAGTTTCGTATCGTTCTGCAACACGCACTACTTCATCAAACTGTTCATCGATCTCGCCTGCTATTACAAGAGGTATACTACAAACTAATAACAAAATTATTAAAATTAATTTTTTCGTTTTTGTTCACCCCTTTCAACAAAAAAAGTATCACATCTATAAATATCTTTGCGTTGTCGTACCAACATAGACTTTCCTGTTAAGTAAAGTTATTAAGTATACACATTAGAATTATTCTCAATTTACGCGAATTTCGCGTAAAAAGATTAAAATGAGGTGGTGCCGCATGCACTTAG
>NYZO01000037.1 GCA_002687185.1 archaeon | reverse complement strand
GGGGAGAGGAAGTAATCCTCTCCCCAGCTTCGGGCTCCTCCTCGCAGAGGTCGTTCAGAGTTTACGGTGCCGTATTGCTCTTTAGTGATACGTCGAGAGCTTATTTTTCGCTTTAACGTGCCTTCGGAGTCCGCCCTCGCACAACCCCTCTCCTCGCTTTCATCTCAGATTTAGTGATGTCGCTTCCGCTACGACGTCTGGTGACTTCGTTCGAGTCGGCGCTCGTCCTTTAGCCCTGGACGCTCCTAGCGGAAATAGCCCGAGGCTCAACAACGTATGTGCTTGCCCCAGCCCTCCCATGCGCGCACATTAATTTTGTGGTCAAAAACGAGACAAAATTATGCTCCCTTTTTATGCAACCATATCTCCTAATTTTAAAAGATTTTTCTTTACTTTATCCAATTTTCTTTTGTCTACATTTCTTGTGTTTGCAAATCTCATTACGCGTAGATGATATTGATTATAAAGAACGCTGTCAGATAGATTGTTTAAGTACTTTAAAAATTCAGATTTCTGGTTTCTGTGCGTGAAGGTATAGATTCTGCCAAGATAATATTCATTTACATTGGTTATAAAGCTCTTGTCTCGCACAGCGCTCAGAATTTGCTCCCGAATATTTTTGTCAACTTTTGAAAGATTACAACTTAATAATCTCTTAAGTATGGTTTCCGGTTTAAACTTTTTTCCTGTTGAAATTTTTTCTTGGTACATTTCCCAAGCTTTCTTCACGTTCTCGCCATTATCAGGATCCTCTAATAGTTTAAAAATATCAAAAGACCAGTAGTCTTGAAATTCATCTCTATCAAAAAATCTTGCCTTGCTTGCATTGAGATTCAAACCTAACTTCGCTAATTCTTTTGAAGCGGTAAACATTATTTTCTTAGCAGTCTTTTCATCAGGTGAAGCTATTATTTGATCATCAGCGTATCGCAAATATCCTGAATTATTTTTATCGCAAAGTTGTTTTATAGTTCGGTCGTACTCCTGTAAATAAAAATTGGCTAAGATTCGAGAACAGTCACCAACTTCATCTTGTGGTAATCCAATTGTTTGTGGCTCATAATCTAGGTCTCGCTTACTGCAATTTGAAAGAAAATAGAAAAGCAGGCTTACAACTTGAGTTTTATTTTTACCCACTGCCTCTCTAACTAAAGTTTCGAGCCTGCCAAGCCTTATTGAGTCGTAAAAGTTAGCGATATCAAAAACTATAAAATACTCGTATTTTTTGTTTCGATTTAAATTGTGTGCTTTCTTTTGATATTCAGTCCACGCTTGTTTCCAAGCGAATTTATTGTAGCTGTTGTCTGGGATTGATGGAGCGTCATCAAAATTTTCAAGTTTTCTAATTTTACCGCCTAATTTCCACCCTCCATAAGTTCCCGTGACCCTGTTTTTAGCTATCTCGTCTTCTAGGCATTTCACGCAAAAGAAATAAACACTATAATCTTCTTTCGTTAAGGTCGGTATAAATCGAACGACAAGATTTTGTTTGTGGGATACAACATATCCTCGAGGAGGAGATGGAACATATCGCATCTTTTCAATATTATCGCAAAGTTTTTCTAAGTATTTCTCTCTATTTGGCAGGGATCCGCGATATGGTATCAAAGTATTATTATGTATATGTTTCCAGAATCGTTGACCTACATGTTTCTTAATATTTTGGTAAGTAATCATTTTTATACTTTCGAATATAAACTCCGCTGGAAGTCAAAGAAGGTTGAGCGGATTTTATCAACTCCTCCGAGCATTTTTTCTGCGTCAGCTATTGAGTGGTAGCGCATATTGAGAAGCACAGGAAGCTTTTCTTCACCAAGTTCCTCCACTCCTTTTTCTTCGTATTTAGACATCACAAACTCAACAAATTCTCTTTGGTTCTCATCCAGTTTCTCAAGGATTTCGTTTTTTGTTGCCGAAACCCTATCTTTCCTTGAAACTGGAGGGGTCATAAACGACACATAAGCAAGAACATCAAATAGATCGCTCTGCTCCGCACTTATCATTTTCTGAAGTATCTCTAACTCATCTTTGCCATATCCAAGATCAGCAATTTTATCCAGAAATGCCTTGCGTGTTGTAGGGTCTGACCATATTTTTCGGAGCTCATTTTCGCTGGCGAAAAATTGAGGCATTGCACCGAACATATTATTCATAAATTCTTCCACAGAAATCGGCTTGCCATCTGCACTCCAAAAAGAAGTGGCGACCATGTGCTGTATCTCTCTTTCTTTTCCGTCACGGAGTTTGATTTTTATTCTCTTCTTTGTTTCTTTTTCTGTTTCTTCTTCTAGCTCTGACACTTCGGATTCGTCGCTTTCCTTTGTTTCTTTCATTTTCTCTGGTTTTTCGGTTGTCTCGTCTACTGGTTCTCCGTCCCATTCAGGATCAGAGAAGTGTTTATAGGCATTCACAAAATCAAGAATAGTGAAATATTCCTTGCCATCAAACAAACGAGTGCCTCGTCCAACAATTTGCTTAAACTCAACCATTGAATTTATTGGACGCATTAAGACGATATTTCTGATGTTTCGTGCGTCAACTCCGGTTGAGAGCTTTTGAGAAGTGGTCAGAATTGTAGGAATGCTTTTTTCATTATCTTGGAATTCACGCAAGAATTGTTCACCCCGAGCTCCATCATTTGCGGTTACTCGGACACAATAGTGAGGATCTTTGCTTTCCTTCATTTGATTTACCAAATCACGAACGGCACGGGCGTGATTTTGATTAGCACAGAAAATAATGGTTTTTTCGGATTGGTCAATTTCATCAAGGACTACTCGGACCCGCTTTGCTTCACGTTCTCGTATCTCAATTATTCGGTTGAAATCTTCTTCCTCGTAAATTTTTCCTTCTTCAATTTCACCCTCAATAATCTGGTCGTCAGAGGTGTAAACATATTCATCAAGTGTTGTTTGAATTCGTTTTACTTTGAAAGGCGTTAAGAATCCATCGTTGATCCCAGCTTTTAGGGAATAAGTGTAAACAGGTTCCCCGAAGTATTTATAAGTATCAACGTTATCTTTTCTTTTTGGAGTTGCGGTTAAACCAAGTTGCACAGCTGGAGAGAAATATTCCAAAATTCCACGCCATGTGCTTTCATCATTGGCTCCACCACGATGACACTCGTCTATGATTATGAAATCAAAAAAGTCTGATGGATAATCTCCGTAGTAGGGAGTATTGTTCTCTCCACTCATGAATGTTTGGAAGATTGTAAAGAAAATACTGCCGTTTGTTGGTACTGAGCCTTTTTTGCGAATGTCCAATGGATTTATTCGGACTAATGCGTCTTCTGGAAAAGCAGAGAAAGAGTTAAAGGCTTGATCGGCAAGAATATTTCGGTCAGCAAGAAACAGGATTCGCGGTCTTCGTTTTCCGTCTTTTTGTAAATTCCAGCGTGTATGAAAAAGCTTCCAAGCGATCTGGAAAGCTACCGCAGTTTTTCCTGTTCCCGTTGCCATTGTGAGCAGGATGCGGTCTTTGTTTTTGGCAACTGATTCTAGAACATTGTTAACGGCAAGTTCTTGATAGTAGCGACTGCCGTAATTTCCTCCGGGAAGAACAGAATTAAATTTGTCTCGCCATTCATTTTGGTCCGAATATATTTCATTCCACAATTCTTCTGGAGTTGGGAATTTATCAATGTATTTTTCCTCTCCAGTTTTCATTGAGATTTGATAAATCTCTTTTCCGTTTGTGGAGTAAGTATATTCAATGCCAAGTTTTTCAGCATAAATCTTGGCTTGGGTAACTCCTTCGGTTGCGGGCAGGGTTTCTTTCTTCGCTTCTATAACTGCGAGTCTTTGATTCTTATATTCCAAAATATAGTCTGCTATTTCGGGCTTATCTCGCTTTCCGCCTGCTTCAATCTTTCCCTCGGTAAAGCGAAATTCACGGCGAACTCTGGATTCATCCACTTCACCCCAGCCACTTTCTTTAAGCTTTGGGTCAATGTATTCTGCTCTTGTTTCTTCTTCGTTCATGATTAATTTGCAAATGTTTTACTTAACACAGATACCCTTAATTCGTCTAGTAATTCCAGTTTCTTCCTGTATTTTTCATCAAGGTCATCCGTTAATTTTTTTGCGGAGTTGAGTTTTTTTGCGATGAGTCTTTGAACTTTTATGTCCGGAGCTGGGATCGGGTACTTTTTGAGTTTTGTGCCGTTAATATTTGCTTGGTTAACACTAGAAGTCATTATGGTCTTTCCATGCTTTCTTGCTATTGGACTATTGAGAAAATAATTCAAATATTCCGCATCTAGCTCCTTTTCTTTTCGGTGAATTCGTATCAAATATCCAGCAAAAATGGAAGGCATTTTGCCTTTGTATATAGCAGTTTTCCCAACTAACTCTGGACTATTTGTTCTGTTAAATAGGACATCGTTCTCTTTTAGAGAATATCTTTTTATTTCTTCCGGATCAGAAGTGTAGACAAGGTCGTCCCAGTTAAAACGACCATTTTGGATATTTCCCATTCGTAGAACGGGGATTTTTCCTTCTTTTTGAGATTTCTTTGATGTTCCGTATTCAACTTTTTCAGAAAGATCACCCAATAATTTAGCTTCGTACTCTGGACTTTGCAAAAATGATAATAAATATGCTTCAAATAATTCTTGTATTCTCTCTGTTTTTACTCTCTCGCTCTGAATGGCTTTCTCAATTATCCCTAGTGTTGATAACAATTTCTTCACTATTTCCTTCTGTGTTGTTAGTGGTGGAAGAGGTACGATAAAATCTTCAAGCATTGATTTCTTTATATATGGCATCGTATTTCCTAACTTTTTTCCCGACACTTCGTCTTTGAGCTTGCCTTGCAAAAGATGGAATAAATATATTGGATCTACACCCTTGAAGTCTGTGAGTACATATGTTCGTTGGTAGACCTCAAATTTACCTTTGTAATGACTAACATGTCCGACATCACCGTTCCCAGCTATTAGCAATGCTTCTGTATCGTAGGAGTATGTATCGCTGTAAGTATGATTCTTTGCACAAGTAAAGAAAGGATACCTTCCGTTCGGGTTGCCCTGATTTACGTCTTTTTTGCCTGTCCTGATTTCACATACCTCTGACAGTTTTTTTGTTTGCCATTTATTTTTCATAGATCTTTTTCTTCAGTTCACCGAGTACTTTCTCAGTTTCTTTATCCAGTATGGCAATATCTTTCAATACAACCTTTGGATCACGGTAAGATATTTCTTTAACAAGATTAGGATTTCTGGGTGATAAGCTGTATGTTTCTTCGTTAATATCTTTTATGCCCACTGACCACGAATTGGCAGAATCTTTTTTGTCTTTCTGTAATTCAATAAATTCTTTCAAATCTTTCTCATTTAACGGATTTGTTTTACCTAGATTGCGATCAAGACTCAATTTGTAGTACCAAATCTTTTTTGTTGGTGAGCCTTTTTTGAAAAACAGCACGACGGTTTTTACTCCTGCACCTGTAAATGTTCCTCCAGGTAAATCTATGACTGTGTGGAGATCGCAACTCTCAAGAAGTAATTTCCGAAGCGAAATTGCTGCGTTATCGGTGTTTGAGAGGAATGTGTTTTTTATAACAATTCCAGCCCGCCCTCCGGTTTTTAGACTCTTAATGAAATGTTGCAAGAAAAGGAAGGCAGTCTCACTTGTTTTGATTGGAAAGTTTTGTTGGACTTCCGAACGCTCTTTTCCGCCGAATGGAGGATTGGCAAGAATTACATCGTAGCGGTCTTTTTCTTGAATGTCGGAAATATTTTCGGAAAGTGTGTTGGTGTGAATGATATTTGGAGCTTCAACTCCATGGAGAATCATATTCATCACACCGATAATGTAGGCGAGGGACTTCTTTTCCTTTCCATGGAATGTTTTTTTCTGTAATGTCTCAATGTCTTTGGTTGAAAGTTTTTTGCTTTCTTTTAGATGCTCAAACGCTTCAACGAGGAATCCCGCTGAACCACAGGCTCCGTCGTAAATCTTTTCTCCAATTTTCGGGTCAATAACTTGGACGATTGTTTTAATGAGAGAGCGGGGAGTGTAATATTCACCTCCATTTCGCCCAGCATTTCCCATATTCTTGATTTTATCTTCGTAGAGATGGGAGAGCTCATGCTTTTCTTTTTGTGAACGGAATCTTAATTCGTCAACAATGTCTAAAATGTTCCGGAGTGTATAACCACTTTGGATTTTGTTTCGGACTTCGCTGAAAATTTCTCCAATTTTGTATTCAATAGTGTCTGGGTTTTCTGCCTCTGCTCGGAATTTTTTAAGGTATGGAAATAAATCTTGGTTTACAAAATCCTTTAAGTCATCACCTGTAAGAGCTTTGTTGTGGTCAATTTTTCCATCTTTTGTTTTTGGTGTAGCCCATGAATCCCATCGGTATTCGGGCTTCAAAATATATTCGTATTTTTTACCAGCGAGTTTTGCCTCGGTTTCTTTATCTTTCTCCAAATCATTAAGGTATTTCAAAAAGAGAATCCAAGAGGTTTGTTCAACATAATCCAGTTCGTTGCTTACACCTGAATCTTTCCACAATGTGTCGTCTATGTTTTTGAAAGCTCGCTCAAACATAATTATTTCAAAAGCTCGCTAGTTGATATATCCAAAGCTCTCGCGATCTTCTCTAGTGTAGCTAAGGTGGGGTTCATTCGACCATTCTCAATATTGCTGATATAAGCCCTATCAACATTCAAAGCGGTCGCAAGGTCTCCTTGCGACATGTTCTTTTTTGTTCTCCATTTTCTTAGGTTTTCACCTAATTTCTTGCCAGATGACATATATGCAGTATATTGCAACTTGCATCATATTACAACGTGCAATATAATACACATACACCCTCGTCCCGTTTCAACCCATTCAATTTTTGAAAAAAGCCCCCGAAAAAATAAATAGTATGGAAAGGTG
>NYZO01000036.1 GCA_002687185.1 archaeon | reverse complement strand
TCAACGTCCCCATAGAATCTATTATCGACTTCTTGGGCTCTGTCTTTATAATCAGGTATATCACACTCATTTGTCCTTTTTGAGATAGGAATAGTATTAGGACTCGAAATAATGGTGAGGAATGTCGGCTCTTTAAAAGTCCCGAGGAGGATTGCGTTTAGTGTATATACCCCCTTAGTTTCCTCATCGAATTTTACTTTAACTGTCATAGGGTTAGTTACTAAATGGCGAGGAATTGGTATGTCTTTTTTATCATCAGATTCTCTAGAAACTTTGTTTCCATTAACATATACTTCTGAATTGAGCTTTAGATTGAAAGGATGAAGATCACCAGCGATTTCAAAATTGAGGATGTAGTCATTTGCTGGGTTCAAATCCGAAAAAGTGAAACTAACCTCTCTCTTATCCGTAGCCGTTTTTGTTATCTTTCGATCTACCTTCTTATCAGATTTTTTTTCAAGAACACAATCATCACATGACCATGGCTCCTTTTGGAGTGACTCTTTGAACTCTATTTTGACGTCGTCTCTCTTTTTTTCGCCGATTAGGATTGTTCCAGGTTCTTTTAACTTAATAGTAAGGTCTCCTTTTTGAAGCGGTCCTTTGTTTCCACCCGATCGAAATAGGAGTTGATAGTCACTTACCGATTTATATCCTGCAAAACTTCTGATAAAAGGATCTTTCTCACACTCTGCAGAACTTTCAGTAACTTTCACATCGTTGTTATAGAATTCTACGTCTACCCACCCATCACAATCTGTGACAATCATCTGAAATTCTATATTACTTATATCCTTAAGAGGAATGTCTCCGTCAGGATAATCAAACGTATAAGTAATTTTGTTGCCATAATTTTTAAACGTCTTTGTAATTTCTCTAAAGCCGGTTGCACAGTCATCATCAGCCCTACACTGGGTATCCCCTAGCCGTAAATCCGGACGTAAACGATGGATTGTTTGTGTGAAATCTTGATCTACCTCTTCCATAGTTGTCTCATGAGTGATAATTAAGGCCTCCTCCTTTAACCCAGCGAGTCTTGTACTTGTTAATGAGGCCTTTGTGTATAAGTCTGAGATAATATCGCCATGGGACTTGTCTGGTTTATAGGCCTCTTTTTGTTTAGTGGTCCAATCATCAGGGTTTATTAGGATGAAGCGATTCGTATCCGTTGTTTCTATGTACTTTTTTTGTAAGGTGAATAAGTCATATGTTTCACTACATGTCGCACCCTTAGGATTAACGTTACCTACACAAATAACCTTTCTACCTCGAAACGTGTCTTCTGTGTCTAACTGAGAACGCTCAATAATTAATGGCGCATTCAACAACGAAGCGTAACTAGCAGCAACTAATGCTAGATCATAGTCGTGTTCAACGTAAACAACTGTGCCGTAATATTCCCAAAGCTTGAGATAATCATCCACAGGGTCAAGGACAGTTACCTTTCCGGCCACATCTGCGCCTAGTGGTGGTGGCGAATCAAGCACCTCAGACAATCTATCCGGCAGACTACCGATAGCATATAACTTGTCGAATGGTTGATACTGTTGTAGAAGATAAATACTTGCGTCAGCGTCAAAACTTCGCTCAATTTTTTCTCCGCTCTTGCTAGGATCATACACATAGATATTGTAACCATTTCCCTTTTGCGCATCCCACACAATTTTGCCCTTATCAATGTTAAATGTATACGGAATCGAATCATCAATGAAGATTTTTTTTGAAGTCTTAGTCTTTATATCATAAACATGTACACTTCTAATGCCTTGTACGAGATCATCTTTGACAATAAAATCTTCAGAAACTTTTCCGAAAGACCAATCATTTGCGTTGTCTAGGAGTAATGTTTTCTGTTTTGTTATTAAATCAAACATGTGGATGCTCTTTTGGGCGGTCCCTCCTTTGGGCTCTTCAACCCAGAATAGTTTATTATTATTGCCATGAATGCGATCAACTTCCATGTTTTGTGGGTAAATTATAGTCTCTTGTTTGTTATCAACCAAACTCTGGATGTATATTATTGGTTCTCTTAAACCGTTACTATCTTCTTTTTCCCAAAAGACAAAGTCGCCAACAGTCTCAGCATACAATAACGCATCCAAATCTGTGTTTAAATTCAATTCTTCTTTTTGGCCTGTCTTTAGATTATATATTACGAATCCCCATTTTCCGTTTTTGCCTTTCTCCTGCCACAGTACTTTGCCGTTTGACGCCGAAACAAAATATATCTCTTCACCATTAATCGGGAGCTCCTCAGTATGTCCCGTACTCAAGTCAATATGCATTAGCTGATCACCAAGAGGAGTTGTTGTAGTGTCTCTTTGTGTAAAAATTACGCTGTCACCAGAAAGTTCTGGAAATGGAGCCCTACCACCCTCAACTCTTTTTACTAGCCTTGTACCGGCCTCAGTAATGGTCGTTTCTTCATGATAAAACGCTAGAGGATGAGCACAAACGTTTACGGGTTTCGGGTAAACTTTATCATTATCGAATACTAACTCATTACACGGACCGATGTCTATTTTTTCATACTCTTCTATAACATTTTCAATTAATTGGTTCCCTACTAAACGATACAGTATTCCTCTTTCTTCATAATCTGCTGAGGGGTTACCTTCTTTATCAACTGTTCCTATATGCTTAAAGCCCCACTCTGGCCAGTCGCCTCCATCAGTGTACGCGCGAAGTTTATACTTTCCTTTTTTGAGTGGTTCGAACTTTTGGAGTAGATTGATTGTTTTCCATTGCGCAGGACTTCTACTAGGATTACCCTTGCCCTCAAACGATGTGAATACTAACGGGTCGTCTTCTTTGCCCATTGCAACAATTTCCAGTGTAACCGTATTAGTGAAAAAAGCAGGTTCTGTATAATAAATGCTAATAGTGTCGACAGTGATAGGTTCGTCTACGGTGAACTCTTGACCGAACGGATAGAGATCAAATTGATGAAATTTTGGATCCCAAGAAAGGATGGGTTTTAAACCTATATGTTCATCTTTTGGTTCTTCTACATCGGGCTTTGACCAAACAGTTGCAGAGTTCCATGGGAGTACCGTTGACCAGTTCAAATCAGAGACCATAAACGCTATACGCTGATCTTTAGGATAATATTTGCTACTTTTCCGGTTAACGTTAGATGCTGCTACACTCTTTTGGCTTTGCTCTGGACTGTCTTTTGTGACTTCTATTTTATCAAAAACTGAAAAACCTTCAGAAGGAGCTAGGGCAGGCTGGGACATTAATATTAAGTAGATTATGCTAATTATTACGAAACCTCTTTTATGCATAATACATTTGGGAGAACTCAAAATTAATAAATGTACCTTTTTAGTTTGGGAGGTAGAAACACTTATGTACTTCTTACCTGCAGGTATTTTCAATGACCAATATCATCACAGTTATTTTACTTAGTATCTTACCAATATCAGAATTACGTGGAGCAATACCACTCGGAATAGGGCTTGAATATAATCCTCTTTTAATATTTGTTTTAGCAGTGTTTTTTAACAGTATAATAATTCTACCGTTATTTTTTTTCCTAGACCATATTCATACGTACCTTATCAAATTCTCTTTTTACCATAAGATTTTTACAAAATACATAAACAAAGCTAGAAGAAAAGTAGAACACTTAATCGGAACAGAAAAAGAAGCTTTAGGACTCTACTTATTAACTGCAATACCACTCCCAATGACAGGAGCATATAGCGCAACAATACTTGCATGGTTTTTTAACATCAAACGAACAAAAGCGATCAAAGCAATAGTATTAGGTGTTTTTACCGCAGGGGTAATAGTTACATTAGCCAGTATGGGGATAATTAAGATTTTCTTCTAGAGGTTTGACTAACTGGTCGCACGCGTCTAAAACATCCTCAACAGTGATCATCTTCATGCAAATTTGTTTGTTAGAACCGCTAAAACGACAACGATAACGATGACAAGTCGTGCAAACCTGAGGCTTGAACAATACCCTAACCTTTTCATTATACGGACGCCAAACCTTAGGGTCACCTGCGCCAAACAATGCAACAACAGGGCTGCCGAAAGCTGCTGCCACGTGCATTGCACCAGTGTCAACTGATACAACTAAGTTCGCTCTTTTAATAATCGTGAAAAATTCGTTCAAACTAAAACTAACAGCAGAAATGACATCGTGCTTAGTAGTATCTTCTATCTCTTGGATGTCGTCAGCGTCGTGTTTAGTGCCGGTTAAGATTATTTTTGCGTCGTACTTCTCAATTAAAGCGTCAATGACTGCTGAGAATCTTAAGTTCAACCATTTATGTGTCGGGTTTCTAGGGCCTGGATGGACCACGATAACAAACGTGCCACTCTTAATAGAGTTTCGACTGAAAAAGTTTTTTAACTCGGCGTTAGTATATAATTCTAAACTTTTGTTATTTGTTTCTGCGTTGAGCAACCGGACTACGTCTAAGTTCTCATCAACGAAGTGTTTGAACTCTTTTGTAGGACGCACCTTGTGAGTTAAGTATTTACCTTTGCCTTCTGAGAAACCGGTCTTTGAACAGCCTACTCTAATCGGAATCTTGCTTTTTTTAAGTAGACCGCTTATTAACTTATTACCAGGATAAAACAATACGCCCACGTCAAACTGCATTGAGCGCAAACTCTTTGATAGTTGGTTAATGCCTTTTTTTGTTAATTGTTTTTTGTCAAGTTCGATTACATGCTTAACATTAGGATTCTTCTCCAAAATTAGGCCCATGCCGGTCGGTAATACAAACGTGATTTCAGCTTGGGGGAAAGTCTCTTTTAATGCTCTAATAGCAGGAGTTGTAACAATCAAATCGCCGATATATAAAAATTCTATGCAAACAATACGTTTAATTGACGCTGGGTTGATTCTTTGAGGTTTATTAAATAGTTTGAATAAGCTATAATCAAAGACTGAGTGATAATAACGTAGTGTGTCAGCATAACCTTTAAGCAACGGTTTCATTCTATTATACGGTTATTATACGATTTTTTAAAGATTTAGACGGTGAGGTTTGAAACAATTTTGAGGATAAATTATATGAAGAACCTATTATTGATGCCTATAATTTTACGGTTTTTGCTGAAGAAGACTAGAATCTAAGCTCTAATTTGTTACAATATTTCATAATCTTTATAAATTAGGCTCTTTTTTTTAAAATAGATCAGTAATTATGAAGATAAAACTAACTTTCATTTTAATTGTAATAATTTTCTTATTTTCCAGCGTTAATAGCTATGCACAAGATGATACTGGTGGGACATCTTGTCCTGAAAACTGTACTTGTGATGAGGAAGGTGAGACTATAGCATGTGGAGTTACTAGTACACCATCATGTCCTCAAGACTGTACCTGTGACGCGGAAGGAGAGATCCTAGATTGTGTGATTACTATCATGCCAGTCTGCCCAGAAAATTGCCAATGTGATGACCAAGGAAATACGCTAGAGTGTGAAGTAATTGGTGTACCGTCATGCCCTGAGAACTGTGCTTGTGATGAGGAAGGCAAGACTATAGCATGCGAATCTACCCCTACACCATCTTGCCCAGAAAATTGTACATGTGATGATGAAGGTAAGACTATAGCATGTGAAGATATTGCAGTCCCCATACCAGCCTGTCCTGAAAACTGTCAATGTGATTATAATGGAGAAGTTATTTTTTGTGAAACAGGTGTCACTAGCTGTCCAGCAGCATGTGAGTGTGATAGACACGGTAATATTTTAGATTGTCATAAAACAGAATGTGTCGACTCTGATCATGGAAAACAGTATTACGTCAAAGGGAACGTCTATGTGCCGCATGCAAGCGCAACTTACGATGATAAATGTGCGTACAACCAAGCAGGAAATCCAGACACAATGAACGATAAAAATTTACTGTTTGAAGCCTATTGTTTTGAAGACGAATATGGGTATGGTTATGACTATCATTATTGTCCTAATGGCTGCGAAGATGGTGAATGTATCCCTTTCTTTGGAGAACCCGATAAAAGAGAAAGCAGAGATGAAAATACACCAAAAACTATAACGTTCTGTCAAGGTTGTCAGTTAGATCAACATACTTGTTTACCAGTAGGTACAAGATTAGAAAAGAAAGGCGAGGCATATTATTGTGATGTAAATAAAGAAATGATCCTTGAAAAAGAGAATGAAGAAAAATGTCAAAATGATTATGAATGTGTATCAAACAATTGTAAAGGTGGACTATGTAGTCCTATATGCGAAGGGTGTACCGGCGAAAATAATGTATGCCTGCCAGTCGGTACTAGGACAACAACACAATACTGTAACATAGACCATTCATTTATCGATCAAAATTTAGAAGAAGAAAGTTGTAATAATAATTATGAATGTGCAAGCAATATATGCGTAAACAACCAATGTGTAAGCCCTAGCTTAATGCAAAAAATAATGGACTGGTTTAATAAAATATTTTGATAGAACCGAATTTATGATTTTACGACATTTGATCGAAATATTTTTCTAGATGGCTGTTTCACTGTTCAATTAGTAGTTCATGAATTTTTGACAATTTCTATAAAGATTTCTCTCCTAACCGACTTAAAACTAGCTCTTTACTTATCGTCTGATTTATGTCTTTTAATCTACTCACGAAGTTTGTTGCATCATGGAGTATTTTCTCTGTGTCCTTCTTCTGTATTGTTAAACTTACCTCATACTGATACTTTTTTCGTTCCTCCTTAGCGAACATATAACTTACTACGAATTCCGTCGCCTTTTCTTCAGCATTCTGATAGATTTTTAGTAACTCATCTTCAATGATTTTTGTATAATAAAAATAATGTAATAATAGATTTGTCGTAATCTCATGCGTGTATTGTTTGCCAACTTTAACTCCGATTTTTCGTAATAGAGCATTGACCGCATGAAACATTGCATAATAACCCATGATAATCACCCATTCAAAAGTGTTAAAGTCTGAATCAATTTCTTCTGTTTGTTCTAGCTTTTTAATATAACTCTTATGAGTATTTAGATTGAAATTTAGTCTTGCTACCCTTAAATTATATTCAGCTTTGCTAAAATGATATTGTGTCCAGTCCTCATCTGGCGTGAGTATCTTGATTTGACTATCTTCTTTGTACTTTTTAACCTCGATTTCAATTTGGCTTTTATTGATTGTGATCATACCTTTCCCCTCACTATCATTGAAAAAAATATATCGATGCCATGAAATACGATAGGTAAATCTTTTGAAATTTCAGTTGCAATATTAAGCTTATTTTTTTTTAGGTCTTTGATGAAATTTTCTATCGATTGAGCAATCACGTGGAACTTTTTTTGATAGGGCATATTGCTTATTGCTATGCTTTTACTGAAATTAACTGTTGGCCTTGAAGGTGTTAAAAATAATAGATCTATATCCGAGATCCTCTTTTCTTCACCTCTTGAATAAGATCCAAATACTAAACAAACAAAAC
>NYZO01000035.1 GCA_002687185.1 archaeon | reverse complement strand
GGTAAAAAAGTTGGCTTTGTTTATAAGCCATTGCCAAAAGGTGATCCTAATCGGAATCCGGCTGATATTAGTAAGGCAAAAAAAATGTTTAAATATAAACCCAAGTTTGAGATTGAGGAAGGGATTGAAAGAACAGTTATTTGGCACAAGAAGAGGTAAGTAAGAGGACTACAGTTTTTCAACTTTGCGTTCAGTCAACTTTTGTTCTTTAAGGATTCGCTTGTTCATGCGACGAGTGGCTCGTAAAAGAGTAACGTCAATACCCTTTTGTTGACAGTATTCTATCCAGGTGTTTAGGTCTTTGGGGAAACACTTACCACCGAAACCACGATATCCTTTGTGGTTGATTTTGCGGTATTGGCGGCAAAACCATTTAGCGGCGATGGCCGAATCAATGACGCGTTGGTAATCAAGTTTTTCTTTTTGGCAAACTTCGTAAAAGTGATTGGAAAGCATAATTTGGACAGTACCATGAAGGTTGTGAATGTATTTTAGAAGTTCAGCTTCTTTGGCAGGTAGAACAATTTCATAGGGAGCTTGAGGTAGGTTGTGGAGGACTTTGGTGGCAACGGTTAAGGATTTGTCGGTGTAGCCAAGATATTGGCGGTCTGGGCTTCGAAAATCTGCATCACAGGTGGTTTCGGATAAAAACTCGGGGTTAAAAAGAATTTTTAGTTTGGGATATTTTTTTTGGAGTTTATCGGTAGTGCCAATGGTGACGGTGCTTTTGAGAACAACAATTTTATTTTTTGAAATTTGGGAAACGACTTTGTCGACAATGGAATTATCGTATTTTTTAGTAACCCAATTGAAAGGAGTAGGGACACAGACAAAAATTAATTTAGCATTGAAGACTTGTTTCTTGTTTTCAGTTTGTATTAAGTCGTAGCCGTAAACCTTAGATCCCTTGTCTTTAAAATATCGATATATGGTACCACCAACCATGCCTAGGTGGCCGATAACACCGATGGTTCTAAAATGAGACATGGGTTATTTTATACCATTTATGGCTGGTTGTGTATAATTAAAATGTGTTTAGTGGAAGATTGGAAAAGATTGTAATTTTATTTGTTGTGTTGGTTGGTTTGGCATTTACTTTTCTGGTACCTCCGTTTCAAAAAGCTGATGAAGTAGACCATTTTTATAAGAGTGTAGGATTGACTAATTTGATTGGATGTCCGAAAGGTATTTTATGTGTAGAAAGTAAATTTTTCAACTTACCCTTGAGAACCCAGGCAGATTTTCGTCGGTGGGATTACGAAAAGAAGTATAATTATGATTTGTTGTCGATTCGGGATATCGAAAAGGAAATGGAGATATATGCGGCCAATTTTAGTTGGCAGGTTACTCCACTTTCTTATGTTTTTTCTTCTTTGGGGGTTTTAGCAGGGAACTACTTTGAGAATCCTTTGGCGGCTTTGTATTTGGGGAGATTTTTCAATTTTTGTTTTTATCTAGCTTGTTTAGTTATAGCGATTCGGATTATTCCGGTTGGTTATAAAAATATTCTTTTGTTTTTTTCTGGTTTACCGATGGTGTTGCATCAGGTAAGCGCTGTTAGTCATGATGCAATTGGGTTGGCGTTGGTAATGGTGGTTTTTGCGTGGTGGTTACGGATTTGGGAAAGAAACAAGATCGGAGATAGAGAGTATGCACTGTTTGTATTGCTGACAGGAACACTTTCTTTAATCAAATACGGGAATTGGTTTTTGTTTTTGATAGCATCGTTGGTGCCGACTAACCGAGTGAGTAAAAAAGTGAAAGGGTTAGTGGTTGGTTTTTTTATAACGTTAGTTTTGATAACAATGGTATGGGGGACGAGATTTTGGCAGGGTGTGGGTCTTTTGAGTAAACCAATTTCAGGAAATTTTCATGGTTTTCAGTCAGATATTCTTTGGAAATTTCCACTTGAATTTTTGAGAGTAGTATTTAACTCTTTATCTGAGAACGGATTGGATTATATTGTTGGTTTGGTTGGTAGGTTTGGTTGGTTGATGGATTATCGAATGGGTTTTATGGTGTATTTATTTTACACCGGATTACTTGTGTTAGTGATTCGATCAGTTTCAAAGCAAGTTAAGGTCAGATTGAACTGGGTGGAGAGTTTAGTTTTGGTTTTAGCGGTGGTGCTGACTGTTTTGGGTGTCTTTGTGGGAATGTATCTTTATGAGGGTAGACCAGGAAGAGAAATTATTTTGGTGCAGGGGAGGTATTTTCTGGTAATAATACCCTTTTTATTATATTTTCTAGTTGGTGTTTGGCAGAGGGTGGTTCGAAGAAGATGGCAAAGATATATTTTTGTATTGCTGTTGGTGTTAGTGGGTGTAAATATTTTAGTTTCAGTTAGGAATCGATACGGTATTGGTTTTAGTCGTGTACAAGCTGATGATTATTTGAAGATTAGAGGGGCTAGTTATCGTTATATTCCGGTTGGAGTGAGAGATGAGTATTTGCAATTGGTTGATGGGTATTACAGTCGTAATTTTGGTAATAAGGAGAGGGAAAAAATATTAGGGTTTGAGTTTGTTTTTAATTCAAATGGTTTGCCGGTTAATGTACCATATCGTTTTTATCTGCGAGGCAAAGATTGTCAAAAAAATTTTGTTAGTGGTTTTTTGGAGCAGGAACAGTTGGAGAAAGAGGGAGTTTATCGTTTCTTGTTTGACCGGCCGAAACAGTTATCAGTGAATGAATTATGCTTTGTTTTAGAGCCATACTACAGGGATGATCTAAGTAATTTTTTGAGTTTAGTGGAGTATGAAGGTGAGTTTTTGTTTAGGTTTTTGAGACCGGAAAAGTACATTTTAGAGGAGCCGGACTTAGAAAGAGGAGGAAGAGACTTGAGTGCCGTGAATCGAGAGAAGAAGTTGTTTCAAACATTTACGGCCAGTCGAAAAGATTTAACAGGGATAGGGGTGATGATTGATAGTGAAGGTAGAGGGAGGAATGATTCGGCTTATAAGTTGGCTTTGTATGATGAATCTTGCTTAACGCAATTGAAGGTTGTTGACATTGAAAGGAAATCAATTTCTCACGGTTATTTTGCCGATGTCTTTTTTGAACCGATAACTGATTCCAGGGATAAAAAATATTGTTTTGCTTTGATTCCGGCAGACGAAGAGGCGGCTCATCCGATTAGTTTTTTTGCGGCGGAATCGTTTAAGGGGAATTATAGAGGGAGGTATGATGGAGGTGAGCTGTATTTAGGTAGGGAAGAAACTAACTTGGATGCGGTGTTTAGATTGTTTTATGACAATTAAAATTCAGCGGTGTTTTGGGTGGGAGTAATGTTGATTTCGGAAACACCTTTGTTTTTTTGGAGTTGAGACAGAATTTGATCAGGCCCAATCCCCTTCTTTAGTTTAAGATTGAGACTTACTTCAATATTCTCTCCTTTTTTGTCAGACTGTATGTTTAGTATTTCTTTGGCTTTACTAAGCTGATCTATTTTTTTGTTGATTTTTTCAATTTGGTTTTCTTGAGTCTTGAGGTTGTAGATCAAAAGATAATCAAATTGATTGACTATGCCATAGTTGGTTAAATGGAGAATAAAGGCAGCAGCAGCCATAAATATGGTGGCACTGATGCCAATACCAACTTCACCGGCACCAATAGCCAAACCAACACCTAAGGACCAGAAGATGTAGATCATATCACGAGAGTCTTTAATAGGGGTTCTGAAACGAATGATGGAAAAGGCACCGAAAACGCCGATGGCTCGAGCGACGTTGTTGTTTACGATATTAATAATGAGGCTGACAAGAGGTAAGAGCATAACCAAACTGGTGACGAAGCTTTGGGAGTAAGAGATACCTTTATAGGTTTTGCGGTAAGTATGAGCAATTAAAAGAGAGAGGGCGATGGAAACGGTTAGATAGTAAACAGTGGTTAATGGATTGCTGAAAATTTGGAGGAATTCGTTTGATTTCATATTAGGGGTCTAATTTATAAATTTGATCAACAGCGTGGCAGTATTTGGAAAATGAATTACGACGGAGGTTATTGCTCTTTATTATATAGGAAAACCAAGGAGGAATACCACCATTGAATTTGACCTCCATAACAGCCAGGTGCGGCATGGTATTTTTAAGATAGAGACGGTCGAGATTAAAATTGTTGGTTTTAGCACTTTTTAGGTCATAGTCAAAGGTGATTCGAAAGTTTTTATTAAAGCGAGAGAAAAATGGTTGTCTTTTGTATTGTATGATGAGTTTGGGTTTGAGTTGTAAAGTTCGATAATCTCGATAAAATTCTGAAAAAAAGTTTGGGTGTTTTTGAGAGATATTTTTCCAAGAACTTAGAGATATTTGTTTTAGTTTTTGAGAGTTGATAATAATTCGATCTTTAATTATTATGGCGCCATCTTTTCTTTTGATTTCAAAAAAAAGGGGGTTGGTGAAAATGTTAGGATTTTGTCCGTAATATCTGAGTCTATATTTTTTTCGTTTTCTTAATCCATTTTGTTTTTGACGGTAGGAGTGGAGTTGGGGGCTGTCTAAATAAATACTGTTGACAAAATAATATCCATTGTCTTGAGCATATGGATCAGGGGTAACAAATTTACTAATAGAACCAACTAAAAGATCAGATAATTTGGCAGGTAAGATATATTTGAATTCAAAGCGACGAAAGTTAAGGGTGGTCTTTTTGTTTTTCATTTAGTGAATGATGATAACAGACTGGTCGGTTTTTAGTTTAGTTCCGGTGAATGTATTTTGATAATCAGTGTCGATTATATTATTTTTAAAGACCGTGCGATAGCTGTTGAGTTGGGCCGAGCCAAAGAATTCTTTTTTCTGGTAAGCGTTAATGCCGATGTTATTGTTTTGAATAGTGTTATTGGTAATAGTGACAGTGGAACCGTCTTTTACCTCGATTCCTATATTAGATGAATCAAGTAGATTGTCGTCGACTTTTTGAGGTTGACTGTTTTCACCAATGCTAATACATTTATCACCGGAGTTGGTGATTTTATTTTGAGTAATGGAAACGGTTGAGCCAGAAAGATCGAGAGCGTCATTGCCATTATTGTTGAACGTATTGCTGTTGACTAATCCTGTGACGAAGTCTAGATCAATAGCGTCGGCGGAGTTTTCTTCGAAATGAGAATCAGTTATTGAAGTGTTGGCGTATTTGATATTGAGACTATCATCGGCTTGAGCGTTTTTGAATAGGCTGTTTTTAATGTCAATGTCGGCATGATAAGCAGAAAATTGACCTGAGAGATATATGTGATTAATGAAGGATTCTGAACCACCATTGACTTCGACGAATTCCAAAGTGGATTTATTAGTTTTTGTTCCAATTATGGCAAAGGTACCAAAGGGTTTTGTTTTATTTTTGATAATTTTGATGGGTAAATCGGAGGTACCAATGGCTTGGATGGGGGAAAAGGAGAGAATGGATACTTTTGGGTCAAGTCTAAGAGTGGTGCCGGCTTGGATGGTGATATGAAGACCGGTGGGGATAATAATATCTTTTTTGATGCGATAATTTCCGGTGTGGATGGTATAGGAATGTGCTTCGGGTTCTGGTTTAAATATGGGATGGTTAAAAGTAGATGGTAGGGTTTTTACCTGATTGATGATTGATAAGAGAGTGTCGTTGGTGATAAAACTGTCGTTTGGTTGATAAAGGACATGATTTTCTGGAATAAATTTGAAACGACCAAGAGTGTTATCAAAATAGAGAAAGTATTGAGGAAATTGATTACCGGTTTGTTGAAGATAGTTTTGAAAATCATTAAAGTTATCCCAATCAATGAGTTGATATAGTCTTTGGGGATTATCTATATTTTTTAGGAGTTGGATCAGAGTGTATTTATCTTTATTTTTGACCCTTGGATCAGTGCTTATTTTTTCCCAATCTGATTCATTAGTGGGATTGTTTCCACTCAGTCGGTAAATGTCAGTGTCAAAGGTGAGGCCGTTAGTTTCAAAGAAGGACTTATTTTTGGAGTCTTCAACCAGGAGATAAGGGGCGATATAAGAATCGTTGGTATAGACATGGACAGTTTCTACTTTATTGGCTGGTAGTTGATGTGAGCGAGCGATGGTGATAGCGGTGGGGAGGTATTGATATTCTGGATTGAGAGGATAGAGGTCGAATTTTTGACGACCGAGATATTTTGAATCTTTGAAATCGAGGTTAATTTTTTGATCGAATTTTCTCTTTTTAAACTCGACTTTTGTGTATTTTTGATTGGCAAAGATTATTTCGACCTGATCTTGGATTTTTTTACCTGGTAAAAAATATTCAGTTGGGTTGACGGTGGGAAGATTGATTTCTATTTTGGAGTAGTTTTGTCTTTGATTGTTATTTGAAGTGTTGACTTTTTGGGGTTGAGTGAAATCAATGTTGCAATCAGTAGATTTAAATGAGGCTACTTTTTTTACTTCGATGGGTTTTTGAGTAAGTTTATTGTTGATTTGAGGTGGTAGGGTTGAAGGGGTTTTGAGGCGGTAAGTCGTGGGACAAATGACAGCATAAGGGCGAGGGCCTGAACTGGTGGTTCGTCCTGAAACCAGGTGATTAAGTGATGAAGGGAGGGGTGTAAAGAAACCTTGATTTAGTATTTCAATATTGTTTTTGCCATTAACGGTGGCGCCGGCGATGCCGGAATATTGTAAGTAGAGATAGGTGTTGTCAGTGTAATATTGGACAGATTCTATTTCTATTGAATCGTTGATAAATTCGAAGCGATTTTTTATTGTTTGTTGGAGTTTTGTTATTTCCTTCTGTATTTCGTTTGTTGATTGCGGGGCTCTGATTCCCTTTGGGTTTCTAAAGACTCCTCCCTTGTAAAGATCGTAATCTAGGATGTTGACTAGTTTTTCTTGTTGTTTAATTATGTTTTGGTTAATTTGGTCCAGTGTTTTTTGATTATTGGTTATGGACCAGATTGTCTCAATAAATTTTTGATTAAAGTAGGCATTCTGTCTTAGTGTTTGAGGTAGTCTTGACTTCATCTCTTCGATTCCGTTACCGGTTTCGTAGGCCATGACCCAACCAACTGGATCCCAAACGATGGGATATAGTTTATTGTTTCTGAAACCCAAAAACCAGTTGTGAATATCATCGTAGTGACTGTTTTGAATAATGGATACATAGGCATAAAATTTGGCCCAGTAATCAAGGTCAATGTGTTGATAAAGTTGATTGAAATCGCTATCATTTATAGCCAGAAGAAATGGTTTGATAGTCAGTGGGGATGAATATCCTCCGGTAATTTCCCATTTGTAAGGATCTTCAAATAGTTTGAGTCCAGACTTATTAGAAGTGCCAATGTTTTCTCCTTGAAAAATGGCAGTGAAAGGAGGGATTTGTTGTTTGGCAAAAAGGCTATCTACTTCTTGTGTTTCAAGAAAGATACCTTCAAAGTTGTTATTTATAAATAAGCCTGTAAATTTTGTTTCTGGTGTATAAAGCTTAAGATCTTTTGCTAAGTCAAAGGCAATTTTATCGGCAATAAAATCAATTTCTTTGGGGTTAACAAGGTTGATAACCCGGCCATCTTCAAATTTTATTTTGGTCGATTTTTTAGTGTATCCCCAGTGGTAAAAATTGTCTCCCCTGTATTTAAACCTTATTTTTTGTTGATCTTTTTGGTTTAGTTTAGTTAAATAACCATCGGTATATTGTTGACCACTTTCTGGTAGATTTGAATTTAGTTGAGTTAAATTGGTAACTGAGGTTTTGATTGAGAAGTAGTCAATTTTGTTTTGCTTAAATTTGTTAATTATGGTTTTATTATCGATAGTTAGTTTTTTAAGTTGAATTAGGATGTTCTGGAAGAATTCATTAAAAGATCTTTTGCTATTGTTGATGTCGAATTGGGTCCATGAATCCTGTCGTGGATAATGTCGATAACTGGCAGTGGCTTGGATAAAACTGAAGATGAGTAGAAAGATGAGCACCAAAGCGGGGAGACTAATTAACAGACGAGGGTTTTTAAATATTTTTTGTAGTTTATTAGATTTCATGTCAGTTGGGGAGAATTTTTGAATTTATTTGAGTATTTAATTGATCTATTTCTTGGGGAAGAGGACTTTTAACCTCAAGACTGATAACAATGTGATTGTATTTGGTAAGGTCTATTGAGTCTGGTAGGGTGGTAAAGAGAAAGGGATCAGAATCAATGCTTTTAAAAGAATTGGGGGAGATTTTTTCTAAGCTTGAGGACAGTTCCCATTCAGATAGATTGTCAAATTTTATTGGCTGAAGATTAAGTGAGGTGAGTTTTATTTGGTGGATGGTGATATTTCCTAAGGGTGGGTCGATTCGAATCATTTGTTGTTTGGAATCGGTGGTATTAATAGGGAGAAGATATTGATTGTCTTTATTTTTATGAGTACAGAAGCGACGGTTTGTGGTGAATTCTTTTTCTCCCCAAAAGAAACATAATTTTTGTGATGGCATTATTTTTTGTTGATAATCTTT
>NYZO01000034.1 GCA_002687185.1 archaeon | reverse complement strand
CACTCTGCTGATTCTTGGCCGTTTTGTCGGTTTGTACAATCGTTATGTCTTTGCCAAACGAACTAGTCTCTAATTGATCAAAAAGCTCGCGTAATGTCGTGTCTTTATTAACTGTCAATGATTGCCCGAGGACATTACCATCACTAATTATCCATGCCTGTTCAGTTGTTTCTTGCCGGCCTAATATCTTATCGATAAACGATTGGCCAGTGATCGAATCCATTGGAAACAAAACACTAATCATTCCAATTAGTAAAATTACTATAAAACTCCAACTAATCATCTCCTTTCGCATCAATATTTACAATCAGCTATGATATATATTCTTTTCGACAACTAACATAAGTGTTCAACATTAGATCTGCCAAAGTTCCATCATATATTTCCTACACCAGCCGTTGTGACGTCCTCCCTAACCATAAATTACGAGGATTTCTGGCTACAAACCTTTAAAAAACAAATAAACATTTTTTAGTGACATGGACATTACGTTTCACCGTGGTTATACTTGTTACGCAAACGGCACTGACGCATCAGTTGCAATTATTGCACCGCATGCTGGCCCAGCTTTTAGAACTGTCAATTCTCGCGACGACAATTCAGAGACGGTTGCTAGTCTATGTTGGCGCAAGACTAACGGCAAATTAGTTGTCTCAAACATTTCAAGATTACGCGACTGGGGCGTTGATTTCAACCGTGACATTCCGCCTCTCAACACTGCTTTGCGAATGTATCATACCTTCAAAGAGGACGTGTCATCAGACGAGATAACAACTTACAAAAAACAATTCGGTTGGGTTGCAAAATCCGAAGACGATTATTATCGTAGGTTACGAATTTACCAAAATTTCTGGAACGAGGCATCTGACTCAAAATATATTATCATGGTCCATCGTGCAATTTCAAGAATCAAAAGTGTTCCAAGCGTAATGGACGTTGTCACATTCATCGACGAAGAGAAGAAAAAAGACGCTATTAAAGAGATTGTTAGCAGAGTTAACACTAAATATTATGCGTTCTTAAAATCGGTTGAAAAGACTTATAAGAAATTCGTTTTGTTAGAACAAGAGCGTGTTATTTCTGACTTGACTAAACGCCATCAAAGTTTAATCTTAAAAAATCTCCCTATGGCTGACAGAGAACTGCTTGAAAAAGATTTAGATAAGATTGGAAAGTATTCACAAAAGTTCGTATTAAAACGTTTAGCATCAACTCTTACCCCCCAAACTTTTTTGGGCGCTGCAAAACACGCTTTACGAAACATTCCCACACCACAAGTTACTATTGAGAACGTGTTTGACGGCAGTTTAGCGTTGGGTCCAAAACGTAAATTCTTCCCAAAGAAAGGCAAAGTTTTGATTGAGGTTGAGCCAACTTATTTCATGAATCGTTGGTATCCAGAAACTACCGCAAAAATTATTGTTGATGTTGTTAACATGTTAAAAGAAGTGTACGTTTAAAATAAGAGTTTAAATTTCTATTAATAAAAAGGAATTATATTGCCTAATTTATTCCAGTAATAAATAATCGTAGTTAAATCCATACGATCAGATAAAGTTCCGAGCGTATGTATCGTAGCAACAGCGGATGAAACACCATAGACTAACATATTCCCTCCTACTTTCCATTCATCTTCTCTTTTTTGAAGTTTTTTCCCAATCCCAATAAGGACCCCACATCCTAGTATTTGTTTAGTTCCATCAACAAGTAACGCAGGCCCAACACCTAATTGTTTCATTAAACTTCTCATAGGTATATATTGTTCAAAATCTGGTATTCCGTTAAGTGCGTTATAGGTTAATACCCCATCTGAAAACATAGTTGCTAAAGCTGTCGTATGCAACAAAACTTCAATTTTATTATTAGTAACATATTCTTTACACGACTCGATTATATTTTTCAAACCCATACGTTTAGGTCAATATTATAGTTTTTTAAGTTATTTCTTCTGGAAATAATGCACTATAAAGATTAGTATTTTCCTATTTCTCTTTTAATCTCAACGTCCATCATCTCAAACTGATCTAAATATCGAAGAGAATTAATTTCTTTATGCATAATGTACATAGCAATCGGATGTCTTATTCCGGTCCAAACTCCATCAACGTACTTCTTCATTCGATCAATCGTTGGTTCAGCCAACCCATAACCCACAAGTACACCAAATTCCAAATAATTATCTAAATTATCCATCAGTTTCCCCATAACTAACAAGCAATCTAACTCAAGTATTAATTTACATCCTTAATAACTCTAAACAATTTTCCAATTATTTTATTTTTTTGGATTTGAAGTTAATCCAACAAGTTTTCCTACAAGCTCTTCAATTCTTTCTATAACTTCATCATTTGTAACATTATCACTACTAAAATCATCTTCTACAGCGTATACAAACCGAGGTATAATAAGACATCTAAAGTCTAACATTAAAGAATTTGCAACACTCATTACTGACATATAACTACTTTTCCCGCCTGCAGCACATAAGAATCCAACAACTTTTTCAGTCCATGCTTTACCGGTTAATTCGATCATATTTTTAGCAACGGCGTTTACATCAAAATTGTATATAGGAGATGCAATTATTATTCCTTTAGCATTTCCCACTTGCTCACGTAACTTTTGCACTTCAGAATTCCCATACACACTATCTCCATCACAAAACGGCAACTTCATATTTTTTAGATCTAATAAAGTATGTTCCACATTTTTTTCATCAAGTATTTTAGCCAAATGTTTTGCAAGGATCCTACTTTTACTATCTGGATTTAAGCTACAACTAATTATTAGATATGACATAGTAATATATTACTGGTACTATTTTTAAAGCCTGTTAATCACAGATTAGAATTGTACATTTGATTTAGGACCAATTTTTTAGATCGGTTAATTTAAATAGTAATTAACATTTAGCTTTTTCATGCAAAAAAGAGGTCAAGTAGCAATGGAATTCTTAATGACTTATGGCTGGGCCATTATCATCATTTTGCTAGCTATCGCAGCACTATGGTTACTCGGTGTTTTTAGTCCTTCTGTTACTACTACCTGCCAACTTGAAGCACCGTTTAGTTGCCAAGACGCAATAATCGATGAAGCAGGGCTCACTCTCAAAGTAGGCATAGGAGCCAATGAAAAAGGGAGTATTACTTCAATTGAAGTTAACGGCAACCCTTGTGCACAACTGATCGGATCAACTGATATTGAATCAAGTAAGCTCAGCAACATTCGATGTGTATTATCCAACAATCTTAAGAAAAACGAAAAAGTCACAGTAACAATCAAAGCAACCACTAAACAACCAGGCGGTCTAACCCATAACATCGAAGGCACTATTTCAGGTCAAGCCTCAAAAATTTCTTACGCACAAAGCGGCGATCCAAGTTTAATTGCAGCCTACAGTTTCGAAAACGATGGAGAAGACACTAGTCTAAACAATAACGACGGTACCTTAGTTGGCGGCCTAACTTGTAATGCTCAAGGCAAAGTCGGAACAGCTTGTAATTTTGATGGTGCAGACGATTATATTTCTGTAAAAAACGATCAAACGCTCGATGCAACTAGTTCCATGAGCATTTCAGCTTGGATCAAAACTTCAAGTACTTCAACTAATTCTATCCTCCAAAAAGGAAGCAACTGCATCATCCATCAAGACAGATGGTTTAGGTATTCAAACGGTAATCTAATCCTTAGGAGTTATGTAAGTGATTCAGATTATTATCTCTATGGTGCAACAGGCACGATCCACGACGACAAATTCCATCATGTTGCAGTAACTGCAATTGATGACAACCTTCCAAAATTCTACGTAGACGGTATAGAAACTGCTCCGGATACAGACAACTGGCATATGGAGGATGTGCCTACGACATATGATATCACTATCGGCGCGTCATCGGTCGATTGTGACAACATCCCAAACGATGAGCTGTTCACAGGCATCATAGACGAGTTAGCAATCTATAATCGTGTCCTCACGCCTGAAGAAATTAAAGCACACGCAGCGTTATAGTTCCATTTAATTTTAAAGAAGAGAATAATATACTACACAAAATGTTTTATAGGCACATCCATTTTTACTAAACATGAATCATATATATGGTCTATCAGGCGAACTCACGATTGGTTTAACCATAAATGAAGCACTTACTTCAGCAGAAACAGAACTAATAATAAGCGGCGAAGAAACAGGAAAAAGATTAAAAACTACTTACGATTATAATGATCATTCTCGCGAAGGCGATGGTATAAAAGTTGATTTTGATAGGTTAGAAGAAAAAGTTGGTTGGGATTCAATAACAGCAATCAAGGTAACTTACAATCGTATGGCATACAACCATTCCGTAATTCATGGCTTAGTAGGCTCACGGTATGACAATCAAAAAGAGATAACAATTTATCTAGACGAAGATTAGTCTTTCACTGTTGTTGTTCAAAAAAAGTTTGCAATTCCACTAACCGCTCTTGAATTTTGACAAACGACTCTTCATAAGTTTTCAAAGTGGCTTGTAATTGCACTGTTTGTTCAGCGACTAGTTTTTGCGATTCTTTAACCGGTTTCTTAACGTATGTATCAGCTCCAACGTTCACTAAAACTTGTTTATAATCACCGTCAGTCTTAGCTGGCACAAAGATCCCACCGCCTACTGTAGCCCACATTTTCTTATCTTGTTCGATGTTATTAAGTTGTCCTAGGTTAGCAGCTATAGCATCGATCTCGACTACTTTTTGGTTCAACATTACTATTTGTTGTTGTACCGCTTCAAGTTGTTGTGACAGGAGTTGAAACTCGAAATATTTTTGTTCTAACGCTTGTTTTTCATCCATGTTTATTTCTTCTTAGCTTTTTTCTTCTCTTTTTTCGGTTTAGCTTCTTTTTCTTCAGCTTCTTTTTTTACTTTCTTCGTTTCTTTTGTTTTTCGTTGTTTAGTTGGTTTTTCCCCAACAGTTTTTTTCTCTGTTTTCTTTTTTTCTGTAACATCAAACCCAGCGTTTTGCAGCGCTGAAACTACGTCTTTAGTTGTCGCGTTCTCTTTTAGTTCAAGTGTAGTAGTCATCGGTTCAAGGTGTCCTTGGTTACAGTTTCTACGTCTCACGTCCCCGTCGATTAAGACAAGCTGTTTATCTGGTTTACTAATAACCACACAAACCCGTCCTGCTTCTCGTCCTGCTAATTTCTTACAAACTCGTCCTATAGAATATATCATTTACTGTCCTCCCTCGCACTTTGTTTATATTGTTTTCGTGAACATTTTGAGCAAAGCATGCCTCCAAACGGCCGTTCTGGTCTTTTCGAACTTTTGGTCATATGCTTTCTTTGAGTGTTAGTACCTCGCGCCACTCCATGCAACACAGCTCCACAACCAGCACATGCTGCTTTGCTTGGCTTGCGTTTTTTAAACCGCACAACTGTCGTGCCTCCTGGCAACCTTTTATATACTTTTTTTTTGACCATTGTATTAGATAATTAGTGATATGAGGGGTTTAAATATGTTTTTAATGCACCCGTAACACTTTCCTTAGTATCGTTGTAAAGATAATAGAGAGTATTAGGTACGTCCAAAACCAACTATTAATCAGCCCTAAGAACCCAATTTCTACTCCTTCAAACGTTAATCTCAACCAATTAAATATTAGTATGAACGGCACAATAGTAAACAGCATCGGTTTAAACGAATGTTTCATTTGCTCAACTGTTTTTTCAAGCGACTCTTTTTGTAGCGCCATGACTTTATCAGGATTATCTTTAAGCTCCTTCATTTTCTTCTGTAAGTCTTTTGCTTCACCTCTAAGCCGTCTTAGCGCTTGTTGGTCTGTCAGGAATTTATACGCTAAAGTTGACAATAATGTAAGCACAAAACTAATAGCAAACAACGAATACGACGGCGAGAACGAGAGCGCCCAACCAAATATATTATTAAAAAATTCTTCAAGCACCATTTCATCCACCCAAAAACTTCTGCATGGCCGGATGCATATCCATCATATGTTGCCGTGCAATATCCTCGTACATTTTATATAATATCATGACTGCAAGCAGTATCCCTGTCCCTCGAGATAGCGCCCCAGAAACATCCGCTAATGCGGCTAATATACCTACAGTAATCCCACCCATAACTGTAAGCGGAAATATATATCTTTGAAGTATTCGCTCAAGCACCCTCTCATCTCGTCTGAACCCAGGTATTTGCAACCCAGAATTCATTATTTGTTTCGCTTGACTTCCAGCATCCATCCCACTCGTTTGCACCCAAAATATCGAGAATATAACTGACCCTACCACCATTAACAATACATACACTAAAACCCTCGGTAGAATTGTTGTCCACGGGAACGGATTCCTAAAAAAGACTAAAATAATCGATTGCAATATATTTGGCGGGTTAACCCAGTCCACTATCCCTGGTTTGTTTAATAATTGCCCTGCAATTTGCACATTAGCAAGCAATGCCGCAATTAAAATAACTGGAATATTACTAGTATACAAAAACGACAACGGCCAACGAATCCCATGCCCTCGCGCCCGCCCGAACGTTAGCGGGATCTCTATTTTCATAGCTTGTGCGTATACTGCGAACACGAAAACGAGCACTGTTGCAAGGATCGCTCCAAGCGCAAGCGCTGCTGATTGAACATCAGTCGCCATAAGTGAGATAAAGAACACGAGCACTTGCCCGACCGGCGGCAACGGACTATTCCAAAAGAATTGCCCAACGGCAGCCCCACCGTCTGCGGTTGTCAGGTCCACTAATGGCGAAAAAGCCTGGATCAATATACTCTGACTCACTCCTGCTACGATAAAGAGTGAGATTCCGCTTCCAAAACCCCATTTAGTAATGACTTCATCCATTAGCATGATAAGTATCCCACCAAGTATCAATTGCCCAACAAGCACCATCGGATGAATTCCTACTTGCGGGCTAAGCCCACCTAAATAAACGTACACTATAGCTTCGAATATAACAAAAAACAACCCTAATAACTTCTGCAACCCTTGAAAGAACTTTCGCCCTTCAGGCGTTGACGTATCAAGCTTTAATAACCCTGACCCGGTTAATAATTGTAGTACAATAGACGCGGTCACTATTGGCCCTATACCAAGCGATATAATCGACCCAAAGCTCGCCCCTAAAATAATCGATAATTGCTCAAACGTTTGCAAAGCGTTCGCTCCAAGTCCATATAAAGGCACTTGTGCAAGTATAAAATATGCAACAAGCATTATTAATGTCCAGATTAATTTTTGTTTGAACCCTTGTCGCTTTTCTGTCGGGCTAGTAACTTCTGGCAGGTTCCCTATAATACTGCTAACTAAGCCCACGTTCATTCAACCTCTTTTTTCTTTTTAGTATCCACATTTAATTTAAGTTTTTCGGCAGCTTTTTTGGTTACATACCCGCCTTTAATGATATAAGTATGATCAGGTTTGCCTCGACCCAGCACTCTATGATATCCTAACTGTTTGAGGTCCACCTCATAACTCCCGTCTTGTTTTTTAAGTTTGTTTTGTTTTGCTAATTTATTAAGATCTATAATATTTATTGCTATTAATTTTTTCTTGTTCGTTGTGAACCCTCGACGTCCAAAATATTGTTTGAGTCCGATGGTATTAATTATGGTAGGTTTTTTCTGCGCTGCTCGCTTTCCAGTACCTGCCATCCCTCTACCGCCTCTGTTCCCTGCTCCGCGTCTTTTTTTCTTAGAGCCCCAACCGTGTGAACTGTTCGCCCGTGCTCTTGTATGTTTTCTTCGTTTATTAAAGGTCATTTTATAACATCTTCATAAGAAGTTCGTTTATTTTCTCTTTTCTATATCCTATACTTCCGCCCTGTGCAAAGTGTTGTTTTATTCCTTTGCGTTCGAACCCTCCTGTTGGCGGTTTGAGTCTAAAGAACGGTTTTAGTCCAGGCACTGATTTGATAGTTTTTGTGTCTTCCATTATTTCTTTAACGAACTTGTCCGTATCTAATTCAGTTTTTTCTTTAAGATACTCTTGTGTCAACCGTTTATTCGCTGGCAACCGCCCTCGTTTAAGGAGTAATTCTTTGAGTGTTTTCTCGTCTATCTCGCCCCAAGTAGTCGCGTCTTTAACTCGTTCAATCATTCCCACGTTCATCGGCGTATTCTTAAGAATAATACAATAATAGAGTTTATAGAGTCTAAGTAATTTAAACGTATCTTTGACTGGCCTTTTCAGTCCGATTTTTCCTTTAAGTCTAATAATTGCTATAAGTTTCATGTATTTGCTTTCTCCACAATTTTTAGTTCTTTAAGCTGTGTTTCATTTAGTTTCATCGCATTAAGTTCTTTGAGCGCGTTAAAGCACGCCATAATCAGATTAATCTTAGTGCTTGTTTTTCCTTTAGTCTTTGAATAAACATCTTTTATGCCTGCAAGTTCAAGCATTGTTTGACATTCTTTATTGACTTTCAAACTAGTCCCACGCGGCGCAGGCATAAGCCTAATTATCACACTACCACTCTTGCCTTCAACTGTGAACGGCACTGAATGTGCATGTTTACAACCGCACGCCCACGACCCGCAGCCTCTGCGTACAGATATTAGATTAAGTTTCGCCATCCTAGTTGCTTTCTCTCGTGCTGGCATGGTCTCTTTTGCCTTGCCGTACCCAAGACCCACGTATCCCTCCCTATTTCCTACTGCAGCCATTGCAGCAAAGGTTGGTTTGTTCCCTTCATTAGTTTTCTTTTGCGTTTGTTTCCATATACTTTTCTTACCGCCCCCGAATTTACCTTTACTTTGCCCTACGTTTAGCAGTTCAACACTTAGTTCTGGTAAGAGTGAATCTACAATTTCTTGTTCTAATATCGGCTTACCTGTATTTACAACGTCCCCGAAATTGGTTATTGTTTTTGCTTTAACTTGTTTACCTATTTCCGTTTTTGGCACCCATCGCTCAAGCGCTTGTAGCATTTGCTCACGTTGCATATCAGCCCGATCTTTCTCTGAAAATTTCCGTCTATTTTGTCTTGGTTTCATTTTTTAGCATCCATAATTTGTTCTTTAATCTTTGCGATTATATCGTTTCCTCTCTTAAGAAACTTCCCATCTAATTGTTCTTGTTTCGGAAACATTTTCTTATCACATACTACTTGAATCCCACCATCAATCGCGCCTTTGATTGCTGCGTATATCGTAGATCCTTTAACTGACCGTTGGAATCCAAAGTCTGCGTGTACATCTTTGGCTTCAGAATTTTTAGCGATGGCAAGCCCTGTTAAATAAGCTGCACAAATATTACCGGTGTGCCCGCTCCAACCGTATTCTTTTTTGAGTTTAGTTGAAGTGTATGCGCATAGAACTTTATCTCCTTTCGGTTCAAAAGCAATAATTTGCATCATGATACTGTTAGCATACCGTCGAATAACAAGTCTTGGTTTAGTCGAACTGAGTTGTCTTCGTCTTTGATGATAATTAGTCTTTTGTTCTCGTTTACGCCTATAATCTACTACTGATCTTTTAGTTGCCATTTTTTTGTTTCATCCCATGCTCTTCGATAAATAATTTAAGGTGTCTAAGGCTTCTAAAAAATCCGCCTTTACATTTCGTTCTAAGCGTTCGATAATCAGTTACATTCAGTTCTTTATGTTTTTTAAGTATTGTTAAATATTCTCGTTGTCGTCTAATCTTTTTCATCCATACAGTCTTTGTTGGTTGCCGCGCGTTTTTGCTCCCTTTCCTAGACCCTGTGCCTTGTGTACGCCCTTTCCTTTTCTTTTTTATAGTTAGTTTTATTTTCGCTCTTGAATGTTTTGAATGTGGTTTAACTTTGATCATCTTTTGGTTAATTAACCCTTGCACGTCTCGCCTTGTAAGCGCGTTACCTATCTCTTCAGCTTTAGTTGGATCAAGTTGAACTTTGTTATGTCCTACTTTGAGTAGTTTTGCAGCGATCCGTTTTTTGTGGTATAGTTTCATGTTCCTTTAGTCAGCACTTGTTTTTTGTCTTGTTCAAGTTGTTCTTCTTTATCTTCTTCTTTTTCTTCCTTCTCTTTTTCAGCCGCTTTCTTATCAACTTGTTTTTTAAATACTTCTTTCTTTTTAGTTTTATCTTCAGATTCTTGTTTTTGTTTAGCTTTTCGCTCTTCTATCTTTTTCAAGTACGCATCAATATCTTTTAGATTAGCAAATTGCACCCCCATTGTTTTAGCAGTTTGTGCGAGTAGTATCTTTCTTTTTTGCCCCACAGCAGCCCCTATGATCGGTATTTGTATTTTTGTATCAACTGTTTCTAACTCAGCAACAGTTTGCACAACTACTGGTAACAGTTCATGTTTAGGTAATAGAAATTTAATTTTCTTGTCAGCTCCAAACCCTACGTTCGGGCTCTTCATTTTTCCAAGTTTACCGAGCCTAACTTTTGAGTGTAACCCTCGAGCTTTTCGCCATGGAAGTTTAAGTTTTTTTAATCGCTTTGAACCGTACCGAACAAAAGGCGGTTTTTTTCTTTGGTTCATTGTTCTGCCTCTTTATCTTTTTCTATAATAAATATACCATCTTGGAATCGTCGTCTATCTCTGTTTCGAATTTTAGTCGCTTGTTCTAGGTTAGCAGCCGTTTGCCCGACCGCTTCTTTTGATATGCCGGTAACGTCTATTAAATCTTCTTTGATCTCAACTTCAACCCCTTCAACAATTTGCGCTTGTCTAGGTATTTTTTCTCCTAAGAAATTTTTAATCATAATAGTTGATTGTTCTTTTGTCACATTAACCGGAAAGTGCCCTGCACAAATTTTCAATTGATAATGAAATCCGTCATTAACTCCTTTGATCATATTCGTTATGTGTGCTGTAAACGTGTTCATCATGCGTTTTGCTTTCTTAAGTCCCGGCCCACTAACAGCCACAGTATTATCAGCAACTTTGATTGAAACAGACGGATAATAAAATTCTCGCTCAAGTTTTCCTTTCGGCCCTTCTATAGAAATGGTAGTATCGACTAGTGTCGCAGTCGTCTTCTCTGGTATTGTGATGGTTTTGTTTAGTGTTCGTTGAGGTTTCATAGTGTTCTACCCCACCAATTATAGTTCGTATATTGGCCGATTTCAAAGGATAGTAAAGGGAAATCAGTGGCTTTTAAAGATTTTGTTTTTCGATTATCTAATAAGTTAGTATAGCTAACACCAAACAAAGAAAGGATTTTATTT
>NYZO01000033.1 GCA_002687185.1 archaeon | reverse complement strand
CCAATCAAATCCTGCTCCTGAATGTTCTTTCTCTTTTAATGTAAAGTCAATAAATGTTATAGTAAATCCCAATAGTTGTGGCAATCTATTCCATTTTCCAAAATACAAATTTTTAGTTCCCCCTCCTGTCATGTGTCCGAATGGTAGAGTTATAAGATCCCATTCGTCATTCCTCCTTATTTTGAATCTTTGAAACCAAATTCTGTCAAACTTATCAATCGCCCAAAATACCATTGGAATATTACCCATATGATCCCCTGTAATAGTTCTAGTGGTTGATGGTAGTGTATTACTCCAAGCATTAAATTCTAAATCTTTTAAGTGTCCTGTATAGGCATCTCCTGTTCCGTTAGCGTTTAATGAATCTCCTACGTTAGCATTCCAAAATCCTACCTTTAAGTGGAATGAAATTGCACTAATCTTTCCCATATCTTCTGATATTGCACCGTTGTTCCAACCTATGTTATTTCCTGTGCTATCGGTTTCATCATTATAAGTTGATACCATACAAAATTTTGTATCAGAAGTAGATCCGTTGCCACCATACTTATATCCAATATTTCCATCTGCTGTATCTTGTCGCGGAAAAGGATACCACATATTCATCCATACTCCACGATTGGCAAATCCGTAAGTGAATACAGGAATTGCATTATTATCTTTCTGCCATGAATATCTATACTCTATCGCTTGATTAGGTAATCCAGTAGAATCTTTTTGCTTGTAAATATCATAGACAAGATGAAAAGGCGTAGCTGTTCTATTAGCAGTAGGATCTGGTGTAGGTGTTTTAATACTCCATTTAACTTCCCAACCTTGTGCTGAACCGTCATAACGTAATATTCTTCCACTTTCCATATCCATTACAGTATCATTATCCAATGGTGCTCTCGAAAAAAACCATCTAGCATTACCTTCGTTTGGGTTTTGAACCCATTCTGCTATCCTATATTTATTTTCAGCATTGTTATTTGGATCAAAATCTCCGTCAGGTGTAGTTCCCACTATGATTCTTACACCATCAAATATTTCCCTAGCATTAAGATCGTCAGGATCATCAACATTAAATTTATCTACACACTTTGCAGTTATCTTATCAAAAGAATTTGTATAATCTTCCCCTGCTGGATATACTGCCCTAGCGATATTCCAGTCGAAAGCAAATCCCATAAAGTCGCCTTGATTCATTGGTAAAGATCCACTTTTAAGACCAAGTAGATTTTTTTCCCAATCAAAAATATTATTAGTCCAAGGACTAGGAATTGCAGAAAGTGAAATAGGATTATTACTGCTATCAACCTCGGAAGTTAAATGTGTTCCAAATCCCTCAAACTCTGTTGTAGAACGACTATCTATTTTTCCTGTTGCATTAAGATCTTCCCAATAACTACTACTAGAAGTAGGTTGTAAGCTAGACGCATCAGGATTAACAGGATTGGATTTTCTTAGTGTCTTTAATGATACTCCCATTATGCTTTGTTCTGCACGATAAAATTTTACGGTGCTACCTGTTATGTGATATACAATATCATCCATATCATATCTGCCATATTTGTCAAAAGGTGTTATATTTACAAAATCCTCTCTCCAATATGTTGTGTCTTGATCTGGTGTAGTGGCATTAGCCGATCTATCTTTTATGCACTTATAATATCTTATTACATATTGTGGTTGTGCTGTCCAATTAGTAATAGAAGTTCCTGTAAAATAAGTGGCTACTTTAACCTGATTGCCTACAATGTAAGATGTTGAAGCACTCCACGCTGGTCTTATCTTTGCGTGTTCAAAATATGATCTATATCTAGCCATATCCATTGGTAGTGTTCCTGCCAATGATTGACCCTTTACTAAAACATGATTCTTATACTTAACGTGGCTTATAGAAGCCTGTTGCGTTTCCGTTGCATCTATTGTGTCAATGGATTTTGGATCTAACACTACTCCACTGTCAGTTCCTCCATATTCTTCTGCAAAACACTTCATAGTATTTGTTGCAGTAGTATTTTCAAAGTCAAAGTAAAAGTCCTTAAATACACCACCAACTGTTTCCTCATTCGATAATCGTTTTATACAATCTATCAGTAATTCGTGATATGTTTCTACTCCGACAGGTTGATAATGTTGTTTTAGTTCATCTACTTTTGGTAGAGCTATCTTTTGCTGACCCTGACAGGTTGAAATATCGTCAGAAGCACAACTTGAATAAAGCATTGTTACATTTGGAGATGTAGCTGATGCGACACCCTGAAAGTTATTAAATTCTGTTAATCTAGACATAAATTCCCTATTTGGTGTTTCAAATAGATTTATCGTAGTCGTAACTGATTCTGCCAATCTTACTTGTATTTCTACCAAATCAAGTATTATGATAGATCCTTTTTGTTGATCTACATCTATTGAACAACCTTTTATCTGAAACTGAAAAGTTTTTCCTGTTACATCTGATCCACTTATTGATTGTGTTATTTTACACTCGACAATATACTTATTCTTTGCATTTTCATCTGTAAGAATAGGACCTGTATTGATGAATGTTTTATTCTCATCCATTCTTAAAATTATCTGTCCTCGATTAAATTCACTAATTCCATGATTGGTTAATGTCATTCTTATTCTCCAAGGTTTTAAATCTCCACTAGGTATTTCTGTCGAGGGAGTTCTACTAGGATTGGTATTACTACCATCAGTTCTTTTCAGCAAAGTTATGCTGTCATTATAGTATGTTCCCACACTAACCACCTATTGATTCAACAGTTCCGCCAAAACTTAAAGTTACCATAAAGTCATATCGTTTCTTTGCAGATCCCATATACCCTATTGTGGTATTTACTAACGTATATCCTGCATTTCCATCTGGATCCAATGAAAATCTTTCTGCGTTAGGACTATAAAATCCTATTACACCATATTTGTGAGTAGTATCAACTTGTGGTATCTGCCTCATTCTTTCTAGCTTTTCTATATCTGAATCCGTTTTATTTCTGAATATTCCTTTTATTGTCAAAGTCCTACTCCTCAAACCATTCTCTTGTTTATTTATTTTTCTAGTGCCATCACTCGTAGGAACAGGAATATCGATCACATTATTTTCATATTGCTCTGCAACACTTTCTAATATGTAATCAGAAATATCAAACGCCAATACTTGTTGATTGACTTTAAGAGAATAACCCAAATCAGTATGCGTATCGCTGTCAGCTCTTGCCGACATTAATGTTGAGGTTGCATAATCACTATCACTCTTTGGTGTATTCAATGTTCGGAAAAATATATGTGCATTAGCCATTCATATCACACCGGATCCGTATCATGTGTTTCAACATATCGTTTCATTCCTAATGACAAATCCGCCATATTGGTAGTACCAACAGGTGTTCCTTGTCTTACAACTTCGTTTGAGTATGAAGAAAAATAAACCTCTCCATGTTTTATGTTGATTAAATTCTGTAAATCCTGATATTGTTTTGCTTCATCTTTTACTTGTTTTCTTATATCGTAAATTCCTCCGGGAGCATACATAGCTTTTACTTCCTCTATGATCCACTTTACCATCTCTGTTACATACCTAATTATAAAATCAATCAAAAATGCAATTATCATTCCATAAGGACCACCAAATTTACTGATCATGCCTAACATCTTTCCTTGTATTCCTTTTCCCATCATTCCCGGCAATCCAGCACCACCACCACCAAACATTTGTTTTCCCTTTGAAGTAAGTTCCTCTAACTTACCTGTCTGTGATTTTATGTTTTTAAACTTCTCATTTATTCTTTCAAGTTCTCTTTTAGTTTCTTCCTCTCGTTCCTCTTGTTGTTCATTATGTCCTTGTTGGTTTTCTAAATTTTCTTGGTCAGCTTGCTGGGCTAATTCTAATTCTGCCAATCTAGCTTCCATCATCTCCGACCATCTTTCTTTACTATATGGAGCTCGTCCTCCGTTATCTCTCATTCTTCTAACTCCACCACCAATTTGCTGACCTTGTTTGAATCCTACCATTTTGCCTTCCGCTGATCCTATTGGTGAACCACCACTACCCATTCCATAAGGTAAAGCTCCACCTTTTCCAGCTTCTTGCTGTTGTTGTCCAATCGGTTGTCCTAAAATATTGGTTTGTTGATTTATGGTTTGTGTAGAATTTAATACACGTTTCGCAAGTTCTTCCGCCTTTTCAGCTTTAGATTGTAGTGCATTAAGCTCGTCATCTCCCATTATATCAAGATCTTTGTCCTCATCAACCATGTCTTTTAAGTGGGTTTGTAATGTTTAAATATTTTTAAACAAGTATAGACTTCATCCACTTTTTAATATCACTTCTCACTTCTTTTACTACTTTTGGGCTTTGTTCATCCAATGTTGTCCTTATTAGCATCAATCTCGGCATACCTGAAACTTTATGACCTTTTGAAAATTTATCTTGTCTTTCAAATCTACCAGAACTGCTACTTCTACCTCTTTGTTTCCAATGTAACGCCTTTGCGAATACAGGATAAATCCAATGATCTCTCGTTCCTTTCTCTCTCGCAAGTCCTACATCAAACCCATCTACGATATATTCTGATCTTATAACAACCCTAAATTTTCTGTTTCCAACAAGTCGAATATCGGCTATTTCCGTATTCATAACTATCTTATTTGAAAAGTTATGACCTCTCATTTTTGCCCTTAAAGGTGTTAATATTAATTGTCTAGATCTTACATCTAGCCTTTTCTTGACAAAATCTTTATACTGTAATCTAATATGTGATATTCCGAGTTTCCTAGCTTGAACTGCCGACATTAACTCACTGATCTTAACTTCATTCAATGGTTTAGGCTTTAGTTGAACGTCAAGCCAAGCTTCTAGATTATCAAGTCCTAAGGCAACCAAGATGTTGTAAATGCTGGTTCTGTATCGCTACTATTTCTTTCAATACTGTTAATATCTGTAACAATTCCTCTTAACTGCCAATCTTGACTTCCACCACTAGCTGAATATCCTGTTGTGAAAGATGTCAATCTGGCTTTAAATTTAAACCAAATATTTTTTTCTGCTTCTTGTGAACCAGTAGTTGGTCCTGATAAGGCAACCATTTTTGCTACGAATACAATATCAATCGGATCTTGTTGTTGGGCTTTGTAAATCCAATAACTAATTGTTTTTTCATCAGTAGGAGTTTGAACTGCTGGGCTTCCTACACTATTAGTATCATCAATCATATCAGAAGTAAGTTTAAGAGTGCAATCAAACGAATGGTCATAGCCTGTTGGATCATAAGCCTTTGTTCCTGAATCGGCATAGTGTGGAGAATAAGTAAAAGTGAAAGTAACTGAAAACTGTTGTCTTTCTTTTAATCTATAATAATTAGTACCACTTCCCGGATCCTGAAATTGAACAAATCCTTTAAATGTTGAAGTTCTTGCATATTGCTCGTTAATATCCACCATGTCTAATAATCCTCTATATGATAATTAAGCATTTTTTTAAGTCCACGTTCCCTGAACATATAATGCTGTTGTAGCTCTCTCAATATTATCAAACTGACCTCTTTTAGTGGTTCCACCAAATTTGACCACAAATTTTTTGGCAGTTCCCTTTTTTGTTAATGTTATATTTTTATCATCTCCTGCATCCCTGATTGTTGATATTTCTGAATCTATTGCATTTGTAGATTCATAAGTTATAGTGATAGCACCTCTTTCAAATTCTCCAACATCACGAAATATTTCCCCTGTATCTTGATGGTGTGAAACTAGACTTGCTCCCTCACTTTGATCTAACGCAAGAATTTTTATCGTTGATCCATCTTGAATTGCCAAAGTAGTTTCTGCTCCTAAAATACCTGATCCAGATGTAGAGGTCTTTTCGGTTATTGTTATTATTATCGAACTTTGGCTACCATAAACTCCCCCTCTACCTCCATCTATCGCACTTCTTTGCCATCTCTTTGATTCCATGAACAGATAAGATGTTCCGAAGTCTTGGGTTTCAACAGCAGATAGGATAGTATTTTCTATTGTGGTTTGGTCAGCTTCCTCAACAGCTTGTGATCTATTATATCTCACATGGAGTTTTATTTCAAAAGCTTCTGTCTTTGTAGTATCAGTTATGTCTTGACTTGTAGTTGCCTGTGGCAAAGTCTTGATTATTGTGATATATGGATAAACTGGAAACTTGGGTTCAAAAGTATAAAATCTAACCGAATATGGATATGTTTCAGCTTCTAGTGAAGTCTTTATTTGAGTAGCAGTTTTGGAAGCCATTATTTATCGTCATCCTCTTTATTTAATTCCATTTCCGCCATTTGTTCTTCCATTAATGCTAAGTGCATTACAGATAATTTTTGAAACAATATTTTGTCTATACCATCAGGTTCAATATTGCTTTTAACTTGTTTTGATCTACCTCCGAATAATAATCCAAACCATTTTTCTAATTGTAGATAGTCGGATTCTGTCAATTCGACTTCGACCAATCAAACCACCCTGAATCTATGTCTTGCGTATCCTGTTTTTAGATCATGTTTTTTCCAATCGGTAGGTGTAACTCCGACCACTTTTAATTCAAACGTTCCTGCGGTTGTTCCTGCTGGGATTGTAAATGTCGTACCAGAAAAGGATCCCTTATCATCTGCTACCAAAGGATCTGGCGAGGTTGTCATCTCTTGTCCATTGAAATATACTTTTAGTTTATTTCTAATTCCAAATTCTGATCCACTTACTGTTACAGTTGCACTAGCACTACCACTTGTAGGTGTGAATGTTAATTGAGGATTCATCTTGAAAGCTGAACTTGTAGCCCATCCATAAGTTTCTGTTAGAAATTCTTCTAACTCTTCGTCAGCTTTTTTCCATAAAGCGTCATCTGCGGTTGTTTCATGTCTAAACTTTCCTATTACTAAATCATTGGAGATTGTATTAAGATCGAATGTTAATGCTGGAATAGTTTCGGTTGTTAATGGTAATACTATTTCATCTCCATACTCATTTTTATGACCTAATTTTCTTCTTAATTTACGATTTACATAAGTATCAATTTCATCAATATAATCGGATAACTCGTCATCTAGTGAAGAATCTTCTACTCTTAATCTTTGTTTCACTATTGTGAGTGTTGCGTAATGTGCCATATCTTATCACTGTTTTGCTAGTTTAAAAATATAAAAAAAGGGATTTTTTGACTTGGTTTGATCCAAGTGATTGTTATCTCCCAATAACAATGCTCTCTCTATGTATGTGAGATTCTACAAGTTGCTTCTACGTTCTTCACGAAACCTGCTATCCTCTGTGTTCCAGTAAGGAATACTACTTGCAATTCGTTCCTACGTTGTGCTTCCATTGTTAGATCCCTTCCTGTAATTAATCCAAATGCAATGTTTGGTACAAACATCGTTGATCTGAATGAATTTGCTTGGGTTCCTGCTGATGGTGCACTTGAACGGACTACGTTTGTTCCTGCTATTCTTTCAACAGTTGCTTCAGTAATAATTGCTGGGCGACTGAATGAAATAAAGCTGTCCAAATCTGGATCAAAGATCAAATCCCTTATTGCTTTTCCTGTCGTGTATGTAACTAGGTTACTTGGGTCAAGACCTTCGTCCTCTATAACTCCTTTTGATGCAACTAATCCTGCAAAGGTTAAGTTGCTAAGTCCAGAGGCATCTGCTGTTATTTGAACACCAGCGTGATCTACCCATCTGTTAGTCTTTACACCGCCACCTTTATCTTTTCTGTTTGAGGCATCTCCTGAACTTCCAACATCATCGTTGTAAGCTCGGTTTAGAACTTCTACACTTTCGTCATTTACTGATTCTAGTGCATAAGATCTGTTTGCCGCAGAAACTATATCAATAGGGCTTTCTTCTAGTTGCGTATAACCAATAGTTAATTTAGTTCCTCTTGGTGTTGCTGGACCACCAGAACTTCTTATAGTTACTGCTGATTCGCCTACCTGAGTTGAACCGTCTTCCGTTACTGCACTAAAGTTCACTGCTCCGAAGTCATAGAAGAATGCTTCTTTGGTTCCGGGTGCTAAAACTTTGGTTTCACAGAATTGTCTAATTGGTGTTACCACTTTACCGTTTGGTAAGACTAATACTTGTTCCGACATGATTCGCATAAAGTCATTTGAAGCTGGTCCTGTTACTGTTTCTGTCGCACTTGTTTTTTGCGATTCAGTTAATGGTGTATATTTAGCGTTTTCGTTTGCATCAAAGTCTTTTACAAATCTCTCTCCTGCTTGATCATAAATCCTCTGTTTATTAACGTGCCAAACATAACTTGGTGATACATTTTTTTCTTGTGCCACGTTTCTCATCCATGAAACTGGTCCTGCAACTTCAGCTTCTGTTGCTGAAATTTTTGTTCTTGCACTTTCTCCAATTTTCATAGCTGGTCGTGATACAACTGGTGCTCTTCTTTGAACTCCAGATTTTGCCTCTCGAATTAATCTGTCTAGTCTTTTTTCTTTCAGATATTTTTCTTTGGCTCCTATTCTTGCATCTGCTACCTTCATGTTTCTTACTGCTTCAAGTTTATCCAATTTCTTGTAATATTCTTGAACACGTCTTTTTTCAGAAGCTATGTCAGCATTAGATGATCTTGTATATCGTTCACTAATGTTGCTAACTACTCCTGCTGGTCCTCGTCCATTTACATTTCCAGAATCTTTAGGTTCACATTTTCTTGTTACTGGGTTCCAGTGTTGTTGTGCTCCTGTTGCATCTGGTGGACAATTACCACCACCACCATCACTATGAACTCCTTGTGCTTGTGCTTCTTCCACATTCACATTTTTTTGTTCAACGTTTTGGTGTTCAGTATCGGCTTGTTCTTCAACTTGCTCTTTCTTATTAGGAAACTTTCCGTTTCCATTGTCATTGCCGTTTGCCATGTGATCTTCGTTGCTCGTGCTACCTATATTAGTATTTAAACCTCCCTCTCCCATCTGTGTTATTCCTCTCATGCGATCATGTGGTTGCATATCGCCATATCCACCTACTGTTGGTATTTCTGAATACGGATCTTGTCTGAAAGGAAAATCTGATTGTCCTCCTAAAACAGGATCTTGTATTAGACCATGTCCTAGATCTTCACTTGATAATGGTTTGCTGGGTGTTTCTAATGTTTTTCCATCTTCATTTTGGATTTTAATATTAGTAGAATTTGCTAGTCGATCATCCTCGGCATTAACCAAAGCTGGTCTATTACCAAGTCCTACAAGATGACCAAATTCCAAGTCCTCTTGACCATACTGTTTTATTGTTGAGATTGCTACTTCTTTGGAAACTTGACGTTTAGTCAGAAAATTATATGCTTCCCGACCTGTTCCTCTGGGATTAGCATCTAAAAACTCGTATAGTTTTGACTGTGCTTTAATAGATTCGTTAAGGTTAGCTTTGACTTTATTAGCTTTCTTTCCCATGTTAATCTGACCAGTTAATTCGATTTAAGTATTTTTTATGACCAAGACTATTATCCTGCATACGTTGTTTAGCCATTCTGGTGTCAGGTTCCGGAAATTTCCTATCAACTATTGTGGATCCTACGATTTTACTGTAAGGAACTTGACCTCCTAAGGCATAATGGTCATCTACTTCTGATGTTTTGGGAGCATAATCTGCGAATGTGGGTTCCTTTCCTGTAAATGCCTTATCGTCCTCATCCATAGCGAATTTATGGAATGTTAGCCTTGATTCATCTCCATCTACTAGACTTTTGTATTTCTCTATAAGCATTTGTTGAACTAACATTGTTTTTGGTAAATCTTCCGCATCTCCGAAGTTAATCTCCTTTATTTTTGGGTGTTTTATACCCTCATTCATTCTAGCTTCCCTTTCTTGATAAAATTGCATAGATAATGGTGTTCCAGCAGTTTCAGATGGATCGCCAAAAGACCAATCAAAAGATAGTGGTGCTGGGTTATATTGGACAGGAACTGCGTTTTTCCTAACTTCATCTCCCTCAAATACGATTACTACTTTTCCACCTGTGATTCCACCTTTTCCGTCAGGTTCCCATTTTCTTCCATTGGTATCGCCTCTCGCATTTTTTCTATCCATTGAAAGTGAAACGTAATTATATTTATTCAGCGTGTCCTCATAATAAGGCACATTAGGATCTCCACCAATAAGACCAGTTTCCAAGTAGCTATCCAATTCTTTTGAATCTGTTCCTCTGTAAAATTCTGGTGCTTTCAAAAACAAATCGTAATTCGCATCATTTAATCTATCAGCTTCTTTTAATATGGGTTCATACATTTTGGTTAATTCAGGATTATCTTGTATCAAGTGTGCTAAGCCTAGTGCCTGATCCGATCTTTCTGTTATTGATGGATGATCTGCCATTGTAACATTTCCAGTAAGTGCCATATACACATAACGACCTTTCCAAATTTCTTTTTGACCTCCCATTCCAACTTCACTAGGTTCTCCTGCCATGCCGGGAACGTCAGTATATCTATCTATTGTTCTATCCTGCCCTGCAAACATATCTTTGTATTTCATTTTGAACATACTTATTTCATCGTCATCTACTATTAATGGTGGATCAGCACCATTATACTTTCCAGTTTCCTTATCAGTAAGTGATGGATCATGGTCTTGAATATATTTAGCAACCTCTCTTATTTCATCTCCAAGTGGAACAGTAGCTTTACTGCCTACTGCTTTTGTATAATGTAGATCTTCGTCTTTGTTTAATTGTTCTATTACCTTTGCCTGTTCTTCTGGTGTTCTTTGTTCTGCTTTAGGATAGTTAGGAATCTTTGTTAATCCGAGTGCCTTGCCTTCATGTAGCTGTAATCCAATACCATATAAATTAAAACCCCATTCCGTTAAAGTGTGTATTGATTGTTTTTTTGCCTTACCAGCTTTGTAATCCCACCCTAAAACACTCTTTGGTTGTTTTATTTCCCATGCGTGATCCATATCATCATTTTCTGTAAAGTGATCTAACAGGTCATCTTGTTGTTCATCAGTTAGATGTTCCCATTTTATCCTCCTAGCCCAATCCTCTCCGTATGCAATTTCGGTTTCATTATTGTCCTCGTCATCCTCATCGTCAGGATAATCTTCAAAGACATCATACCACAAAGATATTTTATCCGATTCATCCTTATCTTCAAATACATCTCCTGCAAGTTTTATTTTTTCAGGATAATCCATT
>NYZO01000032.1 GCA_002687185.1 archaeon | reverse complement strand
TGACCAAAGAGGAGTCTCGCCGTCTAACCTTGGAGCAGGTTATGTGTTAAGACGGTTAATCAGAAGATCTGTTAGACACGGACGACTTATAGGTGCACAACAAGGGTTCACCCAAAGACTAGCTGAAACCGTGATAAAACAATACAGTAACGATTATCCAGAACTTAACGAAAAAAAACAATTTATTTTAGACCAGTTAGGTTTAGAAGAAGATAAGTTTTCAAAAACACTAGAGAGAGGACTTAACCAATTTAAACGTATAGTCGATGGTGCTAAAGCAATATCAGGTAAAGATGCTTTCATTCTATTTACAACGTATGGTTTCCCACTCGAGATGACTAAAGAGCTTGCTAAGGAACATAACGTAACCGTAGATGAGAAAGGGTTTGAGCGTGAGTATGCTAATCATGTCAAACAATCTCGTGAGTCTATGCAAAAAACGTTTAAGGGTGGTCTTGCTGACGCTAAGGTAGAAACAACTAAATTACATACAGCAACACATCTACTGCACGCAGCACTACGTAAAGTCTTAGGGGATAGTGTACAACAGAAAGGAAGTAATATCACAAGTGATCGACTACGGTTTGATTTCTCGTTTGATCGGAAATTAACTGACGATGAAATTGCCAAAGTACAAGAATTAGTTAATAAAACTATACAACAAAATATTCCTATTACTAAAGAATTACTCAGTCCAAGTGATGCTAAGAAGAGTGGTGCCCTAGGTTTCTTTGAGTCTAAGTATGGTGATACAGTTTCTGTCTATACCGTCGGTAAATTTTCAAAAGAGATCTGTGGCGGGCCGCATGTTGCAAGTACCGGTGAGTTGAAGAAGTTCACGATAACAAAACAAGAAGCAGTCGGTAGCGGTGTACGGCGTATTAAGGCTACTGTGGGTTAAAAATGGGATATGATGCTTGGGAAAGTTTTAGTGCAAAAGATTTGCCGGCTACTTCTGAATTCTCTAAAGAAATTTTTACGTATTTAAAACATGATTGTGTGGTACTTGACCTTGGATGTGGTTACGGACGGCTGTCAGGGCTTCTTTCTGAGCAAGGTTATCTTGTTTATGGGATTGATAAAAACCCGAATGCAATTAAAGAAGCAAAAGAAAATCCTGAGCTAACAGATGTTTCGTTTAGTGTACAAAACGCAACCAAGACAGATTTTGAAGATCGATTTTTTAATGGAATCATTTTACAAGGAGTTTTGGCGTGTATGGGACCAAATGATAGGCAGAAAACATTAGCTGAATGTCACAGAATCTTAAGACCGAAGGCAGTGATACAAATAGCTGAGTTTGGACAAACTGATAATAAAAAGAAATATCTGGAACACGCTCAAGAAACCGGTGAGTATGGAACAATCATAATAAAAAATCCTGATGAATCAGATCGTTTTCAGACACATAACTTTTCTAAACTAGGATTGCAAGTGTTAATTGAAGAAGCTAGATTAGAAATATTAAATTATGAGAGCCCGACATTTAAGACGATACACGGAAATGATCATCCTGGACATACTTTTTTGTGTAGAAAATCATAGAATTAGATCTACTATTAGTTACTTTTATTTAGAATTTTTCTTTCTTGTCCATATTAAAACTGTAATTATTGTAACAATAAGAATAACTCCAATGATTATCAGAACAATTGTTAAATCGGATTTAAAATTTTGTTTTATTTCGTTGTCCTTTGGTATTCTAGTTTCATCTTTTTTACAATCCGGATCGTTTGCACAAGAAGGAATACACACTCCATCAGCTTTTGAACTACATGATAAAACAACGTTTTCATCTCCTTTGACCCTTTCAGAAATAGATTGTCTTTGAGTACAATCCGATGGACAATTTATTTCATTTTCTTCATCTTCACACACATGATTTTGATTACAGACCGATCCTAATGGGATAGACAAGACATTTTGGTTTGTTTTTTCCTCATAGATATTAATCGCTGCAATATCCTCGTAATAAGGTAAAATTAATTCTAACGGTGCTGTTTGTTGGGCATAAGTTCTTTCATCTTCGTACTCCGCAAATGGAACACGTTTAAAGAAATCAAACTTATTCTCATAACGTACTGTACCGTCTATTGAAATAAACTCAATACGATACATACCAAAATTATTGACTTTATCGTCAGCCACTCCAGGGACCGTTAATAAACCCTCGTTTGTAATAATCCCTTTATCATAAACTAAGCTTAATTGAAAGACTTTTTGATCGAATGCTGAAACGACAGTAAATAGTAAAAGAATCGTTATCAATCCAATGATTTTCTTATGTTTCATCTTTTTTAACCTCATAATTTCACCAATTCTACTGATCTTGATTCGTATCCAAATACCACACTAGCAAAATACGTTCCTGCTGCAACACGTTCTCCGTTATCATTTTTGCCATCCCATACAACATCGTAGGTGCCTGGCTTACCCTCATAAATATTCACGAGGGTTCTAACTGTCTCTCCAGCTGTATTAGTAATAATAACACGTAATTGGGCTGTGTTAAAACAATCGAAATTAATAGAGTATCTAATCGTTGTTTGAGTTTTAACAGGATTTGGGAATACTGGGTCTATTGTAAGATCCTCTTTTGGGCAAACTTTGTTAAAAGCAGCACCTATCCAAGCCTCATTTAATGGACCAAATTCAGCCCTAGGGGAACCATGTTCCCTCATCATTGAAGCGAAAGTTGGTCGAATATTAGAATCAACGTAAGAACAACCATCGAAAAAACCAACTTTGTGTATACCTTCTCCACTACCTACCAGACTACCCCACTTACTCTCTGCCTCTTTTCTATCATGTGCGCAGTTACTACCTCCCCAACTTATATCGAAGCCCAAAACTTCTTTATCCTCAGTATACTCATCCATAAGGTTAGCAAAACTATGACCTATCTCGTGTACAACCACGTCCGATGAATCTCTTTCACCAACTGGTGCTGAAACCATGGCCCTAGAAGGAATAAACGGCAAAAGATCAATATCCGTAAAAGCATGACTTCGAAAATTAAAGTTACACATTACAACAACCTCTTTATTTGGTAAAGCACATAATTTGTCTAAATCGTGTGGTTCACAGCCACCTCTTAAATCGCGTAAGACATTCCATGTAGCCTCATTTTGCTCAGTCTTTTTAGTATATGCAAGCTTGTTCACAAACCAAAAATTAGTCTTATCCTTATTCTTCTTAAATATATCATGAGAGAGTATACCTTTATCATAACCAATTAAGTTATTCTTACCCCCATCATCTACAGCACGTTGAGTAACATCAACAAAATCTTGTACATTATTGTAATTGATCCCAACAAAAACGAAATTTATCCTATCTTCATTAAGGTTATTGTGTCCTTTTATTACTTCAGCACAAACTTCTTGCGGTTCTAACACCTCAAACTCGCCAATATTTTCAAACGATCTCTCATTGCCAAAACTATCACTTAATCTAAGATCTAAAACATATTCCCCTCTCTCTAAACTCAATGAATCCAAAATCCCTAAAAAATCCGAATTTTTGGGTATTGAACCAGATCCTCTACTTTTTTCCATTAACTGTATTAGTACTGACTCACTCGCATCATCATTTGTTGGATCTCTATCGAGAAAACCCATCTCTTTTATAATAATCTTACCACTTTCCTTATTTCTCACACTTCCAATTAATTTTAAACTCTTAACATACTCTTTATTCATCATTTTTGGATAATCGGCTCTTGCTGCAATCCTAATTTCACTTCCACTTAGAGCCAGCTTTGGACTAACCACAACATCTTTTTTTAGAAGATTAATCTTATCAAAAGGTAGTGGGATATTTTTACAGAGATTGTCTGATTGGCACTCAGAATATTTATCTTCTTGAAGAGGTAGAGGACATCCACAACGTTGACAAGCCGGGTTCCATCTTTTTGATTCGCACATTAGACCACTAATACAAGATGATGGGCCCGGGAAAGAACAGATTCCGGCCTTATCTCTAAAATTGCAATTCTCACAATAAAAAGGGAAAGTAGAGGTCTGACCGTAAATAACATCCGCTTCGCACTCTTCTTTAAAACCAAGATCATTGGGTTCTTGAACGAATCCATCACCACAATAAGATTCAGCAAGAGTAAGGATCAATTCCACAAATTCATTCTCTTGATCAATAGAAATCCAAGTATAATATACATTTTGTCTGCCAATCAATAATGTTGAAGGAATATCATAACTCCGAAAAGCAGAAGATTCTTGTCTAGACGGACCCAGAAACCTAACGCCTAGACTCAAAGTTTTTTCAGAATAACCAAAAGACTTTACTTCGTCAAAGCCAGTCTCTTTTAAGTGAGGTCCTAATGGAATAATCTCATCTTTCTTAAACTTATACAGCTCGCCTTTTATAACGAATACTTCTTTTTGCCAAATATTATCGGTCTTGTATAGCTCTCCTGAATCATCTATTTTTATATTGACATTATGTTTACCGTAACTAGAAATCTTAAATGACGGAATTTTATAGACAATACGTTCTCCAGGATTCACTTTTTGATTAATAGTCTCTGAAAATGGCTTAAATAAAGGATCAGTTGGCACAGATACAGTTAACGTCATATCATCTACAGGATGATCACCCAAATTTTCCACTACGACCTCAAAATCAACCAAAGAATCAATAGTATAAGAATTAGATAATCGATCATAAGGCAGAGTTTTAACATCAATAATCCCTAGATCTTTATCTTCTGAAACTGGAACAACACTAATCCCTAGAGCTTGACTGTGTATATCAAAATATGAAATAGTGAATCTCAATCCATTGATAACATCTGTTTTGAGTAAATCTCCTTCTATACCATCAACTTCAACCATAAAACTATCAGAATTCACTTTCTTTAATTGAATCAATTTCCCTTCATAATATGCATCAATCCCCGCATAAAGATTAAAGCGTCTCTTGCATAAACAATTTTCATCGCACTGCCCATCACAGCTACTCCCCAACGCAAATTGATCACATTTTTCACCTTCATCAATCTTTAGATTCCCACATAATTGTCCGTCTGATTTTCCTACCAACTCCTCTTTAATTTGATAGCTCATTAGAACTCCACCATACAAAAATTCGCAAGGCTCTCTGAATGTTAAAGGACGGAGAGGGCGATTAGGATATAATCCCCTTTGATAGGTCTTTTCTAAAAATAATGTCCCACCCTCGTCAACACCCTTAAAAAAGAACTCCTCATTGTTTGAGATAACTGACTCCCCTCCTGCATCAAGAACAAACGTGTCTTTTTTTGAGGTCTCAGCGATTAATAAGTATGCCTCAGGGGGGGTTTCACCGGTAGAAACATCGCCACCAAGTTTGGAAAAAGCAAATGTCAATGAACTGTCACCGATCGTTTCACTTCTATCTTTTATAAGGAATCTCTCTTTATTATCTTCGAGAATAAGTAAAGATCCAGAAGCGATTTTTAAAATTTTTATTTCGGTTCCGCCCACACTTAAGGAATCACCTTCTCCCAACCAAACATTTCCTGAGAGCATAGTATTTAACCGTAAAGACGTCTTATCAGTGTCCTGTATCAGCTCCTCGATGGTAACTTCTAAGCCGCCAGTCCATCGAGTAATAGGAAAATTAATCCTGCCACAAGCAGGCGGAAACCTGTACTCTGATTTCTGGCTATCATCGTAAAACTGGAAGGTAGCTATTCCGTTCTTTAGATGGTCAAAAACAACTCCAGTGTCTATAGGCCCTGCCCCGTAACCTTTTGTCTTCATGACGAATGGTTCCTTCTCGACAAGCTCGATTGTTTCTTCCTTATATGAATCCAGAGGTGTATAGGTTAAATGAATAGTTTTAGGGTCAGGCACACTTTTAACTGCCCCTTCTGGGATATGTATCTTAGCCTTATTATTTACAACATTTTCCTCGATATCCCCCTTAATTATAACGGTTAGGTCTGAAGAAATAGAAAGATCACGTCCGGTTGCATATATTTTATCAATAAAAAATGGTAAACTTAAACTAAACTGTTCGTCGTCTCCTCCTTCCAAAAACAAAGGGTAATCATCAATGCGGAACCAACCAGGTTTTTCATAAGTAAGGTAATTGTGAGCATTTATTTCTTCTGGAGGTGTAGGCTCATCAACTGTAGGAAAAATTCCTATGCTTACGTCTCTTGCCTGTCTTTTCCCGGTGTTTTTAACCGTGAAAAATAAATGTTCATCTTCAATGTACAGATTTTCAATCCCAAGATCAACAAACTCAACATTATATCGGTCATCTTCTTTATTAATTTTATCAAATATAGATATTTTCGTGTCTCGACATTCACCACTCACGCACCCATAAGGACAAACCTGTTCTGTTTTCCAAACTATATTACACTGGTCATTAGCAAATTTACGCTGTAGTGTACTCTTTGAACAACGGTATTCATCCAAATATTTCTCTTTGCAAATGATTGGTTTACCTTTAATAGGGAAACATCCAGATTGGCTATTAACACAAATCTTTTGTGTTCCGCATTCTTCAAATAAGTGATACTCGCTCCACTCCGATAGGCCATTACAAGAATTGTCATTACCTGAACAATATTGTTTTTTCACACGTTGATAAATATCATTCCCACGACATGTATATTCAACCTCAACAAATGGATTACAAATATGTAAGGATTCCTGTAAGTTACCTGAAACAATGTTGCAACAAACTCCACTGGAGCAAATACCATCGTCGCCGTATGCAGTTTGTGTGCTACCATAAGGTATAGTAGCGGTTGCTTTACCTGTGACAATTAAGCTCATCATACTATTAAGTAGATCCTTATCTTCACTCTTAAATGCCGCAAGAAAAGAGACTCCGATTAAAAGAACTATTACTAAAATTAAAACAAAAACCTCTTTTTTGTCCATAAGTATGTTCAGACCGTTATTACTTATATACTTTTGTTAAACCTTGTGACGATAATTGTCCTACATTATTTAGGCGATTCTTTCGTGAAAAAACTATCGGCAATGTAATTTTTAATTAGTATCAGCTAAATCCTCAAGCCCAATTGCTTTTTTGAAACGTTCCCTATCTGATGAAGATCCTGATATTTCTACTATTATTGTTTCTGTAACTTCCGGACGCAGGAGAGATCCTCCGGCTGAGCTGTACTCATAAGTAACTCTTAAATCAAAACTTGGTACGTCAATGTAATCAATGCTTTTGGACCTATCTTGATTTATAAACCCGCCAGGCGCACTTCCACCATATTTATCCCTTATTCTTAGTCGTTTCAGATTTTTTCTAAATCCTGTATACTTTGTAGGGAATTGTTTTGTTGGCCTACCAGAATAGATTTTTTCAGAATCATCCTTCGAATTCATCTTTCTACAAAAACAACGGTAAACTAACCAAAGCAACTATCGTCATTAGTTTAATTAAAATGTTTAATGCGGGTGCTGAACTGTCTTTGTATGGGTCACCTACTGTGTCACCAACAACTGCTGCTTTGTGTGCGTCTGAACCTTTACCGCCATGTGCGCCAGCTTCGATGTATTTCTTAGCGTTATCCCAGGCACCGCCAGCGTTTGCTTGTTTAATGGCCAAAGCAACTCCAGAGACTAATGTTCCTGCTAAAAGTCCGCCTAGCCCTTCAATGCCTAGAATCCATCCTGCAAGAAGCGGAACTGCTACTGCTAAAATACCAGGGACCACCATCTCTCTTATTGCAGCACCTGTACTAATCTCCACACATTTAGCATAATCAGGCTTTGCTGTACCTTTCATGATCCCTTTAATAGTCTTGAACTGTCGTCTTACCTCTTCAACCATTTTGAACGCAGCTTTCCCAACTGCTTCCATGATAATAGCTGAGAACAAGTACGGTAGCATGGCACCAATGAATAATCCGATCAAAACTGTTGGTTTTAAAATGTCAATTTGTGCAAGGTTTCCTGTAGTTGCAAACGTTGAAAATAATGCCATTGCAGCTAAAGCTGCACTTCCTATTGCAAACCCTTTACCAATTGCTGCGGTAGTATTTCCTGCTGCGTCTAGTTTGTCTGTTTTTGCACGTACATCTTTACCAAGCCCTGCCATCTCAGCAATCCCGCCTGCATTATCTGCCACTGGCCCGTATGCATCAACTGCGAGTGATATTCCAAGTGTTGAGAGCATACCAACACCTGCTATTGCGATACCGTATAAACCTGCAAAATAATATGACGCACCAATGACTCCCGATATAACTAAAATAGGGAGCGTAACACTTCTCTTTCCTACAGCAAGACCGTGGATTAGGTTAGTTCCAGCACCAGTTAGTGACGCGTCTGCAATTTTTCGTGCATGTTTTTTCTCTTCTGAAGTATAATATTCAGTAATTATACCGATTAATACTCCGGCAACTAAACCGCTTAAACTCGCCCAGAATATGTCTAAGTTTCCGCTGATACGTGTGATTAGAAAATAAGAACCTATGATAAATAGTCCGCTTGCAGTCCATAAACCGTTTCGAAGCGCTGTGGTTGGCGTTTTCCCTTTAACAAAGAACGTGCCTATAATTGAACATACAATTCCAAGACCTGCAAGCAGTAGTGGTAATACACCTAAGTTTTGACCGATTCCAACACTTACTAAACCTATAGCGATTGCAGCAATGATTGTTCCGACATAACTCTCAAATAAATCAGCACCCATCCCTGCAACGTCTCCAACGTTATCTCCTACATTATCAGCAATTACTGCAGGGTTTCGTGGATCGTCTTCAGGTATTCCAACCTCAACTTTCCCTACTAAATCAGCACCTACGTCTGCAGCTTTAGTATAAATACCTCCACCAACACGTGCGAATAATGCGATTGAGGATGCGCCGAACGCGAACCCGAATAAATAACTTGGGTTTCCAAAGACCATGAATAAAATAATAACACCTAAAAGTCCAATTCCAACTACGGTTAAACTTAACACTGCACCGCTTGAGAACGCGACTTTTAATGCCTTGTCCAAACTTGTTTTTGCAGCTTCTGCTGTACGTACGTTTGCTTTTGTTGCGATCGTCATTCCAACAAACCCTGCAATAGTTGACCCGACTGCTCCTGCAACGAACGCTATAGCAGTTTGGATGTTTAATAAAAAGCCTAACAGTATAGTAACAATAATTACAAAGATCGACAATATTTTATATTCCTTTTTGAGGAATGCCATAGCACCTTCTTGTATTGCTGCGGCAATTTCTTTCATCTTGTCTGATCCGTCTGATTTTGAGACTACTCGCTGAGTTAAATAAAAAACAAATAATAATGCAAGGACTGCAGCGCCGATACTGTAATAGATTAATTCGATTGGCATATTGTACGTGAAGAACTATCGGTTATTTTAAAGGTTTTGGTTGGATTTGAAATTTTGACAGATCCTTATTCAAGACTAAGTTTTTTTTCTAATAATTTTTTGTAGTTTTCTTTTGTTGTTATCGGTTTACCTATCCTTTTCTCTGCATCTTCTCGTGCGTTTCCTGCGACTTTACCACCCTGTTTTGCTGCATTCCCACATTCTTCAAAACCTTTTGCATCCTTACTTCGAGTGATTTCTGTTGATACTCTCTCCCCTAACATTGAAAATATTAATTCTAAATCGTTCATGTGATCACGTAGATTCTCTCTTTTTAACCCTTTGAACTTCTTGTATTCAGTTGGTGTCATGCCAAATGTCTCTTTTGAAATCTCTGCTGTAAGAAGGGAGTATTCTTTTTGAGTCTTTACGTCTCTATTCTGCCATTCATCGGTTAGTTCGTCGCGTATAGCAATCCCTCTGACCCTTTTCTCGATCCAATCATCAGAATAGCCTTTTGCTTTGTAGATCGCTTTCATACGTTTTTGAGCTAGCTCAGGGTCTTGAATTTCTTCTACTCGTTCATACCCGACTTTTGCCAACCATCGCTTGAATGGTTCAGCCTTTTTTGAAGGGATTGATTGAATAATTCTAAACATGTTTTTTGTGTTTGCGCAATCTGTCCCATATAATTTACCGTCTGATGAAGGCAATTTCAGTTGTCCCCAAATTGGGGACAACTCAAGACTCTTAAATTCCCTCTCCTTAACTTTCCCCCAATATCTCCTTGGAGTTGGACTATTAGTGAGTACTTCTATGACATCAACTACTGAAAAATACCACTCTTTATTATGCCAAATTCTTCTTATTTTCTTGTCTTGAAATACAATTATTTTATTCTTTTTTTCCATTGGTTCACCTCAAAACGTTATACTCCACTTTCATTAAACGTTGATCTAATTCCCCTATCTTGTGATCAATATGATTAAATCGTTCTTCTATCCTTGCCTTAAACATAACCATATCATTTCTGAAATCAAGCATCTCGTTTTTATGATTGTACATCTCAGACCGAAAACTACGAAAGTCTCGTTCAAAATGATCAAGCTTAAATAAGAACCCTCCTGCTATAACCCCGACCGTAAATATGGTAACTATTTGTGGCATATTAATTATTCCAAATATCTTGAGTAAAAGGTATGCCATTACACACGTATAAAGAACCCAAGTAGCGATGTCTAAAACACGGCTAACCTTAGACTGCCATAGGAATTCGTACAAAGACATCCTTTTTTTCTTCTTGGTCATGAACTTACTAAGGTACACAACTTAATATAGATTTCTTAGGAATTCCTGGAAGGTTTGCGAATACATTATTACTGCAAAGGACTAATCCATCTTAATAGTAACTTTATCTAACATAGTTTCTTAAGTCCTTTAGACATTGTTATTGGAAGTGTTACAAAAACTGTATCACTATTGAGCTAAAGTGTTACAAAAACTGTATCACTTTAGAAAGGTTTAAATACTTCAAAAACTAGGGATACAGATATGGAACGAAAGGACCTTTATTACGTACTCTATGAACAACAAGACGATTTTAAACAAACTGCT
>NYZO01000031.1 GCA_002687185.1 archaeon | reverse complement strand
GCTAAGTAAAAGAGTACTATCACTACCAGTACATCCGGGACTTAGCACAGAAGATTTAAAAAAAATAGTTGAGGTATATAACCAATGCTAAAAACCGCTGTCATTGGAGTAGGTGGGATGGGAGCTAACCATGCAAGAGTTTTAAGCGAGATCTCTAATCTACAAGCTGTGTGTGACCTACAAAAAAAAACAGCAACAGAAGTAGCTAAAAAATACAAATGCAAAGCCTATACAAACTTTGAGGAGATGCTAAAAAAAGAACAAATTGAAGCAGTAACAGTTGCAGTACCTACGAAAAATCATCTGGAAGTTGCAACGAAAATACTTCAAGCAGGAGTCCACGTACTTGTTGAAAAACCAATTACTGAAACGGTAAAAGATGCAAAGACTCTACTAGAATTAGCAAGAAAATCTAAACAAATATTTATGGTTGGACATATTGAGAGATTTAATCCGGCTGTGCAAGCTTTGAAAAAAGTAGTAGATAACCAAGAGCTTGGGCGGATACTCTCACTCTCTGTTAGACGGGTTGGAGTATATCCTGCACGAGATGAACAAGCAACCGTTATTACGGATTTGGCAATACATGACGTGGATGTGTTTAATTTTTTACTTGAGAAGCAACCCACAAATGCAATGTGTGCTTCTGGGTCGTCGCTAAATACGGAGCTTAGTAATGATTATGCTACACTCTTATTACTCTATGGTACAACGCATGCATCAATTGAAGTTAATTGGCTCACACCCGTGAAAATTAGGAAACTATGGATCACAGCAGAACAAGGGTATGCAGAACTTGATTATATAGATCAAACACTAACGCTACTTCGTCGGAACTTTAGTAGAGATTATGATGAGTATGGAAAAATAATTACTAAATTTGGGGAGCCAACGCAATGGAAAGTGCCAGTGAAAAAACAAGAACCGTTAGTAGTCGAATTAAAACATTTCCTAGACTGTGTTAAAAAAAATAAGAAACCAATCATAACAGGGGAGGAAGCATTGCAAGCACTTCAAGCACTTGAATCTTTGAAGACGATAGAACCTAACGAGAAGTAGTTGATAACCTTTAAAATCTTTGTTAGTGATGCATTAATTATGACATACGGCGTTATATACATAGGGGATAGTGATCAGTATAAGCCTTCAATAGCGGCAGAATTGGAACGTGTTAGAATATATCATCGAATCTGTTCTGATGTTGATGAACTTGGAAGGGTACTGCTCACAGAATCGGCAAGACACTATATTATAGATCAATCTATTGCTAATGGGATCGAAACTGATGAGGAGTTCTTTTGGAGGATAGAAGAAACTATTCGTGAATATGATTCGAAAGGACAGATTATATTTTATTCTAATGGTCTTGAGAATGAAGGTAGACATAGGGATGATGTAGATTTCCGTAATCAAAAAAAATGGTCAGCTAATCGTTTAGTGGGTCTACTGAGTCTTGTCTTAGATTAGTCGTTTCTTTTTTGTTTGATTATTTCTTTTTTAGTTATTGCTATACTAGTAATTCTCCAAAGGGGACGACTTAAACCACCAAATAGGATGTGTTAAAATACATAAACGTGGCTCCTCTTTTTTAATGAACTCGCACATGCAACCCTCGCGCCAACGACAACTACTGTCAGAAATATATTTCATGTCTTTAGTAAATAAATTAGTATACGCCTGATACAAAAATCCGTGCATGTTAGCTTCCTTATCAGTTAATTTAATACTACTACGCATCGGCTCGTGAGGGGATACACCATGTACTTTATCTTGAATTAATGTTTCGAATAACTCTTTATCTCGACGCAAGAAATGACGCGGGTCTTCATCAAACAAAGTAGCAAAATCACAATCGTAATGTAAACCTAGTTCGTGGTTCATTTCTTTTAACTGTTTTAATACTCGATAACCCTTATGTGAAAATGGATGATAACGAGCGTGCAAACGAATAAAATAAGTTGCCTTAATACCTAAACTTTTTTCGATCTTTGCAAACTTCAATGCTAAACGTAATTGATGATCAATATCATGACGCAAAACAATAACCTTTTTTTGTGGCGCTTTTAATTCTACGGCCTCCTTCATAGTCAGAAACTTATAGCCGCTTTTTTGTGCCGTCTCTAAGCAAGACTGATAATGCTTCAGCGAAAAATTACACGGGATCATCTTTGATACTTTTTAAACCGATCACCACTTTGGTTGTAACAAACGGACGAGTCTTTTCAAACGCTTTGTTAACTGATTTTTCCATATTGGATTCTAAAGACTTATCATACAAAGGAGTTGAACTCCAATACTTCATAACAGTCGATTCGGTTGGGAATGAAATACGGTTCTCAAACATAGAGACATCAACGTTGCCGAATAGATTATTTAACAAATCTTTGGCTTTGTCGTTTAAAAATTTAGAACACTCAACGAATTCTTGTGAAAATGTCATGCCAGCTTCTTGGGCCACGTCTAAATAGGCTTTATTATTGATAGCTGTTGGGCCGCAAACGAAAAGGATACCGCCGGGTTTGAGTAGATTAAAAATGTCGTTAAAAGTCTTTTCTGGATTCTTAGTGTAATAAATAGAGAAAGATGCTAAAATACGGTCGAACTTTTTGTCTGATAAATTCTCTTGTAATTGTGTTAAGTCGATGTTTTGGATAGTAATATTTTTATGGGATTCTTTATCGATTCGTTCTTGACACTTGGCTAATGAAACGTCAGAAATATCAGTGCCAATAACAGTGCCGTTCTCAACTAAAGATGAGAGCTTGAATAAATGTTTTCCGCTGCCACAACCAATATCTAAGACGCTCATGCCGGGTTTTACAGATAAATGGTCTAATACCCAAGGATCAATATCCTTCTCGGCGAAATTATCATGAACATAAATACGATAATCAAGAGCAGTCGAATCTGTTTGAATCTTTTCTGACATATGATTCTGAAATTAGTAATAGGTATATAAATAGGTTATTAATCTATAGTATTTGTGTAAGAGGCGTTAAACTTTACTTTTTATAAAACCTATTAAAAATTTAAGACCCCTATATTGTTTATAAAAATAAAATGAGGTGACTCATTAGGAAAAATACTGAAAAGTTTAAGTTGCTAGAATTTTCAAAACAAAGCATAAATAAATGGACTAATAGCTGAACTTTGACTGAATACGATCAAGATTCCAACAACAAGTAACATTACTATCACCGGAAGCAACCACCATTTCTTTCGTATTCGCATAAAGTCCCAAAGTTCTACTAATATCGAACGTGCCATCAAAAATGTGGATTATTTAAGATTATATTAATTTTTCGGTCATGTCATGTTAAGTCGTTAAGTATACATTGAACTCTTGGCTCGGGATGGCATTTATGCCATTGTGATATATTTTTGTATTGTACCATTCAATATTATTCTTGTAATTTCCCGATCCACTCGGGAAATGTTTTGAGAAGGTAGATGGAATCCCTAATAAGCGTCTTAATCGTGGAAATAAACAAGCGTTCTATTTTAAAGATTTTATAAATAATTTATAAATTTTAATCTATAGCTTTCTTTTCACTATCCCAAATATCCTTTGGATTATCCTTTCTCTTTATCAAAAACATACCCATAACTAAGTAGTCAATTCCGGTACCCATCATACATCTATAGGCATCGTGAGGAGTGCAGACTATCGGTTCACCTCGAATATTAAAAGATGTATTAATCAACATTGGTATCTTGGATAAATTACCGAATTTTTTAATTAGGTCATAATACAAGGCATTTTGATGCCGTCGGATAGTTTGAAGTCGGCCACTACCATCTACATGTGTTACAGATGGAATTTTAGCACGCCATTCTCTTTTAATTGGATACACCATTAGCATATAATCAGTAGGTTCTGGAATAGGTTCATCACACTCAAAATAAGTCAAAGCATCCTCAGCGCATACAACAGGTGCAAAGGGGCGAAATTTTTCACGGTGCTTAACTTTTGAATTTAGTAGATTCTTTGCTTCTGGATTACAGGGATTTGCCAAAATGCTCCTAGAACCCAGTGCCCTTGGTCCCCATTCCATCCTACCTTGAAACCACCCAATAACTTTATTCCTAAAGATTAGATTAGAAGTAGTAGAAATTAATTCCTGTTCATTCTTAAACTTACTATACTTAATCTTATTGTCATCTAAAAATTTCCTAATCTCATGTGTGGTATACCCTGGTCCAAGATAAGCATTTTTCATTGGGTTAATCCTTTTATGCCCTAAAAGTGTATAGTAAATATAAGCAGCAACACCAACGCTAGTTCCGCCATCAGAGGCATTGGGTTGTATCCATATATTTTCAAAAGAGGTATTTTTTAAAATTTTCCCATTGTGGACACTATTCAATGCAACACCACCAGCGAGTACTATATTCTTACATTTAGTTATTTCATAAGCATAATTCAATGTTTTAGTCAAAACATCTTCTGTGACCATCTGCAATGCCGCGGCAATATCCTTGTGCCTTTGATCTAATTCAGACTCCGGTTTTCGAATAGGGCCGTCCAGAAGCTTACATATTTTCTCTGATGGCATCCTATCTTTATAGTGATAAACGAAATAACTCAAATCTAGTCGATAGCTCCCGTCACCTTTAATATCGAGAACTTGTTTAAGCTTATTATAATAGATGTTTTTTTGCCTATTCATTAAACCATACGGACTCATTCCCATAACTTTATACTCCGAATTATTAACACTAAACCCAAGATAAGCAGTGATTGTAGAATACAATAATCCAATAGAATGTGGAAATTTAATCTCCTTATGTAACTTAATTTCATTACTCTTACAATAGCCTAACGTTGTAGTAGTCCATTCACCGACTCCATCCACAGTAACTACAGCCGCCTCATCAAAAGGACTTAATAGAAAAGCACTAGCAGCATGTGCAAGATGATGCTCAATGAAAAGTATATCACCTTTGAACCCCACTCTTTTTTTTAGTGTTTTAGGCACCCTCAGTTTCTCATTAATCCATGAAGGCATAGAGCTTAAAAAAGTCTTAAGGCTCAAAGGAAACATTTCTAAATGTTGTGAAAGCAACCTCTCAAACTTAAGTAATGGTTTCTCATAAAATCCAACATGACTAACCTGCTTAATTCCGATATTTTGAGATCCTAAACAATATTTTATGGCATTAATTGGGAAAGAAGTATCATGTTTCTTCCTTGTAAAACGCTCCTCTTCAACAGAAGCCACAACAACTCCGTCCTTTATTAGTGCAGCAGACGAATCATGATAATAGCAACTAATACCCAATACATACATGTTTTTCACTTAAAATTGTTTATAGTACTCATTAAAAGATTTTTTACTAAGATTTAATTCTTCCCAATAAGTGCTATTTAATTTTAGAATTTTCTTCTCCATAAAGTTTTTTTTTGCTAACTTCGCGATTATCGACGTAATCCCTATACCAATTACATAAACTAGACCAAGCAAAATAGCATTGACTAACGTACTAATATTTTCTCCAAATTCTTTAATGCCATTATGAAAATCTTTGATATAAATATTCAATTTAACCATCCTTTAAGTAAATAACCAACAACAGCAATAATAAAAGTCATTCCCATAACATAAAAATAATTCCAATCTCCAGGTAACTTATTCAAAAAAGTAAGCACAAAGAACAGAATAGTCGTGAACAAAAGATAGGCAAATAGATACCCTAGGACTTCTAAGATTTTAAGATTTTCTTTTTTATTTTGCATGGATGAGAATAGTGGAAATTAGTTTATAAGTTTTACCCATCTGAAAGCCTAGTTGAAAGGGATTGTCCAAAAGAATTTTTGGGGGGGAAAGTCTATTTGATAATTCGGTCAAAATGAGAGATGTGGTAAAGGTCAGGTTTAATACCCCGCAGTTCTACTCCGATTAGGTAGTTGACTGTGATGAAATACAGGAGAAAGATCCTGACTCAAAAATCGTATATTAAATATTTTGTTAATCTCGTTGACGAGATTGGAGCTCGTTATGAATTTGAGATTGATGAACTAGGTTGTGATAGTGATCATGTTCACATTCTTCTTTTTGTATCACCGTGCTATATTCACCATCAAAAGTGATGCAGATCATAAAGAGCATCACGGCTTAGTTACAAGTGGAAGTCTCTGGCTTTAGTCCGAGGAGGATGCCACGTTTAAGTGGTTTCTTATTTCATTAGCAACTAAGAAGTTGCCTTCTGGAGAGAAATGATGTAAATCAATAAAAAGATTATCAATTGAATCGAAATCTGAGAAACCATGTTTAATATCAATGTAGGAGATATCTTCTTCTCTGAGAATTGATTTGAAAAAAGAAAAATCCGGCGTTTCTTTTTCGAAATCGTAAATTGAAGGTGTTAACACAATAACTAGTTTTGCATCATTGGCTTCAACCTCTTTTTTGATGCTTTCTAGGAGGGTTTTTATTAGCTCTTTAGATGCATCTTTACCAAGTCTTTTATTATTGCATACTGTGTTTATTAATAGATATGGCAAACTTGTCATAACATAACTTTTTCCCATCAAGTTCATGCAAGAGTTTTTTGAAAGTGATGCTTTTTCTTTTATTAATTTACCATCTTTAACACTAAAGAGAGGTTTGCTCCTTTTATTTGAGTAGTCTTTTTTAGTATCTTCAAGATCATTACCACCATATATGACAAGGATTACTATCTCAGGATCCAATTTGTTAAGAGAATGTTTCATATTTAACCAGCTCTGATCGAGACCGTAGCCTATGACTCCTGCGTTTAAGACTTGTACACTTGGATAGTATTCTTGCAGATAAGCTGCTATTGTTTCATTATCATTTACTCCGAAACCGAATGTAACAGAATCACCGTAAAGAATAAAATTTGACTTATCAGGATTAATTTTTTCCCCTCTGAAACCAAGAGCATTCAAAGAAACTTTTTTATTATCCCAGGCTCGAAACGATGTGTTAATTGGATTTCTCCAGCCTAAATTACTATCAAATTCATGCCATCTTGAAGCATTTGTTTGGTGATAGATGGTGATATCAAATATTATCACACCTAAAATAGTGCTAATAACTATTGAAAATATAAGGAGAAATATCTCTACCCTTTTGGTTTTACAGAAATATTTAACCTTTTTAAGAAATGTAGGATTCTTAAAAAGTATGGTACCAAGTATTATTAGAAATATTTCAAAAATTATTACAAAGTTTTTTGTTTTTTCATGATCAATGGATCCATCTTCACTTAATAAAATTCCTAGAAATAATGGATTTAAAAAAAATGCAATCACTATCAACGAAATACCTATTCTTTTAATCCTTAACATTTTTTTCTACTAACTACCTTATTCTATTGGCAATTATAAGGCACTTTTAGACTTATTTTAAACTCTATATAAAGACTTTTGTATTCTCGACTGTGTAAGTTAATGATTCATTTCTGCATTTGATGGTAGAGTGGCTTTGGGATGATCATTAATGAAGAAACAAGGAAGTGTAAGATGAAATATAAATCGGTTGCACATAAAGAAAAGAGTTCTGCAGAAATGTCATCAAATTTTTTTAAAGCTCAATTGCTATGGATAGTAAATCGCAGACAAAGAAAAAGGGCAAGATCGTGTCTTGCCTTTAACTTGTATAGATACTGTTTTGCACAGATGTGATAGAGATTTGTAGAAGGAATTTGCAAATTAAGAAGTTCTAAAAATTAATTCCATAAACTATATAAAACCACTAGCTCCTTTTAAGCACTATGTCGGACGTGGACGAGCTGCAAGAGAGAAAAGAGCAAGTGACACGGCTCGTTAATAGCAAAATTATACCGTCGCTAAAACGAATACCAAAAAGTGTGTGGATAATATTGGTGGCAGTAATTGTTGGATTATTTGGGTTCTTTATCAGAATAGCAAACATTGCAAGACTTAAACTTACATGGGCCTTTCCGTTTGTTAGACTCGAAAAAGTTAATACGCTAATTGATCATACTTCAGGGAAATATATACCACTTGCACTTGATCCGTTCGTTATTTTAAGGTACGTAAAAGAAATTGTTGCAACAGGGATGCTCTCAGCACATGACGCGATGAGGTATTATCCGGTCGGGTTTAATCCGCAAGCTGAATTTACAGTGCTTGCAACAACCATTGCGTATCTATATCATTTCTTGCACGCTATATTTCCGTCAGTTACAATTGAGCTTGTACATGTGATATATCCGGCGATTGCGTTCTTTGTTGGGTTAATATTTTTCTTTCTAACAGTTAAACAATTATTTGGGTATAAAGTAGGGCTTGTTGCTGCGCTATTGTTAACTATTGTGCCGAGCTTTTTGTATAGGACAATGTCAGGGTTTGCTGATAAAGAAGCCCTTGCAATGATGTTGTTATTTATTAGCTTCTATTTCTTTATTCGAGCGTGGAAGACGAAAAAGGCGATGCATGCGTTGTTGCTTGGAATACTTGCAGGAGTGTCGACCGGAATAAATAGCCTTGTGTGGGGCGGTACGGCATTTGTCTACATGATCTTAGGATTATTTGTTGTGACTTCTGTTATGTTAGAAAAATTTACGAAACAGGACTTATTCGCTTATATCGGTTGGTTTGTAGCTACTGTATATATTGCTGCTTTTTCTACATTAAGTAGGACTAGTTTTGATGGTATGGCAGTCTCGACAACGTCGGGGATAATGTTTTTTGCGCTCGCTTTAGCGTTTGTTTATTATTTTATCTTGAAAAAAGATGTTTTGAAAATACGAGCGAAAGTAGAGAAGAAATTGCCGTTAGGGTTAGCTGCGTTTTTGATTACGTTTGGATTGATTATTGTAGTAACATCTGCCTTGTTTGGGTTAGATTTCATACCAGGGAAGATTTCTAATACAGTAGATAGTCTAATATATCCGCTAGGGGATCGGTGGTCGCAAACTGTTGCTGAGTCGCATGAACCATACATAAGTGACTGGTTCGGGCAAATGGGGGCAGTGTTTGTAATACTATTCTTAGTGGCGGGCATAGTATTGTTCTTTGATGCGTTTAGGCCGCTGAAAAAACAAAGGATAACAGCAACTGTAGTGTATGGGACACTACTATTATTATTTATATTTAGTAGGTATTCGAGCGGG
>NYZO01000030.1 GCA_002687185.1 archaeon | reverse complement strand
TAATCGTTTGTCACCAAAATTGACATTACCCCAATCTTCTTTTGCTATTCTAAAATAATTTGTATTTGATATCATTAATATCACCCCGAAAATAGAAATATTTAAATACATATAAATATGTCTATATCTATATGAACTCAAAAATGAAGATAGGGAATGGAACTTTGAAGTTTGAAGAAAAATTCGAAAAAATAATTGATAAGATTGTGACAAAATATGGTACAGGAGCAAAAGTAGATTGTCCAAAAGAATTTTTGGGGCGGAAAGTCTATTTGATAATTCGGTCAAAATGAGAGATGTGGGTAAAGGTCAGGTTAGAGACAGTGATGATGTTACAAGGACTGCAACAATTACTACAGATCTTGGGGATGGACAGTGGTATCATATACTTGCAACTTATGATCGCGGTGGATTTATTCAACCTTATCTTGATGGTGTTCCTGCTGGTTCAGCCACTACAATGGTTGATGGGAATTTAGATAGTACTGGTCCGTTAATGATTGGGATAAATGAAGGTGTTACTTTCAATCAAGGATTAAGAGGCGAAGTCGATGATTTTGCTATATGGGACAGGCTCCTTACACCTGAAGAAATAAAAGTGTTAGTTAATCCTTAAAATAACGTCAAATAATCTTTGAATTTGTTCAACAATACTTTTAAAAAACCATATCTTATATAATTATTATAATGCGAATGAGATTCTCACAACATGAATTAATAGATCTTACTAAAGCGTGGATCGCAATATCGGTTGCGTTCACAGTAGTGTTAATGGTGCGTGGTGGTGGGGCTACGTTTCTTGGGACAAGCAGTGTAGTAATTGTTGCAATAGCCACCTTTATACTGTCAGCAGTTACAGTTGGGACAGGGTTTTTATTGCACGAAGCAGCGCACAAATACTATGCACAAAAATACGGACATTTTGCAGAGTTTGTTGCAAGTGATCAGATGCTGCTGCTCGCACTCTTAATGTCGCCATTAGGTTTTATCATAGCGTTGCCAGGAGCAGTCATGATTAGCGGGATGATTACAAGAAAACAATACGGGATAATATCGATTGCAGGGCCGATAACTAATTTTGTAATAGCTGTAGGGTTTCTTATACTCTTTTTTACAATACCTTACCCGTTTGTACGAGACATTGCAACGTACGGATATTTTATTAATACTTGGCTTGGGCTATTTAATCTGATACCGGTATGGGAATTTGATGGTAAAAAAATACTCGCATGGAGCAAACAATATTATTTCATTACGCTTGCAGTAGGGCTCTTTTTATTCTTTATAGTAGGACGATTCTTACCGTTCTAAACACAATCCAAATTCTGACCGTATGGGACAACGCAAACCTTGATCTTATCATCAGACGGGTCTAATTGGGTGCCCACCAAATATTCAGTTCTGCCTGGGGCTGGGCTACTAAAAGTCTTTGGGAAAAATTCTACCTTGGATGAGATTGTTACGTCAATTGTGTTTGTGCCTTCCATCTGGACAGTTGCGAAAGCTTCGTTGCCGTCAAAGCGAATCTGGTTGATACGAGAAGGTATTCTAACAGTAAGACGAGTCCTTGAACCCTCGCTTAACGCATAAATGTTCTCGCCTGTTTGAACGAATTCGGTTAAGCTAAATTCTATGGTGTTAAGGATTGTTTGGTTTTGACTTCCGCTAGAAAAATAGAAAAAGAGAACGACGCTGCCTATCAATAAAAGTAATGTGCCTGCGATCAATAAAATAAATTCGGTCGAGTATTGACCTGATTTTCGTAGGGGACGGTTCTTGTAACTAAAGATAGATGTATACCTGAATAAAATAAATATCAATATACTGACGAGAATTATAAGAATGTATAGGTTCAATAACGAAAAATAACCAAAGAAACCTAACATAGTACCTAGTAATACCGAAACAGCAAGGCTTGAGAAAATGATGATTGTAATGTTCTCAAGTGACCAATCGCCAAGACGGAGAACGTGCCAGAGGACAAAGCCTGGAAGAAAAAAGAATAAGAACGCGTTGAGAAGAACATTTAGGAATGACATAAAATAGTTGGATATTCGTAGGTTTAAATAAGTGTTGGGTTATTTTCGTTTGATAAACGTGCTAAACATGAAACGTAAATGACGGTAACCGTCGCGGAAACTGTGAAGTTTACTGTCGCCTGCGCGCCTGTAATACATAATCGGGATCTGGTTTGTTTTAAGTTTCCTGTGAGCAGATTTGATGACCATGTCAGTTGCGAATTCCATGCCGGTAGTGGTGAAATGTAGTTGATTGTATTTGTCTCGCCTTATGCCGCGTAGACCGCAATGGACATCGCGGACAGGAGTACTAAACAGTAAACGAGTAAGCCAAGATAGGCCAGGGTTGCCAATATACTTGTGTAGCCAAGGCATAGCGCCGCGTTGAGGGATTCGTTTGCCTATGACAAAATCGTAACCGTTATCTAAATTATCCACAAATTCGCTGACTTTGCTGAAATCGTACGTGTCGTCAGCATCGCCCATGATCATGTATTTGCCTTTGGCGGCTTTGAAACCAGCCCGACAAGCAGCGCCGTATCCTGGGACAGACTCTTGCACCACTCTTGCACCGGATTCTTTCGCTATCTTGGCTGACGCATCAGTACAGTTGTTATCAACAACAATGATCTCGTGGCTGTAGTGAAGTGAGCTTAAATTTTTTTTCGCTTTTTTTACACAGACACCAACGGTCTTCTCTTCGTTGTAACAAGGCATAATAATAGAAACTAATACCATGTTCTTTACTCTGAATTTGAACTATATAAACTTGCGTTTTTCGGACCGATCTATTTTTATTTAGAGGCAATTTGCTAAACTATATGTATACCGATGTTTGTGAATTGAAAAAAGATTATCAGGAAAAAAAGACGGAAATAACTAATCGGTTGCAAGAGTTTAGAGAGACCACTTGTGATGATTATTTCTATGAACTCTGTTTTTGTCTTCTAACGCCGCAAACAAAAGGGAGGAGAGCAGATCTTGCCATACAAAAATTAAAAGAAGCAGATTTTCAAAATCAGGCTGTTGAACCTGTCTATGCACTGAAAAAATATGTACGGTTTCATAACACTAAAGCTACGCGGCTACTAGTTTTTAAAGAACAATATAAAGATATTTTTTTATCGTTAGCAGAAATTGAGAGGGAATTTGATAAGAGGGCGTATTTAGTGCAGCAAATAAACGGGCTAGGGATGAAAGAAGCAAGCCATTATCTTCGAAATATTGGTTACAAAGGGCTTGCAATACTGGATCGACATATATTACGTTGTTTAGTTAGTTTACAAATAATCAAAAAGATGCCAAAGACATTAACAGTGAAACAATATATTGAGATTGAACGGAGATTTTCAAAATTTTCAAGGGAAATAAATATTCAGATGGATGCGCTTGATCTACTATTTTGGTCGGACGCAACCGGTGAAATTTTCAAATAACTGTTACCTGAAGATAGTAAGAAAAGTTTATATGCAATCCGCTTTAGTTTGGTACGTTATATGTACGAAAAAGAGGGTGACAGATGGTAGGTATACAAGATCAATTAATTTTCTCGCCAGTATTACGTATTTGGGATCAGATTACGCAAATGGCGCCAAATTTCTTATGGGCGTTGATACTAATTATTATTGGCTACTTAATCGCTTTGCTTATCGGGTACGGTATACGAGTAGTATTACAAAAGGCTGGGCTTGATAGGCAAGTTGAAAAAGCAAAATTGACTAGTATTGTAGGGCATCTTAGAATCTCGTCTTTAATCGGGGAAGTTGTTAAATGGTATGTGTTTATTGCGTTCTTGGCTGAAGCTGTGAAAGCTCTGAATCTAGGGCTGATATCAAACATGCTTGTTGCGTTTGCTAGTTGGTTGCCGCACTTTATAGCGGGGATACTAGTGATAGTGTTAGGGTTGATGTTTGTTAATCTTATTGCTATTAAAATTGAGGAGCATAGTAATGTTAAAGGGACGAGGGTTCTTACACGGTTGCTTAAAGTGTTCTTGATTATTGCAGTATTTATCATGGGGCTTGAACAAATGAAGCTGCCCACAAGCGTTGTTGAGAAGTCGTTTTTGATACTGGTTGCAGCGCTCGGGTTAGGGATTGCTGTGGCGCTTGGGCTTGGGCTTGGACTTGGGCTTAAAGATGAGTTTAAGAAGGAATCTAAAGGGCTTGTCAAAGAATTTAAAGATTTGATTCATCATTAGTCGTATAGACCTAACGTTCTGAAGGCTTAAATATATTTTTACTTTTAGTATAATAGTTTTCCTTTAATGGCTGATTGCATACAATGGCTGAAAATGAACAAGATCTAATAGAAGTTTTTAGGATGCTTATGAGAACTGTAGATGAGAGAGGCAGAAACTAAATTGTGATGCCTAAGCGTTTGAGAGATATTATCGCTTTTGCTAAATCAGTTTCTTTGATTAAGAAGTGGTCGCGCGAATAAGTAGCGATTGAGATGATGCTAATTTCATCCTTTGCTAATGCACCTGAGATCTTGGCTATTATTCCAGTTGCGTTCATGGGGAGAATAATATCTAAGGTGATTAGTTTAAAATCTAATTCTTTTTCTATGGTTAAGCTTTTGTTTAGCTTGGATTGATCAATAATAACAGTTGTTTCGTGCTTGTCAACTATGTTAATGAACGCGTTTGGGTCGGGTTTGGAAGCTTTGGTTATAGCGAATGATTCTTTCCAAACGTACGCTTTGCTGTTCTTGAGATAATCGTCTGCGTTCATGGATAATAACGAATAATTTTAGTTTTATAAGGGTTAATGTTTCTTGTTCTGTGTTGGTTTGAAACTATATATGGTGGGTTAAATATTTAAGATAGAATAAGGTTTTGTTTAACATGCAGAATAAACAATTTGAAATTAATAAAAAATAACGAAAAAAGATCGCTTCAAAAATTCAAAGTAGATTATAGGAAACTAAATCATTCAGTAAAGATTCACTTCTTGCCAGAAGCTAAAGTTAATTGGCTTGAATAGGTTTTAACTAATTTCTTACCTTTCTTATGAGCAACGATCGCGCGAGGCAAGATAAATCGACCGATAATGTGTAGTTTGCATTTCATCTCGTATGATAAAATTAATTCTTCGTTACGGGCTAGTTTCTCGACGTTCCAACGCAAAATTGTACTTTTACTACTGCTCTTTTTAATTGACGCTGGACGCACTGTGCCGAACTCCTTTTCTAAAGTTACGAAATTAGGAAGTCTGTCAACCACCTTAACATTCTCAACTGCACGACCACGATTCTTAATAGTTAATAATATCTTAATATGAGATATGCTCTCTTTAGTTTGACGGAGTCTAATAAGGCGTTTTTGGAAAATCATACGGTCGCGTAACATGAAATATAAGATGATCGAGAGTAGTAAAATTAATACGACAACAACAACGATAATATAATAACTGATGTCAGCCTGAACCGCAAACTCTGAACCAGGTGCTAACTTGAACGCCCAAGTAGCAATGTATGCACCACCCTCTTTAGTGAAACTGTCAGGGGCAGGGTCGAAACTTGCGAATCTGCGGTCTAGTGGTGTGATCTCGCGTTTAATAACTGCGCCAGTGATCGCGTTGCCTTCGTTGACCTTTGTAATGGTAGTTGATTTCTCAAGTAAATTAGCAGAGTTTGATTCAAACTCTAAAACCGAAATCTCTTCTGGGATATCGATAGTTTTTGAAATTGATTTTGAGAAGCCGTTAGGATTGCTTGTAGTAATCTTTATTTCTATCGGGCCAGGCGGAAGCTCTTTTGATGCAGTGAATGGGATAGTAAACGTTTTTGATGCAAGCTGATTTAAGTCGAAATTTTTACTGTCAGTAACAATACTACTGGCAATTGTGAGGGTTAGGTCAGACTCGATAATGTTGTTTCTATTTTCTACGGTGATTTGAATCTCGTTTGGGTCGGTCAATGAAACGGTTTTTGGGGTTAGTACATCAAGGAATTCGATATCGGTTGGTGGGGATAGTAAGTCTACTAATAATTCAGTTCTAGCTGAAATTGAAGAATCGCTAGTTGAGCTAGTTGCAACTTGGACTAATTGACGGCCAGGGGCGAGCTTTGAGGATGGTGTGACAGTGAACCGCTCAGTGATGCTTTTGCCAGCGTCAATCGTTGCAATAGTTCTTTTTGCGCTTACGTACCAATTAAAATCAATGACGTTAAACGCGAACGTGTCACTTGTTATACCATTGTTAGAAATAGTAACATCAAACGAGAATGGTTCGTTTGCTTTGGCAGTAGTACTTTGAGGGTCAACGCGAATTGAAACGTCGTTTGCAGCAATACTTAGTGGCAATAGACATAAACTTATGAATAATACACCCACTAATAAAACGCTTTTTTGCATAGTGATCAATCCTTACAGGCAAAGTGCTATCCATCTATATAAACCTTTTGCTGAAAATTTGGGGCTGCCAGGATTTGAACCTGGGTTATAAGACCCCCAGCCTTAAGTGATGGACCAAGCTACACTACAGCCCCTTAGGACTTGATCGGTTAACGTAGGTTTATATTGGTTGTGAGAAAAGATTATTCTATATCAAAAATTCCGTGAGTATCTTCGATATATGAACACAGTCTCTGAACAAACTCTTTAGGAAAAATAACGTTATCTGGATCAGAAAAAGAATTATACCCATTAGACCATTGGGAAATTACTTGACAATTCTCAAAAAAAAGATTATAAAAATCTGTTAAAGACAGTTCCCGTACCTTTTCTGAAATATTTCTGTGATCCTCAGCCGAAATAAAATCGCTACTTTTAGCGAAGTGTGGACCGCCTTGGATGTCTTTGTATTTTTCTCGAAATGCTTTGAGATTTTCTATTAACATTCCCATATGGATAACATCAAGAAGGGCTTTTCCCTGGTCATAGGGTGAAATATCATGATTAGGTTGGCTATAATCTGTTGAACTAATATGTGGTCTTTTGCTTGATACATCTCTTTTATCATCAACTATTCTTTGATTGGTTTGAATGTAAGAAGAGAATTCTTGTATTCCCTCGTAGCATGCAGGAAAGTTATCAATTATTAAGCTCTTGTAGACATCCCAGGTAAATGATGCGAAACCCTCGCTGCGACATTCGACTAAAAAATGCCCCCAAAAATCATTTGAAGAGATAATGTCTGGACTCTTGCCATGAATGTTCATAAATCGCTTCCCGATCCTTGCTCTGTATACCATAAACTCATGATCTGATCCGTGACGAAGTTCGTGCTCTAGCTTTTCTTCAGTTTCCTCTACAAGATTATCTTCTAAAAAAAGTCCTGAAAACAAGGTATCTAAATCAATCTCGAAGTAATGGTAACCTGGTTTGGATTGGTTGTGGTCATAATGCCCATATTTAAGAGGATTGTCCTTGTAGTTAGGAGTTATATTAAAATGAATTATACCCTCTTTTAAATCAGGAGATCTTTCTAAAATTCTAGATAAGGTTTTGTGAGTTCTATTCAATAAATCTGGACGTAGATTAGAAAATTCGATGTACTTTTGGAGGACATGTTCATTACCATATCCAATTTTTCTATACTTTGTTAATTCATGATCGAATGGATTATCTTCACCTTCGAACTTATCCGTAGTAAGTATTATCTCTGTCATCTTTATCTAGTACTACCTTGTAGGAAAAACGTGTTATAAATGTTTCCTTAAACTGGATTCCTGTATAATTAATTTAAGATAAAACGCCGCGACTGGGATTTGAACCCAGATATCCATACGGAAACAAGATTAGCAATCTTGCGCAATACCAGGTTATGCGATCGCGGCAGTAACTGTAATATACGTCTAAGTGTTTTATAAGCTTTTTTGTGTGAGTGAAAAATGGGTGGAAATTATTGTAAAATAAATGTGTTTTTGATGTGAATCTGTTTGAAGAATGTCTGGCGTCTCTAAGGAGTAGTTACTTCCGGAAGGTTTAAAAAGGGTGTTTCCTTAAAGATTCTATGGCTTTTGATAGATATATACAAACTGCGAAAAAATTAGATGAGTTATTTCATGAAGCGAGTGAAGAATTATATTTGGATCAGTTAAAAGATGGAAACATAAATAACTTTGCTCAATTTGCAGACGGATTTATTGACTATAAGTCTAGTCATCCCGTTCTTGAAAAGCTTAGTCAACGGTTGAGTTTTTCTGAATCAGTTGTTAATAGAATAATTAGAGATTATGGGGATAGTGAGGGAGAATTGAGTTGGAAAGAACAATTATTAAAGGATATTTTTGGCTGGAATGGGTCAATTGAAGAAATAAAAACCAATATTCATCCTTATGGAATTGGATTTGGTCTAAAAAGAAGGGAAATGTTCGATATATTAAAGATAGATCCAAAAGAGAAAACGTTAGGGGTTGCTAATGTAGATCATATTAGTAGATACGAGTGGACTGAAGATCTTCAATCTGGTTTGTCAGAATCTGAATGGATAAGACATATAGCGAGAAATTTCGTTTATTTATTTTCGAAAAATTATTATTATGAAACTTTATACGAAGATAAAAAAGGGTTATCTGAAAAAGCAAGTACTTTGTATAAAATACTTGGGAAAAGTTTGGATGGAGAAGTCCAAGAACATGAACGAAAACACTTGATGGATGAGATTGTGTTCGGGTTTATGCCGTTAGCGGAAACGAGTGCTAACCTGTACGCTTCTACAGGCATAAATGAAGAAAAATTTATTGAATGGGTTAATGAAGATCGAGATACAAAGATTAAGATGGACAAAAAAAGGCATGAAAGAATTGTAGCTAAAGAAGGTGGTGGATCTACTAGACAGATGTTTTTAAATATTAAAAATCGATCTGTTAATCAATTTTATGATCGGGTGATAGCTAATAGTCCTATTGAGTTAATTAAAGAAGGTATTGTATCTGCTCAAGAATGTTCGTGGTTAGTTATGCTTGAGTATTGGCATGATCTGGGGTTTAATAGTCCTGACTATAGCTTAATATAGCCTTGTTTTCGTTTTCGTTACCTTTTTAAATACAATATTCATGTAAATATTTAGGACGGCCATAGGGACTTGGTAATACCTGCTCTCATTTCGAACGCAGAAGTCAAGCGAGTCTCCGTTTCTGGTTGTACTGCACTGTGTTGCGGGAACTCAGGAAAGCTGTCCGATTCTATTTTTCCGGAATTTTTAAGGCAAGTCTTATAAGTTTTGAAGTCTTTATAGGGATAAATTATACCTTTTCATGGCTTTTTAAATGGGAAATCAAGAAGTAATAAAATTGAGAAAAAATGGATATTCTTTAAGAGAAATTTCTAAATCACTAGAGATATCCATCAAAAAAGTTAGAAAGGCATGCTTAGGGATACACATGTCTAAAAAAGGATTAAAAAGACATTCACAATTAAATGGAGTCACTAGAAAAATTGTTTTCAAAGATGAATTGAATGAAGCGAAAGTCCGAATTATCTCAAATCTTATCTTTGATGGAGGAGTATACAAATCTAGAGAATACCATTATACGATGATGTATGTAAATAGTTCTAAAGGATTAATAAGGCAATTTTTACAGGATATGAAAACAACTTATAATATAAAACCGTCTACTTTTGATTCGTTTGAAAATTATCAACGGGTAACATATTATTCAAAAATAATATATATAGATTTATTAAAGTACTGTAAATCTTATTCTACTTCAAATAACATTTGCTCAATTCCAAATGAAGTGATGAGTGGAGATGAACCATATAAAGTAATTATTTTAAGGTCTTTTTGGGAAAACGAGGGTTCGATAAGTTTTAAGGGAAGATTAATGGCTGATCTAAAAAGTCTAAAAGTTATTAATCAATTATCAATGCTTCATGATGAATTTAATTTAAAGCATAAGATTATTCGATATAGGAGTAATGGATGGATGCATAAACTTTACTTATATAAAACAAAAGATAATTATGTAACGTTTTGGAGATTGGGATTATTTTCTAAAGCTAATGTTACAAGAGGCTATAATCGTGGAATGAAAAAATCTGATGTTTTAGAAAGATATATTCAAAAAAAGTTTAGATTGAAAATTAATTAAAAAAAAGAAAAAAGGAAGAAGACTAGTAGTAGTCTTTCTTGCCTTCTGATGGTTGCATTGTTGGCTCTTCAATCGTTTCTTCAGGTTCACGTCGCAGTGCGACCACTAAACCTAAGATGATTAACAAGACCAAAAGTGCTACAAACACAATGATTAATATTGTCCGGGCACTTGTGCCTTCACCGTTAGGTGTCGGTTGGTCAGGATTAATTATGTTGTCTTTGCCAACGCCAGGTACTGGGTTTTTGCTAGTGCTAGTGCCAGTGTTTGCTCGCAGAACAACGTCTTGTATAACATTGCCTGTTAGAGTGTCTGTTACTCGTACTAGGAAACTGTGTGTTCCAGGTAGTACATTGTCGTTTGCTTTTGCGTATACAACAACATTTTGAATGTCGCCAGGCGCAACTCTTACAATAGATGGATCTGCACGGATGATGCCGATTGCACGATCGCCGATTACATCAAATTGGAGTGTTTTAGTTTCTTTACCCATGTTTACAAGGGTTAGATCGTATTGAACACCGATGCCGCCAGGGGCTAATGTTTGTTGGCTTATGTCAGGCAAAATTCTTAATGAAGTTAGCTCTAAGCCTTGGTCTATGAAAGCGTTTTGAGAAACAACTATGTTGAACTCTTCTGAGTCACTCTCGTCGTTGTCGCCTTCCACTTCGATTAGTGCTGTGTATTGACCCTTTGCAGTTTGTGGGATCATTAATGGTCCTAGAAGAATTGAAGTTGAATCTGTTTCATCATTTAATCTACGTTCTTCGTCTTTTTCTTCTGAAACTAAATCTTCAGTGTATCGTCTTGAGCTTAAACCAAGTTCAGGCATCTTGAAACTTGCTCGAATGTTTTCTACATCAAGTGATCCAAGATTTTTAAGTCGTACTTCAGCGTATAATGGTGTGCCAACTTTTACTGTTTGACCAGGGTTGAAAACTACATCATAAATGGTTAAAGCACGCCGTGATGGAACAACAACAATCTCGTAATGTTTACTGATCTTGTTTACACCGTTAGCTGTTGCTTCAATGTCTAATGTGTACTTACCTTCTTCAATGTCGTTAGGTAAATCAAAACCTAAATTGATGTTATGTCTTGTTGAGCCTTGCTCAATGTTGATAGGATCGTCAGTTTTATCTTCAACATCATCGTCTGCTGCGAAAATTTCTGCTCTTACGTTTACATCTCTTAATTCTTCATTAGCTGTTAGAGCTACACGAACGTTTAAACGATCGCCTCGCTCGAATTCAGGAACAATCTCTTGACCTGAATCAATACGCATCTCTTGATTGTTAATATCTATAGCTGCAAATTCCATTTCTTTACCGTATGCATCATCAAATGCACTGGTAGAAATAGAAACGGTAGATAAGCTTAGAACTAACACAAGAAATACTGTTAAAAAAGTTTTTTTCATTTAATTTCCTCCAATAGATTATCTAGTTTATTTAGTTACTATCCTCGAGTTATAAGCCGTATATAAACTTTATGGTGGTAAATGGAACTAGTCTTTTCTGATCCTAAAGTAGAGAAAATCTAAGGGTATTGTTTTAATATTCAAAACGGATTGGATGTCTTGTGTTTTATAATCTAAAACGTATGTTGGATAGGTAGATGTATACTTGAAGCTACGTCTCGTTTAAAATTATCATGGTTTGGGTGGATTGGATGCCGTCCATGTTACGTAAATGCTTAGTTACAAATTCGTTTAATTCTGTTGTGTCTTTGACACGGATCTTGATCATGATGTCAAAGCTGCCAGTTAACATACAAGCGTACTCAACAGCAGGGTTTACTTGGAGAGATTGGATTAATTCGTGTTGGCTGCCGCGGCCACCGTTCAATGCCTTATAATCTACTAAAATCATCACGTATGCAGACAATGTGCCCAAAGCTTGGTCGTTGAGCTGGATCGTGTAGTTTTTGATGATGCCCAAACGTTCTAATTTTTTGATGCGGTTATGGACGGTAGTAATAGGGATAAGGGTGCGTTTTGAGATCTGTTTGCTGGTTTGCTTTGCGTCGCGAGCTAATTCTTCTAAAATTTTTTCATCTTTTTTGTCTATCATACTGTATATATGGAAAAAATCCTTTATAACGATTGTGATTTATGGAATCAGAATGCCATTTTTTGACTATAGACACTATATAGTGTTCGTGTCATATGAAAAATAGTTCTTGTTTTTACATATTTAAAAAAATATTACTAAATACTCGGAAATACATTTTTATACGAGTTTGCATATTAATGGTATATAATGAAAGATAAAAAATGGGCTTGGAATGAACAAGAAGAAGAATCGTTTGATTACGGAGCCGGTGATGCAGAGCTTGATCTTGAACATGAAGAAGCAATAGACTTAATGGAAGAGGATGATGAGATCGATGCGCGAGATGCTGCGTTTTTGAAAGGATATCTTGGTAAGTAAATTTGGCATAAACCTTATAAAATTACTTTTTAATAATCATTAATATGGGTTGTAAACAGTGCACGCTTGAACCGGTTATTTCTTTGGTCAATAATAAACAAACACTTTGTAGAAGGTGTTTTATAAAATATTTTGAACGGAAAGTTAGGCGGACAATAACACAGTTTTCGATGATACAAAAAAGAGATCATATAGGGGTTGCGCTTAGTGGTGGAAAAGATAGTTCAGCGCTTTTGTATCTATTAAATAATGTTCAAAAAAAGACAGGGTTGTTTCAATTAACAGCGCTCTTTATAGATGAAGGGATAACAAAGTATAGAGATAGGACACTTAAGTTTGCTCAAGAAATATGTAAACAACAAGATGTTAAACTGTTAATAGTATCATTTAAAAATGAGTTTGATGCGACACTAGATAACTTTGTTAAGAATTCTAAGCTTACACCGTGCACGGTTTGTGGGGTGTCAAGGAGGTATCTACTCAATAAGTTTGCTTTGAAGAATGGGTTTACTAAACTTGCAACTGGGCATAATTTAGACGATGAAGCGCAATCGATACTAATGAACCTGTTTAAAAATAATCAAAGCGTGCAAGCAAGGCTTGGGCCGATAACAGGACTTAAGAATCATCCGTTATTTGTTAGACGGATTAAACCGTTTTATTTTCTACTCGAAAAAGAAGTTGCTACGTACGCTTATTTACATAAACTACTTGATTTGCACGAGTGCCCGTACCATAAACAAGGGATGAGAGAAGAAATTAGGACGATGCTGAATAGTTTTGAAAGTAAATATCCTGGGACTAAACATGGACTGATAGGCGGGTTTATGGAGCTGTTGCCGCTGATGAAAAAAAAGTATGCAATAGAAGGTGAAATCGGAGCTTGTGAGCAATGCGGTGAACCCAGCTCTAACCGACTTTGTAAATGTTGCGTGCTTATGGAAACAATACTGTGATTGAAATGACTGATCGCTATTACGAAACCATCGCAACAGGCTATGATCAGTTACATAAGGCTGAACAACAACGGAAAGTAGAGTTTGTTTTATCGCTAATTGAACTCAAAAAATATAAGACTGTACTCGATGTTGGGAGCGGGACAGGACTTTCGCGATTGATGGGAAATACTGTTGGACTTGATTCTAGTTTTGAGATGCTTGCAAAAGGAAATGGAGTGCGGGTTTGTGCATACGCTGAAAAATTACCGTTTAAATCTAATAGTTTTGATCTTGTGACGAGCTTTACGGCAATACAGAATTTTACAAATGTGATAAAAGCGCTCAAAGAGATTAAACGTGTTTGTAAAAAAACGTGTGTTATGTCGATTCTTAAAAAGTCTGAGAAATTACCAGATCTTAAGAAAAAAATACAATCTCAATTTGTAGGGGAATTCTATGATCAAGGAGTAGATATAGTCTTTATTAGTTTAGCTAGGAGGAGTTGATGAAATTAGTTTTTGATCCGATGCTAGATCGACACAAACCTTTAAATACCCAATTCCTTGGCTTAATTTAGCAATGGATAAAGAATCAGCTACAACACTCGTGCCGCTTGAACAGTACTTAAAAGTAGGGATACATATAGGGACTAAGTTTCGGACTAAATATATGAGCGAGTTTATCTATAAAGTAAGGCCAGATGGATTGGCAGTCTTAAACGTGCAAGAAATTGATAAAAGACTCGGGCTTGCAGCTAATTTCATGGCACAATTTGACCCTAAAGATATAGTTATAGTATGTAGACGAGAGAATGGATGGGATGCAGTCAAGCTATTTGCTGAATTAATCGGATGTAGAGTGTTTGTCGGACGGTATCCACCAGGAATCTTAACCAATCCAGATTTAGATAATTTTATCGAAGCAAAACTTATGCTAGTAGTTGATCCGTGGCCTGATAAAAATGCAGTGCGAGACGCAAGCAAACAAGGGATACCAGTCATTGGGATGTGTGACACTAATAACGAAACTAATTATCTTGATTTTGTAGTGCCATGTAATAACAAAGGAAAGAAAAGTCTGGGACTAGTGCTTTGGATACTTGCAAAAGAATTCTTGAAAAAACAAGGCAAAATTAAAGACGATAAAGAAGTTGAAGAGCAGCTTGAAGTATTTACCGCTGATTAATTCTCACTTGAATGTGATAAAATAATGACTCGTTTTTTAGAAAAAGTTTATATGTGTAAAGTGATTAAGTCCAATTAACAAGGGAGCAACTTGGGATTAGATGGTCTTCGGATTTATTTGTCCTAAGCTCTGACCTTGATTTTCTTCTAGTGAACACCATAATTGCAAACATTTAAATAGTCTTTTTTTAGTAGTAAATTAACATGGGACAAGCCGAAGTTGAAAAAATTCTAAACGATAATGGCGGTTGGTTACTTAGTAAAGAAATTGCACAAAAAGCTAAAATATCGCTTGGTAGTGTGCAAGCAAGTTTGCAACGAATGATTAAATATGGTGAAGTTCTTAAGAAAAAAGTAGTTCTAAAAGAAGCGCAAAAGCCAAGTTATGCATATAAACTTAAGGCGTGAAATTAAGGTGAGTCTAGCGGTTTTTGATTTGATGAGTCTTTTTTAGTATTAATGCTCTGTTGGAGGGGAAGGTACGGCTATTGTGCCTAGAGGGTTGACTAAGTTTGCACTAGAAGGTGTAGGTAAAGTAGGTTTTGGTTGGGCTATAGGTTTTATTTGGTGGAATGTTGGGAGAATGCTATTGATTTTTTTAGGCTGAAAAGTTTTCTTTTTCTTTGGTTTTTTTTGTTGTTTAATGGCGGTTAATAAAATCTGTTTCAATACGATAGCTTCTCTTGATATTTTTGGAGGGTTTTTGTTTAAGTTTTTGGCTATGTCGTTTAATTCTTTAGTGTAACTTTCGTCTTCGTATAAAAAAAAAGGTTCAGATGACATGGAACTAAATTGGACCTACCTCTGGTTGGGAGCGTTTTCTAATGTATTGTTCTAGTGCGATTAAACCAGACGCGATAGTTTTGTTCTGGTCGAGTAATTGATTTAAACTCGATGATAATGATCGTAACATGTCTTCAGATGTTTCAACTTTGCCAATCTCTTTGCTTGCTTTCTCGAAGATGGACACTAAATTGTCAACACGGTCAGTTAGGGTTCTGACGCTTCGAATTAATTTGGCTGATTTTTTTGATAAAACTAAATTCTGTTCGATTAATGCATGAAGTAATTTTTCGTCTTTTGTTGTGCGTTTAGCTGCCATTTCTAAGACTGGTAGCTCGTACTCGTATAAAAAGGTATATTGTTTCTAGTGAGTAATTACAACGTATTAACATGGTTATCATTACTTGATTCGTTTAGAAACGTTTTGATAAAGGCGGGTAGCTTCTTTTGCATATTTACGTAGAGTTGGTCTGTCTTGAAATTTGGTATAAGTACTTTTGGTAATATCTTCTACTGAACCTGTACATAGTTGGATGAGAGGGGATATTAAGTTTTCAAGGAAACTTTTACCTGAAGAAGTAATCTCTACAATTGGAGCTTTCCCTCCGACTTTTGGCTCGTATTTAATTATGCCGGATGACCTTAATGCTAATCTATTACTCCAAATACTTCTAATGTTAAGGTTTAGGCCTGAAATTAGTTGCTTTGTACTTGTAATTCCTAACGCTCTTAGTTCAAGGATTTGTAGACGTGTGAGGGGTGCACAGGAATCATTATTTGATGAACTACTTCCAAATATTTCGTATAGACTCTTTTGATTCTCTACACAATAATTTAGCATTAAAGCTGCAGCAAACCTGCCGTAGTGATGACCCTCATTTGATAGCTTGAATCTTTTTACAAGCTCTTTAGTGCCGTCGAAGAGGATACTCTGGCCGCGAGCTAATCCGTTTGGCATCAGGGAATGTATGCAGTAATTATTCAATGTAGTAGTTCGAGGCGTCCAATTAACTTCTAGATTATTCCATTCATGCAATAAATCAGATCCACTTCTCCAAGTGTCTTTGTCTGCACATGCTAGAGTTAGTAACTGCTTAGGTTCTGTGTTTAGCGCTAAAATCAGTTTATCTAAACGTAATCTCGGGTCTGTTGGGAACTTTTTGCCGTGACTTCGTACCTGAATTTTTCCAGTCCTTTTTTTACGACGAACCATGTGATCTAGAAGAAATTTACATCATGCCTTCAGGCATGCCGCCCATTCCGCCCATGCCACCTGGTGGCATAGGAGGCGGTGCGCCAGCGCCAGTGCCGCTGGTTGAGATTACGTCATCAATTCGTAAAATTAATTCAACAACCTCGACTGCAGATTTAATAGCTTGAGTTTTGATCTTGGCAGGCTCGATTATGCCCTCTTGCCATGCGTCAATGACTTTGCCAGTGAACACATCAATTCCAGCCCATTTATGGCCTTTCTCGTGCTTTGCACTAAGATCAGTTAATTTATCGATCGGGTCAAGACCTGCATTCTCAGATAATGTGCGAGGGATTACTTCCATCGCCTCAGCGAATGCTAACACCGCTAGTTTCTCTCTGCCACGGAGTTTGTTTGCATACGCACGAAGTTCACGGGCTGTTTCAACTTCAGGGGCGCCTGCGCCGCCTAATACTTTGGTGCTTTTGAGAGATACCACGATGTCGCCTAACGCGTCGTTTAATGAACGCTCTATCTCGTCAACCACATGTTGAGTTCCGCCTCGAATGAGCAGAGTAACTGCTTTTGGATTCTTACATTCTTTAACGTAAGTCATGTCTTCATCGCCCACTTTAATCTCCTCAACAAAACCAGTCTCGCCTAGGTCATCTTTGGATAGTTCGTTTAGGTTGCTTACGATTCTTGCGCCAGTCGCCTTAGCTAGTTTTTCCATGTCGCTTTTTTTGACTCGTCTGACAGCATAAATGCCTTCTTTTGCTAGGAAGTATTGTGCCATATCATCGATGCCTTTTTGAGCAATTACAACGTTTGCGCCTGATTGGATTACTTTGTCAGCTAAGTCTCTAATGATTTTTTCTTCTTGTTCTGCAAACGCTTGCAGTTGCGTTGGATCGTTGATTTGGATCTTTGCGTCAGTTTCAGTGTCTTTGATCTCTAATGCTGTGTCAAGCAAAGCTACTTTTGCGTTCTTAACATTCTTAGGCATGGCTGAGTGGACACGCTCTTTGTCGATAATAATTCCTTTGATTAGCTCAGAATCTTCTGCACCGTTGCCGACCTTTTTTTCGATCTTAATATCGGTTAAATCAACTTGGCCGCCTTCTTGGACTTGGCTTACAGCCTCAACTAATAATTTTGCTAGTTTTTCTTTGGCTAATTCTGCGCCTTTGCCAGTCATTGCAGTTAACGCGATTTTTGTTAGGATATCTTCGTCTTTTTCACTCACAGTTTCAGCCATCTTTTCGATTACGTCTTTAGCTTTTGTTGCTGCTAGTCTATATCCTTTTGAAATAATAGTAGAATGAACTTCTTTGTCTAATAATTGTTCAGCGTTCTTTAATAACTCACCTGTTAAAACAACTGCTGTAGTTGTGCCGTCACCTACCTCTTCTTCTTGGGTTTTTGCGATCTCAACAATCATTTTTGCTGCTGGATGTTCAACTTGGACTTCTTTAAGAATTGTTACACCGTCGTTTGTAACTATAACATCACCTAATGAGTCAACGATCATTTTGTCCATGCCTTTTGGGCCTAAGGTAGTTCTTACAGTTTCAGCTACTGCTTTTGCAGCTGCTATATTATTACGCTGCGCGTCTTTGCCAGTAGTACGTTGGGTGTTCTCTGGTAAAATAAAGATTGGTTGCATTTGTTGGGTCATTTTTTTGGTTCCTCCGGTTGGGTTAAATATTGGTTTAATTTTTCTTCGATTTCTGATTCGTTAATATCATTGTTTTTTAGTTCGGTTGAGATTCTAATTAGGGCTGCGAAGTGGTTTTGGGTGACGTTATGATAAACCCTTAATGATGTTACGGATTTTGCATTTCCTGTGGTTCTTTTATGTCTAAGGTAATCATCTCTACTATCAAATATTTGTGGAGAGTAGATTTTTTCTTCATTTACTGTAATTCGATCTAAGGAAACAGTGTATGATTTAGAGTCGCGATTCATTTTTTTAATATCATCAAATTTGGTTTAAAAGTTTTTCTATTCGACAGTGATAGCGTTTTATTTTAATTTTCTACAGATGATAAAACTGTGGTCTTTTTCGTATGGATTTAGGTTTAACATGCTAATAATCTCGAATTTTTTCATTAATTTAGATCGTTCTGTTTGGTATACTTCGTGAGGGTTTTTTGTTACGTCAATACTACGAGCCTTAATACATAAAATACCATAACCACGAGGTTTTAATAATGAATCTGCGTTTTTCATGAAAATTTCTGTTTGGTCACGCTGGGCTACGTCCTGATATATACAGTCTACTTTTGGTAGTTTTTTTGCGTACTGGCTAGGTTTTCGGGCGTCCTCGAGTAATGCTATCATGTTTGAGCGCTTCTCTGTAAGTAAAAATAAATCGCGAACAACCCAAGCAGTATGGTCAAGTGCAATCAATAACCCTTTTTCACCTAGAATGTCAGACACGAAACTTGGAGTGTAACCGTTTGCAGCGCCTAAGTATAAAACAGTAATGCCAGGGCGGATAGGGAGATATCGAAGTTTCTTAGCAATTGCTGCACCTAATTTAGAACGAGTAGGGTCCCAAACACGATAAACTGTGCCGTCTTCATCAATTGTGTCTTCTTTGAATCTACTTTGTTTACCTGTGAGACTCTTAGTTAACAGTAAGTTATTTTTGTCTTGCCATGTGCTGTAGATGCCTTTATGTTTTGTTTGTTCCATAGTAATCTTTCCGTGCAGCAAGTGTTACCTTCGCTGATAGTTGTTTTGTTTTTTTAGCGCGCTCTTTTGGAGTTTTTGCTTGAACTTCGCCTGCCAATAAACCGTATTTTGGTGGGTTGTTTCTATTATTTTGAAGATGCCTAAACAATGCTTTTTCTGCGCCTAATAATTGAATCGCTGAGCTTGGCATGTTAGCTAGACGCTTAATAGTGCCGACTTTAGTTAATAGTTGAGCGAGAGTTTTTCCGCTTATTTCATTGCAAATAGACGGTGCGATTTTTGTTGTGGTCTCTTCTATTTGTTCCTCTATTAGTTCTTTTGTTTTGATCAGTGTTTGAATAGATTTTGCGAACTTGATTGTTTGCTCGTAACCTGTTCTATTAATTGTGCCGATAGAATCTTTTAAATTAAGTTTTTGTTTGCTTTCTTCTATAGAATCGCTAAGGATAATATCTAAAGCTTCTTGTTGTGTTTTTGTAGTATAAATCTCTGGAAGATAACAAGAAAACCAATTTTTTAGCTTAATCATTAAATTGTTTATAGTATGTTCTAATTCTCGTACCGTTTGATACATTTGAATGAGCATGGTTTCTTCGTTAATGCTTGTTTTGAGGCGTTCTTTAGTCTCTTGCATCAATTCTTTGCGTAGAGTTATTGCTTGTTTCATACGTTAAAACTAATAGGGAAATGGCTTTATAAGTGGATCGGATTTCATTTGTTTTGTTGAACCTATAGGTTTGAGGATAGGATACTTTATTATCTTAGAAGACTATAACATAAGTATGAAAACTGGAATGAGTGTTTTAGACGCGATGACTAAAAGTCCTGTTACTGTATTTGATCATGCAACCGTTGAAGAATGTGCGAAAATTATGAAGAAAGAAGGGTTAGGGTCGCTTGTTATAATGGATAAAGGGAAAATTAATGGAATTATTACACAAGAAGATATAGTGTTTAAAGTTACTGCAGAAAGATTGAAACTTGAGACGCCTGTAAAAGAGATTATGAGTACGAAGTTAATTACAGTTACACCTGATACTGATATTTATGACGCTTTGATACTTTTAAAAGAACATGGTATTAAACAATTGCCGGTAGTGCATGAAAATAAACTTGTAGGGATATCGTCAGTAAAAGATATATTAGACATTGAACCTGAACTGTTTAACTTATGGTCTGAACAAGAGAAAATAAGATAGAAGTTCTTTTATATAAGATTAGTCGCTGATTTGAAGATGGAATTTAAAGAGATTGTTGAAACAAGGTACGCTACCAAAAGGTTTGATGGGCAGGTCTTGTCTGGGGAGAAAATTGATCAGTTACTTGAAATTATTCGAATGTCGGCGTCGTCGTTTGGATTGCAACCGTACGTTATAAAAATTGTTACTGATGATGCTGTAAAAAAAGAACTCATGCCTGCGTCCTTTGGGCAAGAACAAATCACTACATGCTCACATTTACTTGTGTTTTGTGCTAACTTAGATGTTAAAGGACGAATTGATGAGTATGCTAAACTGATGGGGAAAAGTGGAGTGCCTCAAGAAAATATTATGCCGTATATAGATGTCATGAAAAAGTTTGAAGCAGGGCTTGATGAACAAGGGAAATTGTCATGGGCGCAAAGACAAACTTATATCGCTGTTGGGAATGCAATCAACGGTGCTAAATCTTTAGGGTTTGATTCGTGCCCGATGGAAGGGTTTGATCCGAAAGCTTATAGCGAAATACTAAAGCTTCCTGAGAATCTTATTCCAAGTGTGTTAGTGACCGTTGGGTACGCAGCAGATGAACCTAAACCTAAATTAAGATATCCAAAACATGTACTGTTTCAAGCTTGAAAATGTTTTTACGTTGAAGGTTTGATGTTATTAACTTTTTTTGATTTTATTTTATGTATTAAAGATACGATAACGCAGGCTAATATGTATGAAATTACTATATGGATAATAAGTGTGAGAATGAAATCTGGCTCTGTAAATGCCCCAAATCCTGAACTGATCAGATAAATTCCATAAACCATTATGAGAGGTATTATACCTGATCCTAGAAAACCGCTTGTTGGGAAGATAGGGATGAATGATGTTATTATTAGTATTGGAATTAGCAACAAACTCTTTGTTTTGTTTGGTTTGAAAAAACTTCCGATGCCCATGTTGCTTTATAGTTGTCGTAGTTCTTATTATACCTTTGGTTTTGAGACATTGTGACTGTTACTTTGATATCTTTTCTGTGATGGCTTTTGAAAGTGGAATAAAACAAGCGTTCGCTATAGAGATTGCTTCTTTGACTTCAATTAATTGAGGCTTGTAACCGTAATAATTAATGTTAAACAAAATTTCGAGCCAGCTTTAAAATAATCCATCCGTAGATCCTCGTAGTATATAGAAAGTTATTTATAACAGTTCAATTAAAATAGTAACATGGTAGATGAAATCAAAAAATCATATAATCCGTTCAAAATGTGGGGAAGTTATGTCGGTGCAATCTTTGGAGGACTTAGTTCATTTATTGGTGGGGGATGGGTAGGTGTACAGATGGTTTACCTTTTCGTTTACAATTTAGAACTATCATGTAAAGGGAAACTTTGCGATGGTATTCTTATTCTCTTCTTTTTTCTTCCCTTAATTATCATAGGGTTTCTTTTGGGCTGGGGGATTCATTCTATAATCAGAAAACTAAAAGCTGGTTCGTAGCTCAGGGGGACGCTACGCTCTCGGACTGCGGTCCTCGCCTCGCCTAACAAAGATTTAACGGCTCGTTTGCACACTCGCCCAACTTGCTTCGCAAGTTCGTCAAATCAGATGTTATGTCTAAGCCTTCGTAAATTGTCAATAACTTGAATTGGTCTGTTTGTTTCTACATTTAAAGTTAGGAATTATTTTATCGGCGCTAGATGGTCTTCTGATTTGATGCCCTTGTTTACTAATAACGCATCGCCTAACATCCTGAAGCTCTCATAAATATTTCTAATGATAGTCGGTCCAGATTCTTCTTTTATAGGTAGTGTTAGTGTAAACTTTATCTCGCTTTTTGCTGATTCGATAATACTTAATGCGTTCTTTTTGTCTTGTCTTTTAAATCTCATTTGGGTTGTACTTCGAGGAATCCTTGTAACACAATCCCATTAGCAATGTTTGCGAATACGTTTTTGTCTATCTTACTTCTTGAAAAAATATGTGCGTTTACTACAACGTTTTTTCTGTAGCCTAACTTGGAGATGGTTGTTAATTCTTTGATTTGTAGTTCTTTGTTTCCGACTACTTCTATTGCAATGTCAATATCGCTTGATTC
>NYZO01000029.1 GCA_002687185.1 archaeon | reverse complement strand
TATACTCTTTTAGATCTTTCTTTATCTCTATTACCCTTATAGCTTTCTTTCGTTAGCAATTCCCGATAATTCTTACCTTCTACTAGTCTTTTATCCCATATTGAGTATATTTCCGAAGAATTGAATTTTTCTACGTACTTTTTAACACTGGTTAGGAAAATATATGCCGGATTGACCGAGCTCTTCGTATTCTCACTAATCCAGTGAGCTCTATGTAATAGATTACTTGAATCTATTAAGATCTTCTTTGGTTTTCGATTTGTTGTATTGTGCGATGCAGATTTCATATACGTCACTTGGTATTTTTTCAATAAACTCTATTATATTCTCTTTTTCAGCCGAATGAAACTTATTTTTTGGTACTTTCCTAACTGTATTGTCAGGTAATGAAAGGAAATACATATTATCATTATTTTGATTTATATATACTAAAAATTCACCCTTATATGTGCCTTGTGTTACGGCATACATGTTTCTCTTTAAAGTGTTGGGTGGCTTTTTTAATTTAGCTATATTTACCAGGTTTTTAAGTTGGTTTAATATCTTTTTCATTTCTTTTGCTTAACTAATGATCGTATCTGTTGTTCCAAGCTATTAATAGTGTTTGGAAGGGAAAGATTCAACTTAGAAATTTTGTCAGTATTTAAAATACAGTTAGACCTATTAGCTTTAGTATGCTTTTCGTATAGCTCATCTAGAGTAATTATGTTCCATTCAGAATTATATAATCCATAGCCTGATAATAGCTCTATTATCCTCTCACCTGTTATTGGTTCAGGATTAACAACATTATAGATACCGGGTGAGATTTCATCAATTTTAGTTAAAAAATAATACATAAATTGACAAAAATCTTCTACACCTGTTAAAGAGTTTCTCATACTCAAAATATTGTCGTATTTTAATAATTTTACTAGTATATTTCTAGAAGTATCGTCACCACAAAATGGCATACGTATTCGCATTGTATAAACATCTTTGTCTTTAAGTAGCATTTCAGAAGCATGCTTTGTTTTACTGTACCAGCTACTATATTCACTCCACATCCCGAAATTGGGCTCATCCTGCTCTGTAAATGTTTTTTTATATCCATCATATATACAGCCGCTCGATATATGTACCATTTTAATACTATGGTCTTCACATACACTGTGTATATTATAAGGTGATTCTACATTGTATTTCCATGTATTATCTTTATCATCTTCACATGCATCTACATTCGGGCTACCTGTATATCCACTAGCATTTATAATAACGTCTAACCCTTGCCAATATACATATTTTTCTAGTTCTTGCCGGGAGGTATAATCAATCTCAGCTTTATTGATACATTCAACTTCAAAAAAAGTAGATAAGTATGTCTCGAGACGTTTTCCTATAAACCCCTTACCGAGGATTAATATTTTCATTAAAACATATTCGGAGGTGGTGGTACATCCATATTCATAATTAAGAATTTTTGGAGCATTGTACCTAAAGAATCTGAATCTTTTGGACTCTTAGCATTTACAACAGTCACCGGGAAACCATCATACGTGTATCCTAATAAAACAAAACAGCTAAGATATTCTTCAATAAAAGAATTAACAGCTTGGACTTGTTTATGAGATAGATTCTTTCTCTTTACAAATTCGTCTAAATGTAGCTGTAACGCGGCGCGAATTTGTCTCTTAAGCCCGGGATCAAATTGTTCCTCCTCAGGTGACTGTTCTTCCTTCTTCACTATCTTTTTCGCTCGTTTGGCTGCCTTTTTTCTCTTTGGCTTTTTAGAGTTGTCGTTCGATCCAATAGTTGTCATTACTTGAATACTTATGTATTCTCGCAATAAATGCTAGTATCAGGTACTATACCCTTATCAATCAAAAAATCAATAATAATTTCCATACTTGATGTCTGTATAGTTAAATTTTTTTGAAAACTCTTACCTCCATCGTTTAATTCAAATTCCGGTGATCCCCAAAGTTCTTCTTTATTAAGAAAGCAAGTTATATATACAGAGTCAACAGTTGGATTAACAAGTACTGTCCAATATCGTGGATCACTATCACTATACTTATTAAAAATGCCCCATACTGTGTATCCACTATCTTTTAACCGTTTCTTAAAATAAGATAATGTATATATATTGTTCTTTTTTTTCATTTAATTTATATAACCGGACGATATTATATTAATCTTGATATCATCTAAATCGATATCAAATAAAAATACATTAAGCTCAGGATTTACCAAAACATTAAGTTTATCAAACCGGATTCCGCTAATCATTCTAATATTTTCAAAACTAAGAGCTAAGTCACTAGCTAGTGGTTCACCTGCAAACGAATCGCTAACTTCTTGACTATAACTATCTACATTATGTCGTTGATTGTCCGTTAGACTTCCATATACTTTTCCGTCTTTTGTATTAAAATATATCTTATTAGTGTCTGTTGTAAAGGTACTCCCTTTAATTAATTGATTAATAGTATTTGTTGTAACTGTAAATCTAAAATTAAAGTCAATATTTTTAATCTTAGTTATATTAACAGCTGGTACTTCTATAATACCGTCTTCTAGTAAATGATATTTAAAACTAACATTAGGTGATTTATATTCAATATTATTGTTATTAAAATTTAATTCTATACTATCGGTTGATATACAGGATAACACTTTAATTAATTTTGATATATCAGGTATATTAAGTGATATATTATCATCCAGTTCGTTATTTTGTTTATATGTGCAATATACAATTAAAGTACCATCACTACTAGAAGTGATAGCTGTATATTTTTTATCGCTAACCTTTAAAACAACACTCTCACTCAATTTATTAATAGGTGAAAGAAAGCGACCTAGGAAATCAGCGCGGTTTTGTATTTTTAGTACCATTAAATTTAATTGTAATACTTCTCGCACCAGATGCAAGAGAAGAAGCAACTAATTCTAATATTAGTGCCGGGTCTTTATATTCGCCTTTTACTTTTGCAGTAGTAACATTATAACTTATACCTCTTTTAAACTTAGTACATTTATTTAAAGCGGGTACCAGTTCCTCTAAATTCTTAACTCTATCCGCTAGCTCCGATGCCACCTCCATTGCAGCAACTACTTCTACACGATTTTCTACAACCGGTGGTGGTTGCACGGTCTGAGGAACCGGGTTCGGGACAGGGCTCGGCTGTGGAGGAGCCGATTGAGACGATATAACCGGTGGAGGTACCGTAGTAGGTTGTGGTTTAGGTGGACTATCAATTGGTAAATTACCAATTAGTTGTCTCCCGTCCATTTGAAGTGCTTTAATATTACTATTACCACCTACGTTTTGACTATCAACGGTGTGTAATGTGTCACCGGCTACTTTGATTAAGCTAGCGATTGCGGCCGCATCAGTATTATCCAACTGTTGTGGCTCGTTATGGTCTCGTATTAAACCTGGAGGTGGTTCATCAGTCATCATCTAAACCAGCTAACAACTCTTTGATCTTATCATCCTCTAAAGGATCATCCTCACTAGACGATGATTCTTCTTTTTTATCAAACGTCATAGGTACCTCATCATCATCATCATCAGTAGTTACCGCTTCTTTCCGACCGTAATCACTTGATGGTGGTGAGACTTCTTGAACCGGGCCATTATTACAATAATAATGTTCTTGTAACATCTTATTAAGCTCATCATACGTACGAGCCTTGAATACCGTTTCAAGCTCATGGCTAGTACTATATACTTCTTTAGATCTTTTGTCATCAACACCATCAATAGCAGCCGGCATGAGGAATTTACTAGAAACATATGTTGGGAAATCACCTTGCTTGTCGCACCTAATACGAAAACTAGAACCCTCCTTCCCTAAGTCAAAAATTCGAGGTCCAAATTGATCTGCATCTTCGCCTTCAATTGCATCCATAATAATTTTATGAAGCTGCCGCCCGAAGCGTAAAATCTTTACAGTATCATTATTTTCCGGATCCGTTGGATCATTAACAACATATACATTAACTAACCATTGCTCCCGACGAACAACTGCGGTCGCCTTTGCTTTTTCTTGATCAGTGCCTGTACGTTGAGCTTGGAATCGCATCTCCGCGATGGGGTCTCTTTCGCCCCACGTAGTTGGGCTTAATGCAGTAATATACTGCCCGGTGGAGAAACTCTCCCATGCATGACTATAATAGTGATAGAAAGTCTTAGCAGGGTCCTCAACATTGGGTAACAGTCTTACCTCATATGAATTCCCAGGTTTTGTTCTAAGGATGTCTGCTGTCTTATTAGCAGTATTGCTTTTATTTAAAGCATCTTTGATGCTGTCAAACATTGATGTCGTGAATGTGTTCATATTTTTTACGTTATATATATTATAGATTACTTTAGATTTGTTTTCAACTTGTTTTGGTATATTTTATATACTTTAATTGCTTTCTGTGTTGTATAAAATTTTATGCTATATATCTCCGGATCTTGATACACGGTGAATGGTGCCCTGAAAAAGTCGTCAATATTAATATTATGGTGTCTGTTGAATAGATTTGCAAGCTTTTTTACATAAATGTACTCTGGCTTCTCTTCGAACTTCTTAAAGTCTTTCCGTAAGCGGAAAGGTTTGTCATTCATGCTGCGTGTTACTGCTAAATACGAATTATATATTCGTTTCTCAAAATCAGTCATTAGAACGTTAGTCTTAAGTCTTGGTTCGCTGCTAAAAAGTTTTTAATATACTTAGACCGATGTAACGTTGGGTCATGCTGGAGGAAACATTTAAGAACTTCATAGTCAGTCTCAACATCACATATACATTTAAAAACTTCCCTTAAATTTTTATCTTGTAATAATAATAGAAATATGTTTGGTAAATTTAGCTTTTTATTTTTTACAATACATATAAATGTACAGAAACATAAAAATAAATGACCATATTCTCGTTCATACGCTATATGAACTGGATCGGTATTATTAATTATGGTCTTTACAATATCCATATATTAATCTATTGGTTGAAATAGCTTGGTAAATTCTAAGAAGTTTTCATTAAGCATACCACCGGCGGCATATTCATGACCTCCACCATCGGTCAATCGGTTGGCTAATTTACCTAAATTTATCTTTACTCTTTTATTTTTTCGAAAACTAACCTTTTTGGTCCTCACGTTAACCACTAAACCTATATCTCCATCATGAACGTCGAGTATATAATCGGCCATCTCGTTAATACATGAATCAGCAAAAGTACTAACAAACTTATATGTATCGCCACCTATAGGTATAGATGCTTGATGTACTTTACATTCTCTCTTTAATCTAGCTATTTTCTTATAATTAAAATCAATCATATTTTGATGAAAAGATGTAAATCCGTAAAATCCGGTTCCAAAATCTCTAACAAATTTTTCTAATCGTTTTCCTTTATAGCTCCATAGTACTATATTAAGATCATATGAATGAGGTACCTTTAATTCGTAACAATCATAATCATCGATCATCAATATTAAAAGTTTTTGCTGGGGTGTTAGTTTTACTTTAGGATATACTTTGCTTAATTCTTTATATATTAATTTACTACAGCTAGTATATGTTTTAAGAATTGTAGTAGCTTTATTATATTTTGCATTATCTACATGTGTCTCGTGATGATCTATTATAGTAATCTTACTATCATCAACTAAATCTGCACATTCGTGTACATCTAAATCAAAAATAAACACTCTCTCATAATTACTCAATTTATTATTTTGTAACCACGTTGTAAATGTCTTTCTAAAATTATTAACGGTTGTTATTTCGCATGGTATATCTTTATTCCCAGTAAACCACTTAAATACACAATAACTACCCACCCCATCGAGATCACAGTCGGTAAATACCATATATTTCTTCATATTAATTATTATTTATATAACCACTTGTTATATATCAACTTTCAGTATCTGACAGGAAATCTAATGTGCTCATAGCGGTATTAATGTCCCTGTCTTCAGAAAAAGTATTATCCTCTGATAATGTCAAAGTGTTATAGTCGATGCGCATGCTTATACCACCATAGTTTTCACCAAACCTGTTTTTCATAATACCTAACTTTATAATACCCAGCTCGGCATCCTCTTCTTCCTGCCATATACTAAAAATACAATCAGCTGTTGCGGCTAAACCTATACTTTCACCTATCGTGTCTAAACTAGGATTTATTTCATTATATCCTTGTCGATTTAACTGTGTAGCTGTAATTATAGGACAATCAAACGTATATGTTAACGCTCTTAGCTGTTCAGTTACGTCTTTAATGCGTTCATACGAATTATTACCCACGGTACTTCTTAATAAATTTACATAATCTATAACAATAGTATCAATTTTAATACCTTTATCTATTATTTTCTTAATATATCCTTTTAAATGACTACACGTTATTGTATTTGGAGGGAATTCCTTTACCAGTACACGAGAATTATTATGATTACGCTTATATTGTTCAACTACCGCTTTAATATCATCTGTTCTATTATGTAAATCGTTAATAGGTATCTGTGTTAAATTAGTTGTTAATCTTTTAGCATATACCAGCTCTGACATTTCTAGACTGATCAGTAATACTGTTTTTCCCTGTTCACTAATATTCTTAGCTACGTTACCTAAAAATATGGATTTACCGATATTGGTTTCGCCGGCGAATACATAAATTGCACGACCATTTTCTAAGAAACCTCCTCCTAATTTACGGTCCAACCATTCCCATTTGGATGATATAGTATTATCCACTGTTATAAGATCTTTAATATGTATATCTATATCGTCAAAATAGTCTAGTCCAATGTCCGTAGCTAAATTTACATTGCATGACTTTTCGAATTTCTCTAACACTATATTAGTATCTAAATCTTCATCCGTCGCGTGGTCAGCTACATCTAATAATGTATGATACACTGCTTTTTCTTTTAAAAACCGTTCAGTGTTTTCATATAATTCATCCTTATTAAATTTTTGATCAAAATCTGTAAACAATATAATTACTGCTTTAAAATTATCTTTTAACTCTGGTGTTGTTAAATAGCCTTTAATTTCTGTTAATGTAGGTACTTCGTCTCTTTTCTTATAATAATCAATAATAACATTAACAATACTGCGAATATTACCATCTTTAAAATATTGTGGTTGTATATAATCAATTACTGACGATAAATAACTGACATCTGTTAATACGTTATAGGCGATTACTATTTCATAAAAATCATTATCAATTTTCATTATTTCTTCTTTCCACCAAAATACGCTTTAGCGTGACCTTCAGTTATTAATAGTCTATTAATAGAGGTGTGGTGTATCATGTTCATACTAAGAGAGAAATCTTCCTGTTTATCCAAGAACAGTTCACCTAAAACACGTCCATATTTTCCTAATGATTTAGATTTTAATATCATCTTATTATTATTATCTTCCAACAGCTCTACCAATCTAGCTTTTGCAGCTAGACCCTTCTTCTTTTCTTTTTTATCTCTAGTTCTGGTTTCAGGTGTATCAATACCATGTAGACGTATTCTTTTCTTTACCTGGGTGTCAAATCCAAGATCAATTAAAGCATCAACAGTATCACCGTCAATAACTCTAACCAAAGTACATTTATATTCATACATCTTTATATTCCGTTATAAATTTTTGTTGAGATTCTTGAAATGTTTTATCATTTATATTCCGTAATCCCGGCGATGAGTGCAAGCACCATAT
>NYZO01000028.1 GCA_002687185.1 archaeon | reverse complement strand
GTTTCCACTGTACATCACCAATCTTGGTGATGTCTATAGAATATTTAAAAGTGTCAACTAATTTCGGGACTCATCACGCTATATATCTTTCAGAAAGATTTATATATCATTTGTGATATGCATTTTTAAAATATATAATCAGAGGTGTAACATATGGAAAAAAAAGAGGGTGTACTTATATTAACAACATTGTTTGTTTTATTTTCTTTAGCGTATTTAGTGACAGGTGGTTTGACTGTAGGAACAATACCAGACCAAACTAACGTAACAATTAATAGCTCTGACGGAGTTAGAACAGCAACAGCTGCAGCGTCTGCAGAAACAAGGATATTTGCGTTTCATATATATAACGCAGGGCCTGACGAAATTATGAATATTACAATTACTCTTCCTAATAATACTATTGTTGCAGCAAACGATTCAACTACTACTACTAATTATACTGGTGGCGATGCCAGCGGAAATTTGACCTTCTATAACTTAGGTGCAGGTACTATTGTATGGGCTGTTGGAAATGAAACAGCTGATGGACTTACTACAGGTAATGCTAATGTTAGTAACATCTCTGTCGGCGAAAATCTGACTTTGAATGTCGAATTAACCATGCCAGTTGTCGCAAGCGATACAACGATTAACTTTACTATAGCAATATACGATAACACATCTGAATTATCAAACTTTAGTGCAGCAATGACAGTCTATACACCAACAGCACCAACGATTAGCGAAATTAACGTAACTGACGGTGCAAGAGAGGTAAGCACGTTTGATGGAAGTGATTATATGCAGTATAATAGACCACTTAACATATCATTCACAGTTACTGATACTTTAGTGGTTAATCTAACGAATGTGACAGTTATACTAAATAATGCATCACAGAGCTATGTTGATGGATCAACAGAAGTAAGAGAACCTACTTCAGACCTTTATATCCTTAACGCAACCACTGCTGATACTAAATCACCGTACAGGTTTAATGCGACAATACCTGCAGGATTTGTTGCAACTATTGGCAATTATACAGGGTTTGGAATCATAATACACAACGAAGCGTATAACACAACAGACTTTGAACATGTGTCCGGATTCTATAACTTCACATTAAACGATTCAGGGACAACGCCAACATATTCAGAATTAAATATGTCTGATGGAGTTAAAAGTACGACGAATCTTACAGGTAGTGATTTCTTTATGGCTGGACGTGATCTGAATATATCGGTAGTATTAACAGATACGTTCCTTGAGAGTGCGAATGTGACATTATACTTTAATGTTTCAAAGAGTAATCAAACTTTGACCACTGCTAATGTACGAGCTAGGGTAAACACCACCCTTAATATGACCACGACTGATACCGCGTCACCTTATAGATTCAATGCAACTCTAAAAATGGGAGGGTTCCAAAAGGCAGATTACGTGCAATTCATACTGATTGCTAACGACAAATACTATAACGTGACTGATTATGAGCTCATTGGTGGAACATTTAACTTCTCAGTTAATGATACAGGTAATATACCAACTATTAGTGGAATTAACGTGACTGAAGGTACAAATAGTATTTCGTCACTTGACGGAGGTAGTGAGCTTATAGCAAATACAGTCGCTAACTATACAGTGAGTTTAGTATTAACAGGGGCAGATGTAGATACAACTAACGTGACGCTACTCTATAATTCATCTAATATTACATCTAGTGCGGCTTGGCCTATAGATGGGCCAGTACGTAGTACATCGGTGGCAGGAATGGATTTGAATATGAGTACAACTGATACAAGCTCGCCTTATAGATTTAATGTGACTATACCGCTTGATACATTTGATTCTAATAATACAGTTAAGGTATCATTCGCAGTGATCGCACCGAATTTGTACTATAATGAAACTGATTATGAGCTGGTTGCTGGGTCATACAACTTTACATTGGATGGTACGCCGCCATCATCGACACTTACAGCGCCTTCTGTGACGGCCATAAATAATCAAGAATCTATAGTTTACCAATGTACAGGCGGAGATGCTTCTACATGCGCACTTAAACTTGAGCGTGAAGGTAACTTAGTTACAGATTATACAGCGGTTGCTTGTGGAGCGGATTATACTTTCTCAGGATCACAAACATTGACTTCAGGGACCTATACGGTTTCTTGTAGAGTGACTGATAATGTAGGTAAACAATCAGAGATTAAAACAGGGACTTTTACAGTTTCAACAGCAAGCGGTGATTCTACAACAAGTAGCGGCGGAGGATCCAGCGGTAGTGGCACAACGACTACGACAACTGAAGATGATACAACTCCAAGTGATACCGGATTTGATATTGACTTCTCAAAAGTTGAAACAGGTACGGTTTCTGTGTCAAACGGTGGATCAAGTAGCTTTACATTCGAGGGTGGAGTTAAACACACTGTTGAAGTGAAAGCTGTCATGGGCAAACAAGTACGGCTTGTATTAAGCTCTGAACCAGTGACTTTAATCATAAGTGAAGGAGAGACTAAGAATGTTGACTTGAACGCTGATGGTGAAGATGACGTGAGTGTGACAATTGATTCAATTGACGAGAATGATAAAGTTAAGATGACTGTTAAAAAGCTTGCCGGAGCAGTAGCGCTTGCAGCAGAAGATGCAGCAGCAGTGGCTGAAGTTGAAGGGGAGTCTGGGGAGCTTGAAGCGCCGATTGAACCGCCAGTGTATGAGGCTGAAAAGAAAGCGGCTGTGTCACGGACTGTGTTAATAATCGTTGCTGTGGTTGTTGCGTTGCTTGTGATCTTAGGATTTGCTTTCATGAAGAAGAAAAGTGGATTAAGCTAGAAGTGGTCCATAAGCCTTTTAAACGAAGCTTTGATGGTTTACTTTATGTCGATAAAGTCTGTAATCTATCGAAGTGCGAGGCTTAGTAACCTTTATCCGACACTCTATTTAGGTCTTGAAAAAATTGCAGGCATTCCGCTTAAATATCAACTTGAACTGACCACTGCTTGTAATTTAGCTTGCCCGTTTTGTACGCATAAAGATCTTACACAAAGACCCAAGATGATGACGCTAGAGCATGTGAGAGGGGTTGTGCAAAGTATTGAGAAAGAGTTGCCAATAGGGTTGTTTAAACGGTTTTTACTCTTTAATCTGACTGGGATTGGAGAGATACTACTCAATAAAGATACGTTTGAGATTATTAAATATTTGAAACAAAAAGGGGCGATGGTTACGTTTGCTGATAATTTTACGTTGATGAAAGAGGATTATGTGCGAGAGCTAATAAACCTGAAAGTTGATAATATATTTATATCGTTTGATGGTGCTACGAAAAAAACGTACGAAGCAATGCGTGTTGGTGCTACGTTTGAAGATACAATAGCGAACATAAAACGGTTTGTGGCTGTTAAAAAAGAATTAGGAGTGACTTTGCCTAACCTGAACCTGAGGTTTGTGCCAACCAGTGAGAATATTAATGAATTGCCGCGCTTAGTTGATTTAGTTGCTGAGATGGGAGTGAAGATCATTGATATACCGCAATTGTATGTAGTTGATAAAATGAACACGCTACTCAAAGCGCTTGAGAGAGACTTTCAAAGGTATAAAAAAGAAGCGTTGCAAAAAGCGAGCGAAAAAGGAATATCGTTGAGCTTTTCTAACCCGTTTGTGAGTGAACAAAAACAACCTATCAAGAAATGTACCATGTCGCAAAACTCGATGTATATTGACGCGTCCGGATACGTGTTGCCTTGCTGTTTGATTACGCAAATGGGTGATTATGAGAAGGTTGTTGAGCAGTTTAATCAAGGGAATGTAGTCCAAGATGGGGTTGGGGCTGTGTGGAATAATGAACGGTATAGGAATTTTAGGGACACTATAAAGAAAAATAAAGTGCCGTTGATGTGTGATATGTGTGATTTGTATTATGGGGATAAAGAATAATTATTCTTTTTTTCTATTGGCTCTGACTAATGCTATTTTTTCTAAAAAGTCTATTGTTTGTTCGAGTGTTTGGGTCAAACTATGTAGTGTTGTTGAACCTGTTTTCATAGTATACTCTTCTGACCCGTATCCTAGATTGGGTACATCACCTATGCCTGATACTATGGTGTACAATGATTGTGCGTGACCCATTTTTTCTTTATGCCATGTGTTGAATTCTGCGTCCGGTAATTTGAGTATTTCTTCAACATCACGACGAATAGCTTCTTGTGATTGTATTTTTCCTTCGCCTTCTTTTGCTATACCGTCGATTGCAGGATATTTTGATGTTAAATCGGGATTCTCTTTGTATACCATAGTATTGTGAGGATTATCAATTGTTTAATAAGGTTATAGCTTGTATAAAACTATCTTGGGATACTTTTTTGTTAATGGAAACTATAAGTTAATTATTTTTTGACTACATCCACAAATGATTTAAACTGTTTAGAGCCTTGTTTGTGCTTATGTCGCGAAAAGTGCTTTTAATATACCCCAAAACAGGGATCGATCCGCCTAAACCGCACGCACCTTTAGCATTCATGGATCTTGCTGATTTTTTACTTAAAGCAGGGTACGAACCAGTAATAGTTGATCAAAGAATAGAAAAAGATTGGCGTAAAGAAGTATTAAAACATCTAAATGACTCGTTATGCGCTTGTATATCGTGCTTTACTGGTTATCAAATTGTGAATGCTATGCAAACTGCTGAGTTCATTAAAAAACAAAACCCACAAACCATGACCATTTTAGGAGGGACGCATCCAACGTTCTTTCCAGAACAAACGCTTGCTGAACAACAAGTAGATTGTATCATACTAGGAGAAGGAGAAGTAGTACTACCAACCGTATTACAACGAATAGAAAATCAAGATACATTGGATGGGATTAAAGGGCTTGGGTTTAAAAAAAACGGACAACAAATACTAAATAAAGAGTTTGAATTAGTAGACCTTACAGAATCAAGAACGAGATGGGATCTAATAGATATAGAAAAGTATATTCGACCCTCTTACGGCGTTGATAGGACTGTTATTATGGTCACTAGTAGAGGATGTCCGTATAGATGCGGGTTCTGCTATAATATAATGTTTAATAAGAAGAAATGGCGAACTAAAAAAGCAGAGATTATTCTAGATGAGATTGAGACATTATATAAAGAACATAACGTGCAAGGTGTCTATTTCGTTGAAGATTTCTTTTTTACAGATAAACGACGAGTAGAAGCTATTTGCAACGGATTAATTGAGCGCAATATTAAGATTAAATGGGGGTCGACACAACGAGCTGATCATATGGCTAGGGCTGATCCGGCGTTTTTGAAGCTATTAAAGGATAGTGGGTGTTCTTACTTGACCTTTGGAATCGAGTCTGGGAGTCAGAGGTTGTTGGACTTGATGCATAAAGATATACAAGTACAAGACGCAGTCGTTGCAGCCAAAAAATGCAAAGATTATAACATTACAGCAATGTTTACGTTTATGTGCGGGATCCCTACTGAGACTGAGCAAGAATTACGCTCTACTATTGAGTTGATTGATAAAATGAGGGACGCAAACCCTGACGCGTGGATTAGTGGAATATTTCAATACATGGCGTATCCTGGCACACCACTCTATGAGTTAGCTAAAGAACATGGGTTCAAACCGCCGCAAACAATGGAGCAATGGGCAAATTACACTTATTTTCAGTCCAGTCAAAATCTACCGTGGATAACAGAAGATAAACAAAAGTATTTGAAATTATTAAGTTATGTAACACGTTTTAGATTCTATAATAAAGAAACTGAGAAAATTGCTGATTCGCTGTACCGTAAAGTTGGACTGTTCGTGATGAGAGGAATATCAAATGTTAGATGGAAATTAAGGTACTTTGGGATGCCGTTTGAGTTATCGTTAATTGATAGAGAATATAAAAAACAAAGTTTGGCTGCTTAATGTTTTTTCTTTGCGCCTATGGCAGGAATCGTTTGATTTAGGAGTAGTTCTATTGTGCGATTTTTAAGGCCGCTATTTTTAATTAAGTCTTCTAAACCTGGTTCATCGTCGTCTGCTTTCTTCCCTAAATGAAGGATAGTTGTTATTGGACGTAGCTCGTTTTCTTTATCAATTGCGTATTCTGGCATGGTAGTGTCACGAGTGTTGTATTCTATGTGGATAAGAGAGAGCGTAAAATAAATGCTAAATTGTGGCTTCTTTTGTTGATAAAACCGGCAATGGGAGCGTTTCAGTAGGCCGTTATTTTTGTATAATGTAGCAATTTGGCTCTTGTAACCAAATCCGTGTGAGACAGACCAACCCTCTTCTATAAGATAATCATAAAACGCCCTTTGTGCCTGGCCGTTTTCACTTTCATCGAATTTGCCGTTGCGAATGTTAGGATGCGTGAAACCGTTACGATGGGTGAATACCTTGACGAAATTTTGTACAATGCCAAGAGGAGTTTTTGCGTGTTGAAACATTCAACTGTGCGTTAGATAAGATGTTATAAAGTTGTTGGTTTATACATCAGATGTTGTCTTATCTTGACATAATAAAGTGGGGTGGACGACGATTTTTTGCTTCGATTATAAGTTCATCCATCTGTTTCAAAGCTATTTCTGCTTGCTCGTTCCACACTGGTCCATCGTATACTAATTTATTTTCTTTCTCTCGGTCAGTGTTACAATATGGCTCGTACTCTACTTCATCTATACCATTACGTTCCATAAAGGCCACTACTAATTCATAAGTGAACTTGATATCCTTTAACATTTTTTTTCTTACTTGATCGTCGGTGACGTAAGGTTCAGTAATGCCAGGCTTATGCGAGTTTATAATATGTCTTGGACGACCGTCAATAGTCAAGACAACACCTCGACTTGTTTGGAAACCAATATTAACTGAGCTGATAGGGACTCTGGATTTTTCTAAGAGTTGCAATTCTCCTTCAAGGCTTAAAGGTTGATTATAAATTGGTGGTTGGTCTTGACGGACTACGTAACCGAACTGTTCCATGAAAATAGTTTCATCATCTGTCATGTTAGAGTAATCAAACAATATATCATCTTCATGATATTCCCAACCAAAGCTGTTTATTAAGGTACGCTGCTGTTCGTTTGTGAGAGAGCCAAAATGTCTTATACCGTTGGTTGAGTCTTCATAATTAAGAAAACTGCCGGCTTCAACTGTTTGGCTTAGGTGTTCAATATCAAGTTGCATCTTTGCATTGTCGAACCCGGACATAATCATCACTATCTCTTTTGCGTTTGCGAAAGGTAATCCCATGAAAGTAGGGTGGACAGCCCAGCCTTGACTGAAACGGCCGTAAGGATCTGGTTCGATAGAAGTATTGTTTGCTAGATTCATATAATCTGGTCGAGGGTGAACCTCTGGATTGAGAATGAGGTCATGCTTTTTGGTTAATGCGTTGAATTCGTCCATAATGAAGATACATCCATTTAACCTACCCCTATATTCTTCAAACGTCATCGGAGAATTAATATTGGCTCTTATGTTCTTATCGTCGAGGACCCGGGTCTGGGGGTCAAGCATAGACTGGAACTTCATTCCAAGCTCAGGGCTTATTTGATCACCAAGACGCTTGCGGAGATTGGAAACTGATTGGATAATGCCTTCGTAAGTTTCCTTAGGCATATTACCGTATACCCCACCCATATTAAAACCGAGTGTAATGTGATGGCGGTCTGTGAGAAAATCAACGAATTGATCTTGTTCTGATTCTGAATAGGCTACCCCTGTTTGGATACCTATGAGATTATAACCGTGTGCCTCACGGTCTTTTACTTGGATAAACGGGTCTTCCCAATTGAAACGAACACCACTTGGGACGCTTAATGTGTAATCAGCAACTTTCATAGTTTATTTCCTTAAATGATTTAATTATAGCTTAGGTTTTGTTTTTTAAAGGTTATGGACATTTAATTCATTCATTACTCTTTCTTTTTGTCTCTAATTAATTTAGAAGCATCGTATAAACTGTCGATAGTTCCCGCGTCTATCCAGTAACCTTTAACTTCCTCATACTCTAAAGTGCCTTGGGTTAGATATTGGTTTTGTACGTCTGTGATCTCTAGTTCGCCACGCTTTGAAGGCTTTAATGTGCTAATAATGTCAAATAATTGATTGTCGTACATGTATAAACCAGTTTGACCCAGGTTTGATTTGGCGTCTTCGGGTTTAGGCTTCTCTATTAAACTAATTACTTTATTATCTTTCACCTCGGCTACTGCATAACGATAAGCGTCTGAGCAGGCTTTGAGAAATATTCTTGCGCCTTTTTCTTGATTTTTGAAGTTCTCGACAGCCTCTGTTATATCGTCTTCGAAAATGTTATCGCCTAAAAGAACAACGCATTTGTCTTTGCCTACGAAATCTTTGGCTAAACCGACTGCTTGGGCTATGCCGCCTGGTTTTTCTTGAAATGCGTAAGAGAGGTTGATTCCTAAACTTTCGCCGTTGCCTAACACTCTTTTGTAGTCGTTCTCGCATTCGGGCGAGGTTATAATCATTATATCTTTAATGCCTGCCTTTATGAGAGACTTGAGCGGATAGAAAATCATTAGCTGGTCGTAAACAGGTAATAAATGTTTGTGTGTGATTGCTGTGAGTGGCATCAAGCGTGTGCCTAAACCGCCGGCTGGGACGATTCCTTTAACCATTTTGCCACCAAGCTGTATTTTTTTTGTACCATTTAATAGTGTCTTTTAGAGACGACTCAAATGTTGATTCTGGTTGCCAGCCTAGTTCGTCTTTGATCTTTTGACAATCGAGCGCGTACCGGAAATCGTGGCCTGGGCGGTCTTTTACAAATTCGATCATGTTATTTGAATGAGATAGCTCTTTTAATATAAATTTTGTGATCCAAAGGTTAGTACGCTCGTTACCACCACCTATATTGAACAAAGAACCAGGCTTTGCGTTATGGAAAATTGTGTCGATTGCGCTACAATGATCAAACACATATAACCAATCGCGAACATTTAGACCGGTGCCATAAACCGGTACTTTTTTGTTAGTTAGAAGGTTTGTAATAAAACGAGGGATGAGTTTTTCTGTGTGTTGATTCGGACCGAACGTGTTTGAGCCGCGAGTGATAAATGTTTTAAGCTTGTAGGTAGTGAAATAACTGTGAGTCAATCGTTCTGCAGCAAGCTTTGCAACTGAGTACGGGTTCCTAGGATTTAAACGTGACTTCTCTGTGAATGAACCTTCTCTAATTTGGCCGTAAACCTCATCGGTTGAAATTTGGAAAAAAGGGATGTCGTTTTTGCGAGCCTGTTCTAATAAAGTGAAAGTGCCAAAAACATCAGTTTCAAGGAACGCTTTAGGGGACGTAATACTATTGTCAACATGACTCTCAGCAGCGAAATTAATGATTAAATCTTGATCCACTGTTACTTTTGCCATAGCTTTTTCGTCGTTTATGTCAGCTTTGAGAAAAGTGTAGTTTTTGTTGTCTTTGAGCTCAGTAAGATTAGCCAGGTTGCCAGCGTAGGTTAGTTTGTCGATGTTAGTGATCTTGTAATCTGGGTATTTGTTAAGCATATATTTGATGAAATTGCTGCCGATAAAACCTGCGCCGCCTGTGACTACGATTCTCATTTTTGACTCAAATACTCCTTGACTGATTCTTCGTAGCCTCTGAGCTCTTTTGTTGATTCTAGGACTGAATACGTTGGACGAGTAGCTTTTAAATTGAAGAGTTCAACCGCTTTAGATGTGGAAATTGGTGCTACTGTATTGTCTAATGACTTTTCTTTGATTACGTGCTTTGCAAGTTCAAACCATGTGCAATCAGTTTTGCCGGTTAGATGTATAACCCCTCGTTGGTCGAGTGCGTTCATAGTAGCTTCCGCTAAATCAAACGTATATGTAGGACAACCGCGCTGGTCGTCTACAACAGATAATTCTTTGTTTTTATCTGCTAAATTGAGAATAGTATCAACGAAGTTTTTACCGTTTGGGCCAAACAACCAGGAAGTTCTAATGATTAAGTGATTGTCGCACATTGTTTGGATGATTGATTCGCCCATTAACTTTGATTTGCCGTAGATTGAGTTTGGGTTGGGTTTGTCATCGGTGCTGTATGGTGTGTCTTTGTTGCCGTCGAATACATAATCTGTGCTGAAATGGACCAAACAAGCGTTGTGTTTATTAGCCGATTTTATTAAGTTAATTAGTGCGATACTGTTAGTCTCGTATGCTTCTAATGAAGTGGCCTCGCAGCCGTCGACGTTAGTAAAAGCAGCGCAGTTTAGGATAATGTTTGGTTTGATATCGTTTAGAATTTTAAGCGAATTTGAATCTGTTATGTCTAAATCTTTGCGAGTGAGAGCGAATAACTCATTGTCTGATTTTTGGATGGTCTCTTTGAGTGCGAAACCTAGCATCCCATCTGCGCCTATTAAGGCTATTTTAACCATCTTTTCGTTTCCAATCGTATGGGATTTCGTTTTTGTGTGGGTCGATTCTGTGCTCGTCAGGGGATTCGTAATTATAAACCTCGGTAGGACAATTAATAATAATAGCCTCTTTTTGGCCGATGCATTTGAAACCGTGATAGACACCGTTTGGGATTTGAACGAGAATTGGTTTGTTGGTGCCCATAAAGATCTCTTGGACTGTGCCCTTTGTTTCTGAATCTTCTCGTGAGTCGAATAATACAAGTTTAATCATGCCTTGGACTACCGCGAAATGATCGGTTTGTATCTTATGATAATGCCATGCTTTAACAACGCCAGGGTAAGCTGTGGTCATATAAACTTGGCCGAACTTAGAAAATAGTGGGTCGTCTGATCGAAAAATTTCCATCAGTCTTCCGCGCTCGTCAGGGATGACTTTTAAATCTTTGATGTTAACCCCTTTAATTGTTGTCATAAGATATTGTCGAGTCTTAATCTAATATAAAAATATTATGAAAGTTAGGTTCATATGTAGCGGGTGTTCATCACCTTTAAATAGCGGATTTTGGATCGTTAAATTAATGAAGAAGCTTGTATCGGTTGTAATCTTAACTTATAACGGAAAGGAATTTTTTGATATTATTATGCCAACACTATACTCACAGACGTATGATAATATCGAAATAGTTGTGGTAGACAATAATTCAACGGACGGGAGTGCTGAGTACGTTAAACAAAATTATCCTAACGTAATATTGATTGAGAATAAAGAAAATAGAGGATACTGTGGTGGTAATAACGACGGAATAAACGTTGCTAAAGGAGAATATATAGTAATCATAAATGATGATAATGAATGTGATCCTAACTGGTTAAATGAAGCAATCAAAGTCATGGAGTCAGATCCTAAAGTTGGAGTCGTAGGAGTTAAAGTGTTAAGGCGAGATGATAGAATTAGTTTTGATACGGCAGG
>NYZO01000027.1 GCA_002687185.1 archaeon | reverse complement strand
CACTAGCATCAGCAGCCCCCTTAGCAGGTACATCCGTACTAGCACCATCGTCCTCCGGCACAACTGTTGCATCGTCACCCAGCGATTGACACAGCGCCATGGCATCTTGCTTACCACGTACCCAGGATAACAGTTCTCCGTTTACTAACACTCTGTACCATAATGAATCATTACCCTTCATAGCTATTAACCCCCTTAGTTCCTATAGTAGTTATGTTCTACTGCAGACAGAACCCTATCCACCTCTTTAAAGTATATGTCATATGATGCCTCTGTTACTACATCATGCATTAAATGTAACGCACAGATCAACCTGGTTAGGTCTAGAGGGGTTGGCATTAATATGTCTGTAGTAGTATTCTGACTAGTGTCTTTCATTGTTCCATTCCTTACTGGTTGTTTTATATATTAACCGCGGCCAATCAATAGTACTGTATGGTACCATTAACCACGTCAAAGCTTTCAGGTACCTCATCCTCAATATCACCGTCCATCACCATGTGAAATATAATGTCCGGATACTTAAGGGAGAACTTACACACCCCGGGATCAATCCAATGCCTCGCCCATTTTGTCTCATATGTTAGACATGTCTTAGTATCACCGTAACTATACACACCGGCTTTATAATCCGTATACGCACATAACTCATCACCATGATCATCCTTGCCTTCACCATTTAAGAATGAAGCCAATTCTTTAGCAATTTCTATCGCCTTATCTTTAGGTTGGTCTATAATAGACACATTGGTCGACCATACATTTGCCATTATTACTTAATATCCTTTCTTTTTTTATTAAGCCGAGCTTTCCTTTTATCTAGCACCGTCTTTATATGTTGTTGCCTATGGTGATCACCGTTATTGGACTTTGTTAATACAATCTTTACTAGTAACATGGCTATGATACCAACTAATACTGCACATGTAATAAAGAGAGCCTCTATTAACTTAGCTATCAATTCAATTGTAATTTCCATATGAATTATTCCTTATAAGAGGGTGGTCGTTTCCGACCACCCCCTAACACAGAGACAACTAACAGGACATGGAGGGCGATATAATAAAATATAATTGTATGATATCATTATGTATAAGATCCTAATACGGATTACTAATCCGTATTAATACCTCTCATGTTTACTACAAAATCACGACCCGATGGTGTAAACAGTAACTTACGATTCGGAATAATAACCCATCCACGCTTAAGCTTAGAGGATCCAGGATCACTAGCCTCACCATCCGTTAAGATCAGATACCCATCAAAACGATGCTTATTTTTATTTGCATGCTCCATCGGTGCATTAAAGTTCGTGCCACCCCAACGCGTACGTTCTAGCTTGGGTGAACGACTGTTATGCCATTCTCTTTCTGTCGATTCATCAACTTCGGTATCAAAATTAAACATTGTAAATGATGTATGCTTACTCAATCCTTTCAACTCACCAAATAACAGTTCAAGATCGCTATCTGTTACAGACCCGGATTGATCAACATACACAGCTATAGCTGATGTATAACTGTGTTGCATACCAGGATGTATACCAGGATACTTTCTATGGATGCGGCGTACTGATGACGATCTGTTTTGGCGTTTATTAAGGCCGCAGAATTGTCTTAAAACTGATTGCCAGGGTATTTCGTTTGATACTAAAGAACGAATGGTGGCTCGAGTATCATAGCTAACGCTACCCCAATTACCCTTCTTATCACATTCCTTTGCAGCATCACCTACTAATTGCCGTACCTTTTCTTTAATTATTTCTCTATCTTCGTCTGATATCTGATCCCACATATCATGAACGTCCATATCATCACCAAGCTCAGCTTTAAGACCATCAGTTGATTCAATAGCCTCTGCAATCTCTTTATCTTCAAGCAACTTGGCAAAATACCATTCACTATTCTTTTTCTTGGGAAGTGTTTCAATAAACTTGGATAACTTATTATATTGTTCGATTCTTTTACTATCCATATTTTCAATGTCTTCGGATGTTAATTCCTTAAATAGTCGACCAGGTAATAGTCCACCATCAGGCAATTCACCTTCCGGAATAAGCGAATTGATAGCAAGATCAGCAGCCCAATTCCATGTTGTAAATGGCTCGTGTCTTCGTGTTGTTGTATGTTCAAAAACAATATGCATGCACTCATGCTTAAGTAACCCCTTAAGCTTTGCAGTTGAAAGCCCTGCAAGGAACTTAGGGTTATACCACAACTTGATCGCACCATCATCAACCATAACACCGGCAGTTGGAATGGTATCCGTGCTAATCTTTGTTGTTTGCCTGATAATATGTGAATAGAATGGTTCAGCCCACATAAGACTTATAAGATGTGGTTGAATATTAAATAGTTTTGCTTCTTCATCTGATACATGGTGCTCAGGTATAATATCAACAGCAGTACTATCATTCTTAATTGGCATTAATTAGCCCTTACCTTTCTTTGATGTTGAACCAAATCCAAATTGGATTTGGTTCTGAACCAAATCCAAATCTAAATCGTCGTGTAGGATCCTGCTCTCTATATTCCTTAAGCCAAGTTTGAAATTTATGAACTCGACGTGTTTCGAGCAAATCTTTCATATCCTGTGTTTCTTCTTTATTCGAGTGGTTGGGGGTACGTGCCTTTTCATCCTCAGGTAACTCAAAGGGATCGATATATGTCATAGAATTATTCCTTTCAATATAGTATTATTATATCACACATACTCGATTTATACACACACATCAATATTTAAATATATTCAATTATATTAACTAGTTACGTACTACATCCACATGGATTGCATGTATCAACCGGTGTTAAATGCTTGATATCATATCCGGATACAGTATACAAATTATCATCGATCATAAACGTATGATGTTTTCTAGTGCCCATCCACCAAAAATAATCAATTTGTGAACCCATATATATCATTATAACTGGTATATACGTAGAGCGATTGTTTCTAATTTTCTGAATTTTAACGGCACGTTTTCCAACTATCAAATTATAATATACATTATGTACATCCGGAATTGTTGCAACAGGATCACATGTTCCATTTATAAATCGTATACGATAACCTGGAATTGTTTGTATCAACATTCCTATTTGAAGATCTTTGATGTACATACATATAATTATGTTGTCTAGTCATTAAACTCCCTTGAGGATTGTACAATTTCAACAACCTTTTGCCCGATAAGCTTATGCATTTTCTGAATATTGGGTAATTTCTTCGAAGCAACAATATTATTCCATAATGATACAGTCATTTCATCCGGAATATCATTGGCAAACTTTGCAACGTTCTTTGCTTGGGACAGTTTCCATTCATTTTCTAAACAATCGATCTTAATTTTATCGATTAATGCGATAACACGATCATTTGTCATGGCAGATACCTTATTCAATACATCATCATTGCTGTAATTATCGAGAATATCATTGGCAGATACAATCATTTCGTATTTTTCAACAAAATCAGTAAATGATATTGATGCTTCCTTGCCTACCATCCCTGAACATAGTGCATAGAATCCTTCGGGTCGTTGATTTCCGGCCCAATCTACAGGTGACATACCCATGAATTCTAAGGATGTACTAACACGATGCCAACTTGCAGGATTGGGACATACAGTACCTTGCTCGATAGATGATGTATCAACACTAAAATGCATGGTATTTTGTCTAATAAAATCGATAAGAATTGAATCAACACCGTTATCACGTGCCCAATCGATCCAATCACCAACGTTTGGTTCAATATCACATACCCAAAACCTACGTAGTAACGCAGGATCCATGTCGTTAACGTCATATTCTGCACCGTGATTAACACATGCAATAACTCGAGTGGAAGGATGCAACCTATAGGGTGTACCGTTTGTATCGTTTCCTAATTCACGATCGAGGATAAGTTGAAAAAATGATTGTTGAACACCAGGAAGCGAACGATTGAGCTCATCTAGACATATCACGACTGGCTCTTTACATGATCGTACAAACCAAGATGGCATACAGAACGTCATGATCCCTGATTCTTTCATACCCTCAATATCCGGATATCCACCAACATCACCCTCTGACATGGTAGATCCACGTACGTCAATAAATGGCAACTTAAGTTCATCTGCCAATTGTTGACCTAGGTGTGATTTACCAATACCGGTTGGCCCGCGCAAAAGAATTGCAATTTCGGGTGGTAATTTAGGTGCGATCTGCTTAAATGTCTTAACGTCCACTATAGTATCTCCTTGGTCAAGGGTGGCGGGGTGCTAAGCACCCCCACCAATTTCTAATTATTCTTATTGATCAGACGAAGCCTAGCGTGTCAAAATATCTGTCAAAACATCACCAACTGTAGGTCTTTCAGAATAATCATGATTCGATTTACGTGTAGTCTTGGACACGTTAATCTCAATATCTTCAGGTGCAACAGCTCGTTCAATCATCACTTCTTTGGACGTATGTGCAACTAAGTCTTTACGATTATCATTATTCCGGAATTCCTCTGCTTTGGCACGAGCCAATTTACCACTAGACTCAGTAGCAGCGGGTAAAGACAAATCTTCGTTTTCCGAAACAAGCCACATCGCACCGCGATTCGGAGTTGATCGACCAAAATACCATCGACCAACCTGATACGGCTTGGCGTGGGGACGTTTAAGGCTTAAGCCCAGGGATTCATCAGTATTTTTAGGACTAGTTTCTAACTTCTTTGACATGCTTAATCTCCATGTGTCATTAGGATTATCAATATATGTATATTATACAACATATATAGCGAATATACACGAATATTAATTATTTAATATACGTATAACTGGTTAATATTATTAGGCTAATCATTATCTTCAATATCGATCATTCTTCGAATTTCTTTTGCACTAACGTACCTGATCAAACCATTAACCATAAGGACGTCGACATTATCAAATTCGATTCGTACTATAGTACCTAGGTCCAATTCTTTTCCCTCTACATACCATGGCGTTTTTTTAGATTTTCGTCGGGATCTACTCTGAGTATTTGAGTACTCACCTTTAACAACAACGATATCACCCACTTTATGATTCCAAACGTATTCAGTACTCTTTTTCTTTTTGCGCCGGCGTACGTTAGTCGATCGATTGGGGGTATACCCGTTACTTTGGGCTATAGCACGTGCCTGCTGTAACTGTTGTTTAGTCAGCTTTGTCATTTATGGTAATCTCTTTACTTTACGACCACAGCCCAGATAATTACGGTCGACTATCAGGCCATCAGTTAATACTTTAAAGACTAGCTTACCACTATCATTAATAGTTAAATCATGTACAATTATACCATATACATATCTTTTTGGTTTGGCCAAATTATCTGTCCACTTTAAAATATCACCGGTTTTTGCTTTTGGTGCTGCTAAAAAGTCAAGCTTTGTTTTAAACGTTCTTAATACTTTATTAACACACCACTCATCAATTACAACATCTGGCTCCGTTAACCATAATGAAACGTTATTAATTGCCTTAGCAGTACCAGGATGCGTTTTATACCAAAAATCACTATAGGCACGTGCCATTTTCATGCATAGTCGTAGTCTAGACACGGTTTCATTATCTGGCTTATAGGGACCGGTTATACGCAATTGATCCGCTTGATCAAACATGTTATTAAGCCAATCAGATTGCTTTTCACTCAAGGAATATCCTTGTACAACTTGAGTAGCAAAACTGTTAAGGATGTTATGATTCTTTTCCATCCCAGGTACCTTAGCTGCAGCAAGGATCTTATTGTACAATTTTGTATCAATCTCACCAATTTGTTTACGCGGCATTAATATTAATTCCTCTTTATCTTAACCGGTTGTTTCCGGATCTGCTTAAGATCGTCATCGTTCTTAATCGGAATAGGCCGGGGTTGCAGCATGCATGCAATAAAAGTTGCAGCAATAAAATTAACGCCTACAATAGCAACAAAAAATGCAACAAACAATAATACACTTACCAGTATGTTTGCACTAATTGGCACTATATTTTCTGCTAATGATGCACTAAGTGGTACTATATCTATAGACGTATACATTATGTCACCTCATCTTCCAGTTCAATATAACTAATACTAACAGGATCAATTTTATGATCATGATCCCAATACACATCTACCCCGGGCTCTCTATCAGTCATTGCCCATTCATCTTTAGGGATGATACGTACGATCAGTCCAAATTCATGAGTTGAATCGTACGGAGGTTGATTCAATTGATCTGCGCGCGGATATCTGATTCGCTGACCGACTTTAATTTCTTTCAATTCCATAATTTAACAATACCTTCCTGATGGAATTCGTGCATCCTCAGCATAAAATACAATCTCTTCACCAAACTGATTCATGCCGACATAACCTCTACCTGATTCAAGCCCGGATTGCGTAGCTACATCAGTTAACTTTTCTGTAATTGTAATATCATAATAGTAATTGTACTCCGTATCCACATCAACATGATCACCGGTAGATACGTCGTCCCATCGTAATATTATCCCCTGCAAATTCATTATCGATAATCCTTCCTCTTGATATAATACTATTATACCATACGCAGATCGACTATACACGTGTTTTACGGTATCTAACTGGTTAATTTAATTCAAATAATTTGTTTAAACGCGTGTACATTTATTATAGCATAAAAAGTGATATTGGGGGTGTACAAACCAACAATTTAACACTCGTTAACGCATGCGTGTATAATTGGGGAGAGGGCGGGCTTAGTAGCTACTCACCGTCCCCAGCACCAGACCTAACACCATCTCTCGCCAGATACAATTGCAGTAACCACAGCCCGACAGTACAGCGTTATTATACTATACTACGATTATTACAAATAGCCATTGGTCCTGATATATCATGATATTATAGCTGTACCGGTAGGCATGTGTTGATATATCAGTACTTACCTTAGTAGTTATAGGTGTTATTGTTGTCTACTTAGGGGTTGTTATTAATCTCGGAGTTATTATTGGTAGCCGCGTTTGAGTGTTGAT
>NYZO01000026.1 GCA_002687185.1 archaeon | reverse complement strand
CAGTTGTATCAGTAATTACTTTTTTTTCATCTTGGTCGTTATCATTATTATAATTTCCACTATTACTTTGTGGAGGTGTATTATCAACAGTTGAATTACTATCAATAACTTTTCTAGGTTCAGAAGCATTAACACTTGTACTTAAAACATCAGGCACCCTTGTAGCATGTACTGTTTCTTCCGTAGTTATTTGTAATCCTCTTGCAATAAATTTTCTTTCAGAAAATGTAGCTACTAATCCATCTTTATTAGAATTAGTAGAATGAGAAGTCAATCTAAATAATCTTTCACCTGTTCTCCATCTAGGATTTGTTGATGTAGCAGGATCAGGTATTGCAAAAGTACCAGAAACGGCACCATTACTATCTGTTGTTAATTGTCCTGATACAACACCACCTGTTGGTGTTACATATGCACTAGTAAGAATCTCATCAAAATAAGGATAAACTTTAGTGTTTGGTTTCATAGATGTTGCATTAAATGTAATTGTTTGAGAACGAATATAAGGTATAAAAGAAGTATCAACAACTCTTTCACCAAAACTTTGATTAACTACTTTGTTTGTTAATGTTCTGGAAATGCCTGCTCTTGTTGCTGTGCCTGTTCTACCATGTAAAGTTTTAGTAATAAAACCACTAGTTGTTGTTTCAGCAAAAGTTCCCGTCCAGTTTGTTTGCCATTCATTCCAAGTTGTACCCAATGCATGAGCAGGATTTGGAATATCTTTTACAGCGTCATATAAATTTTCGTTGTTAACAATTAAATCAGGTCTTGCTGTTGTTGATTTCCATTCATCTAAATCTGGAGTTAATTTTAATTCTCCTATATACTGACTTACAGCAAATGGATTAATATTTACAGATTTAGAAGCTAAAGTATTTGAAGCAAAAACTTCCTCCGTATAAGGTAATGTAATTAAGTCTCCAGTTTTTTGATATCCGTCTGCCGTTCTTTGAGCGTCAGTAGTATTTTCTTCTTCTAATGAAATTTGGTCAGTAAAACACATAGGTCTTACAGTACCTTCTTCCATATCCATAGCAGCATTATAATCTTGACTTAATGCGTCCCCAACATTATGACCTTTGAAAGTGTCTACCAAGAAACCATTTTTAAATCTATCCATACCATTAGAATCCTGAACCTGTGTATTCAATGCGGTTTGTTCTAATAAAGATAGTTGAGTGTAATACTCTAAATTTTCTACACGCTTTTGAATCTTACCAATATCTCTCATAGTATATCTACGATTATCAATTGGTGTAATTTGAACATCACTAGTATTAAATGTGTATGCTGGTAATCTTACATAATATAATAAAACAGCATCCTCTAAAGGATCTGGTCGTTGTGGATCAATTGCCGGTGCGCCTTGTTGTCTTTCAAATGTACCACCTGTAGAAAAATAAATAGCATCAATGCGTGATAGATAAAATTCAAAATCACTTGTAAAAGTATCTCCTGGTTTAATCATATCAAGAGTTGAAGTACCACCACCAGTATAATTTTTTGCACTTATAGAAGCGCTATCATCATATCCTATAACTTTACTAGCATCTGCTACCCTAGGTCTAAAATCAATACAATCTCTTAATTGTAATTTACCTTTTGTTGGTGATGTGAAAGATGGAATATCACCATAATCTATAACACCTGAATAACTATCTACACTAAAATAATCTCCACTACCATGTTCAAAGAATTGGAATGTAATTAATAATTGTCCTGTTGGTGTTTGTTGATTTGGTTTTAAATTAATTCTACCTATATCATAATAACTATCTCTTTGTCCATTATCTAAAGTAAACCTACTAGTAATATCCGTATGACTTGTTGTTGCTGTTGTACTAAAGTCAGGTGCCATATAAACACTTGTTAAAGCATAGATATCTGCCTTACCTACAGGTATGGAAGAATAAGTTGCTTTTGCTTCAGTAGTAATTGCTGCTGTGGTTGATTGTAAAGCTTTTGTTTTTTCACCTGCAACGCTACGAGTAATTGTTCCAGTAAATTTAACTTTAGCAGTAGCATAGTTTGCACCTAAATCAATAGCTAATGTACGACCAGTTGGTGATCCACTTAATGTGAATATAGTATCACCTTCATGGCTAGTACCAGATAAACTTACAATATCACCTACAGAACCAGATGTTGTACCTGCTGTCATTATTGATAAAGTATAATCTATTTCTGCATGTGCTACAAATGTTTCATTTGACCCAGCAGTAAATGTTGCCGTTCCTGATGATGATAATGTTTCAACAAATTGGCGTCTCACTTTGTGATTAGAGTCCGTTACACCTGAATTAGTTGTTGTTTTTAAAGTTTTAACTGTTTCTTCAGGTAATTCATACACAAGACTTACATTTTCAATATCTGTAAGTTTTGCTCTTCTTAATTCTGCCGTAGCACCTGTTGCTGAGGCACTAACAATTGTAGTTGTATTGGCAGTTGTACCTGTAGCAATAGAACCTATAAATCTTGTTTGTGTATTACCACTTGTATCTGTAAATGCAATTTGGTCACCTACTTTTAATTCTGTACTAAAGTTTGTACCAGAACCTATGATTGAAGTTGACCCAGCAGCAATTGTAATTGAACCAGTTAATGTAGTTATTGATATATCTTCTGGATCTACAGCAGTTGCTGTAAGAACTGTATCTGCCGTAAATGTTGGCGAACCTGCTTGTGAAATTTGTTTTACTTGCGAAATATCATAATTTGTAACTGCTTTTGTTGCTGGATAATCACTAGAGATTACAGCAGAGTTTGAACTTTCATCTGTTACTGTTTCTGCATTTGCAAAAGAACCTTTAACATTTGATAAAACAATAGTTGCTAAAGGCGAACTTTCTAATCCAATATTACTTCCTGCATTTGTACTTGCACCAGATGTACTGTTTAATACAATTTGGTCATATGTACCTTCTTCTGAAGCAATAGTGTCTAATTCAGAACTACTTGTGGATATACTTTCTATAATACCAGTTGCACCAGATGTACCACCAGTAAGAATTTCACCAGTATCAAAACCTTGTGCTGTTGTTACACTTATATGAGTGAACATTTGAACATCAAACAAACCTAATTTATATTGTGATGTTGTATTTGTTGATAATGCTCCAGCCGTACCTGATTTATATTCAAAGTAACGAGGTTTTGCACGACCAATTTGTTGTATATCATTGTTTGATGTACCACGAGCAACACCTCTTGATACAGTTTGTTCTTTATGTAATGCTAATTCTCTAAATGCTTCTGTTTCACCAGATACAGTACCCAAATCAACAGAACCATAAACACTTGTTACATCTAAAGAATTTCCTAATAATAATGAAGTTGATGAATTGTTAACTTCATCATTGTCCTGTGCTTTCTTTATAGTTAAATATTGTGTACCTATTGTTTCTTGTTCATATCCTTGAACATATGCTTTACCTGGACCCATACCCATAGCAAGTCTTGCTTTAGATTCCGCTAATGTATATAAACCACTTTCATGTTTACTATCTGTATCAGCAGCATATATCCCACGATTGTATGTTGTGTTACCATCTAATTTATAATGTTCTCTAACATCAATATCAAAAGGTTTAGTAACATAGTTACCACTTTCGTCAAATGTTCTACGAGCTAATTCATGTTCAAGTATATTATATTGTGTTTTAACTACTTTGGATTCAGTTTCACCATCCTTAATTCTTATTAAATCAACAAAACTACTATCTTCCGTTGAAGTTAAAGATAGTTTAGCAATTGTTAATAGTATTTTATATCTGTGAGCACCAGGAGCATTTACATTTGATGAACCAGTTGCATTATCTTTTAGTGTAGTATCACTTTCTGGAGTTACAAAAGTTTCTGTGATTGTGAAACCAACACGATAACTTGGTTGTGTACTATATGCCTCTAATACTAAAGTTTGTTCCGTATTCTTTACAAAAAATCCATTAACAAAATAAACACCTGCGTCTACTCTAACTTGTGAACCTTTACCTGTTGCATTGGTAGCAATTGGTAATGCCGTACCAGATGTACCAACAACAGCAGTAACAGTTGTACCTGCACTATTTGTTCCTGTTAATGTTTCTCCATCTGAAAATTCTCCAGTAACATTATTTGTACCTGTTTTTGTATATACTACAAATAATGTTGCAGCTGTAGTAGTTGTTGCCGCTTGTGAAAGTGAAACACGACCTATAACACCTGATGTTCCACCTGTCATTAAAACATCCTCTAAACCTGAAACAGCACTTGTACTAAATGAAGCAAGTTTTACATAATCTATCCTAGTAAATAAAGTTATTTCACCAGGTATAACCTGTGAACCTTCTTTGAACATATGTTGTCCAAAGCGTTGAACTTGATTTTGTAATATTGATTGAAGTTGTGTTAATTCTCTTGCTTGAACAGCATAAGCAGGACGAAATAATACTTTATGAAAATTATTACCTTCTGAAAAGTCATCATAGTAAGGAGAGACATTAAAATTTGTTGCCATTGGTTTTTACTCCTAAAACTCTACAATTAACTTTACATTCTCCGTTTGGTCTGAAGCACGGCTAATTGGTTTCCTATTTTCTATATACAAAATTTGGCCAGTATCAGCAGTTAACTCTGGAGTAATATCATGTGCTGTTGGTGTTCCTGTTGCACTAGAAGTAGCACCAGTTACAGTATTTGTACTAGAAAATGCTGTTAAGTTTTGACTAGCATCTATGCCTTGGTTAGCAAATTGTGGTTGAATATATCTTAATACTCTTGTTGCTGAAGTATAATCTATAACATAACCTATTGCACCAGAAGTTGCCTGTGAAATTTTTTCATCTGCAACAAAAGTACCTGCACCCGAAGCAAAAGTAATTGATTTAGTAGCGTCTAGTGTTGAAGCAGTTGCCGTTGCTGATGTTGTACTATCAGTTGGGTTTCTTAATAAAGCAATTCTTCTAAAATCATTTGATGTATTAAACTCACCACTTTCAGTTGTTGCAAAGTCAACGTTAGTCATTACAAAAAATCCACCTAATTCAGCAATAGCATCTGAACCATGTCCACCGGGAGGTGATATAATAAAATCTAAATCTGAACCTGAAACGTTACCAATATTACTTGCTAAAATACTTGCGTATGTATATCCAGAACCTGCAGTTGTAATAGTAACTGCCGTCACAGCATTACCAGAAACAACAACAGTAGCTGCACCACTTGAACCATCACCACGAATTGCAACACTTGTATATGTTCCATTTGTACCACCAGAACCACCTGCAGTAATTTTTACTGCTTCAAGTGCACCAGCAGTAGTTGAAATATCTGTAGCGTTAGTTGAGACATGTATAAAATCTGTAGATAAGAAATTTGCTTGTTCAGCACTTGTTAATGAATACATATATTTCCATTTATAACTATCAGCAGTTGAAAATACACTAGTTGATTTGTTACCAGTTGGTTCAGTTGTTGAAGCCGTATTACTATCATTATCAATACATTTATAAACGTCATAGTCACTATTCATTACATAGAAAGTACTATCTAATAAAGTAGCTGCACCACTATTTGCTGTTATAGTTGCACCTGCACTATTAATTTCTCCATAATCATGTCTATAATAGTCATAAGTTGTACCAGTAGTCCAATTTCTTCTTGGTATTACTAGTGATACGTCTGAACTTGCAATCTTTTTTGCTGACATTAAGTCATCATAAACATAATGGTTAACACTTCCTACGCTATCAACTGGTGTAGGTGGGGAAGTATCTGTTCCATCATTGAATGCCTGGTCATTAGCAAATGCTTGTGGCCTGCCAATTGCCAGGTAATAAGTATCTGCACTTTCGCTAAAACTTTCTTCAAACTGTCTAGCGTTGTGTATTCTAAAATCTTTTGTTACTATTGCTGGCATATTCTCTCCGTCATAAATCCGTCTAAACTATTTATACTCATATCTTAACTAAATGAGGTTTTAATTTGAGCAGGTATCGTAAAGCCTGTTTTCAATGACGGCTCATTTGTCCAGTCAGCAAAATTAGTTGCTTCACCATCTAATGATGTGTTACCTGTTCCGGTTAGTTTAAGACTATTTATCGTGGTTATTGTAATACCACTATCCATATCTCTTAAACCTAATTCTTGTTTTATATCACCACCAGAATAATAATCTTCTAATATAAGACCATCTTTTTCGTCAGCGGCTGTATTAAGTATTAATCTATCTGGTGTATGGTCAAAGGCACCTGAAACTAGATTATTAATCGTTTTCATTCTAGGTCCTGCATAAACAAAACCTTGAGTAAGACTTTCGCTTCTAAATGTATGTTTTCTATCAGGTGGAAGCATAAGAGTGATTTCATCTTTAAGTGTAAGTGCTCTTGTACCTGCACTAAAAATACCCTCTCCAGTATGATGAGGATTTGTTCTAAGCGTTGAACCGTCATCTGCTGTACCAAGTTTACGACCAACTGTTTCATCAAAGATAACAGTAAGTATTTCAACCACTTCATCGCTTTCTGTAAGACCAGAAAGTCTAGTGTATCCTGTTTTCATTCTAGCATTGAGTTGTGTTCTAATACTAACTTCACCAGCAAAATAGAAACCGGCAGGATGAACGGCAGATTTAAGATAATCTCTCCATTCTGTAACTGCTGTACCTACTTTTATAATGTATGAATAATCTTGATAATATAAACTGTCTTG
>NYZO01000025.1 GCA_002687185.1 archaeon | reverse complement strand
ATGCACATATTAAAAGCTTTATAGATAATGCTTCTATAACACAACAAAAAGCATTTTGGAAACAAGTTGTTAAAACTGCAAAAAAACAATTAAAAATGTATGATCATATTTGGATAAGTACTCACGGATTAGGTGTTCCTTATTTACATGTTAGAATAAGTAATAAACCAAAATATTATTATAATTCAAAAATGATTTAATTAAATATTTAAAAAATAAAAAAAGAAATATTATTAATATTTAATTCCCAAGAGAGTGCCACACATCTCGAAAAAAAATTGAAATCGCCGGCCAGGGCCCAGCGAATCGTCCTCATGGCGCAATCGGCAGCGTGTTTGACTTCTAATCAAAAGGTTGCGGGTTCGAATCCCGCTGGGGATACACTATTCTGCATGGTCCAATGGTAAGGATGCGTGGCTTTCACCCACGTGGTCCGGGTTCAATTCCCGGTGCAGAAGCCAAAAGCCTTGTTAGCTCAGTCGGTCTCAGAGCGTCTGACTTTTAATCAGAAGGCCACGGGTTCGAGCCCCGTACAAGGCTTTTTTTTATTTATAAAGACACTTAAAGCTAGAACACTTAATATACATTAGAAGACAACCACAACAAACTTCTCTTCTTGACGTACACATCTCGAAAAAAAATTGACACAGCTGTGACACGTCAGGAATTTCGGCGGATTGTCCGAGTGGTCTAAGGAGGTGGATTTAAGACCCACTGTGTTTTAACACGCGCGAGTTCGAATCTCGCATCCGTCACCAGCCCTGTTAGCTCAGTCGGTCTCAGAGCGTCTGACTTTTAATCAGAAGGCCACGGGTTCGAGCCCCGTACAGGGCTACTTTTTTTTTACTTCGTCTTAGCCTCCAGCAAAATTGACATAGCAAAACCCGCACCTAGCGTATTAGAATGGAGTCGATTACCACTTTCGAGAAGCTGTATGAGTATCTTCAGGAAAACAACAACACTCTTGTTCAAGTTGATGTAGAGGAATATACACCACTTCTTTATGCATTGGATAATGAGGATCCCAACATGGTAATGAAAATGTTGGATCTTGGTGCATCTACATGCAGATTGGATCACGTCCATCCGTTTGAGGGAACAGCACTTGCGATGGCGTGCAAGAGGCAAATGTGGTATGTCGCAATGAGGATGCTTGAATTTGGTTCCCAAGCATGTAATTTACATTCACCCGATGATGATGGAGACACGGCATTTGCTGTTACTTGTGCACTGGGGGAGAAAGATGTTGCAATGCGAATGTTAGAATTTGGAGTAAAAGCATGTAATGTTCATCACGAAAATGTTAATGGTGAGACAGCATTGGACTATGCTTTGATGAACGGTATGGATTATATCGTCACAAAGCTAGAGGCCCAAACGTAACTTATATAAACCATTCCCAAAAGGAGAAACTTATTATATATTTTTTTACATTTGCCCATGGAGTAAAAAAATTGACGTGATGCCACCGCGTCAAGAATTTCGGCGGATTGTCCGAGTGGTCTAAGGAGGTGGATTTAAGACCCACTGTGTTTTAACACGCGCGAGTTCAAATCTCGCATCCGTCACCACAGGCTCTGTAGCTCAATTGGTTAGAGCGTGGTGCTTATATCGAAAGATATATTTGTGAAGGTGAAAGACCCTTCTTTAGCAACGCCGAGGTTGCGGGTTCAATCCCCGCCAGAGCTATTTTCACTTTTTCACTTTTTTGTTTGTTTGTGTTGTCACTGCAAAAATTGAAACAACAAAATTCTTACATATCCACTAGACAATGTTAAAAACCAAAAAGCGGATAAACAATAGACCTTCATTATCCGCAAGAGACTTTCCTGTAGGATATGAATCAATGGGGCGGGACAACAAATCATGGATTGTAGGAAGTAGGACGAATGGATCTCATTTTTGGAAGAGAAATGTCAATCAACCGACCAAACCGAAAACAAGAAAGAGGAGAACGATAAAAAACCCTAAGACAAAGACCCAGCCACGTAAAAGATTTCTTGATTCTATTCGTAATGTGAATGGGAACAACTTAGACGGTCTTCATATTATTCTTATTGGTCAACTATGGGCAGACTATGAAGACCTCGAAGAGCTTATTACTCGTCTTGGTGGATACGTATCAACCACAATAGCAAAGAAACGTGGATACTGTACGTGGCTTGTTCTTGGCAAAACAAATAAAAATCATACCGCACTGAAGAGACAAGCGAATGACAAAAATATCGAAATAGTAACCGAAGATGAGCTTCTTAGTATACTTACCGAAACACTCCAATAAAAGCACTTAAGGAAAAAGCACTTACATTCATAAAATGCATCCATTTATAACTGTATTAAGCATTGATATGCTACTATTTTTAAGTTTTTTGTTTCTTATTCATAAGACCACACGCAAAGCATTCAGAGATATCTGCTCAGCAAGATTTCGATGTTTTAACAATAGATATCCAAATACTATAATTACTGAAATACCAGAAACCACTTTTGGGGCAATTGGGGAACGCTATAATTATTCCGAAGACATTGTCTTAGCTTTAATGATAGAGTGCCGTCAATATTTTGCTGATGAAGAAAATCTGGAAAAACTTCTTGATATGCTGTCCGGAAACACATTTGTTACTGAAGGAGTACTCAATTCTATAGTAAACGACCAAAAGCTACAATTTCCAATCAACATCAATGACAATATTGATTTATTCCATGTTCACAAAGAATTTACAAAAGAATCATACTATTACGGAACATCGTATTTTAACTATCGCTCTCATATCAACATGATTTTGATAGGTGAAAGAGACGGCACTAAAATATATTCGTCTCTACGCCAACTTAATTTCTATCGCTGGTTTTTTGAATATGTATACGACCATATCTTAGAAAATCGAACCAACCAAAATTGAAAATCGCATGCGACATCCATCCAAACCAATAAATGAGTGAAAAGACCATAGATATCAGTATTCCTGACCTAGAATATCTTACGTCTCGTGTGAGCAATCTGGAACAACAAATAGAAAATCTAGAAAAATTTATTGACAAAAGTAACAATGAATTGGCTCTTTACAAAGGATTGGTAACCTCTCTCGATTATGCGATTGAACATCTACAAGAGCAGTTACGATCCAAATCCAACAACCAAGCCACATCAGACCGAACAGTTACATCACATTTGCTCACATACATTCGTAAACACTATAAGAACAACAGCGACGATTGCCCAATCTGTATGGAAAAGATCTCAACAACACAACTACAGCTACTTCAATGCGGTCATACTTATCATGTCCAATGTTGGAAGGACATGATAAATAATACTGATAACTTGCGATGTGCTGTATGTCGTTCATAGATCAGTCAAACTTTACAATAATATTAGTCTTATGATGATTCAACCTATTTGTGGCTGCAACAGATAATTCCTTACGTTTCTTTCTATTTTTAACCATATTTCGCTTCTTTTTTGACATCGATCCCCCAGCTACTTTTTTACGTGATTTAAATAGACCAATCTTTTGATGATGCTTCTTCTTTGACTGCCTTCCTTTTCCTCGGACACGAGATGATTTTTTAATTTTATTAGGGACACGATTCTTACAATAGATATGTTTTGTAGCTAAATTCATATCATCTTCAATCTCCTCAAGATGAGATTCAATATAGTTTATAATCTTATTATGGATAGCCCATCGAAAAAAATTTAACTGTCCAACTGTAGTAACAATATAATCGTCGGGGTCCCGAGTGTACTCGAATGTGATCCTATTCCTTCTACAAAACGGATCAAACTCTTTTTTGGAAAACGCTTTTAACTGAGATTTGTAATCAAGGAATACCATAAACTGTTTTCGAATACGACTCCCATTGGGACGCTTAATGACAATCGGATAAGTTATATTGTTTTTCTTAGAATAATTTGTGACAAACCAATCGATAATTCGAAGAGAAATTTTACTGTCTCCTTGTAAGATCTTTAGCAAACTACTCATATTTTCAGAGATACAAAAGAATTGTTTCAATGAGTGCATGAGCAACTTCGGTTTACTCGTACTTGTTATATTTTTACGTTTCATTCTATAGATAAATATAAATAATTTATTTTATCTGTAATTCCTTTAAGTACTAATTGCTACCCAAAATTGACCGCCACCAAATCCAACTTCCAAACTAGAAAAATGTCTTCATATGTTGTTGTAGACGATCCTAAAATAATTGCTACCCATGACCGCGACATGGATGAACATCTGCAATATCCCATTATCATACTCAAAAACGGCTTAATCGCATCAGCTCAAGACGGAACCCATCAAATTTCATTGATTGATCCATCAAACCCAGAAAAGAACATAAAAAAGATCATAACGCCTCATTTTAACACGATTTCATCCATCGTTGAAACAGACAACGGGCATCTTATTAGTGCCGATCTCGATGGTGTGATATGTAGATGGAAACATACCTGTTTGGGATGGGAATGTATCAAAGAAAAACAACTACCATTTGGAATCATTACTATGAAACTTTCCTGTTACCAAACTATTTTTATGAAAACAATTCACCGATATGATAATATTGTTTCATTTGTTGTAATTGATAGCAAATCTTACAGGATACTTAAAGATATGCATTCCATAGGTGCAGGAATTGATTTTACAATGACGCTTCCTCTATCACTATCTCCTGACAGAAAGAAAATTGTAGTACGTATTGGAGACATCTGTGATCTATCCCGACTCATTTTACATCAATTAGATATATCAGATATCCAAGATACACCAAAACAACTTCTAAAAGGTCACACACGAATGATAACTGCTGTAAATACTTTTTATGATGGAAAAATAATTAGTTCAAGTTACGATATGACTCTTCGGATATGGGATCCTGATACATTACAATGTATAAAAATAATCAGATTTCCACTCACTCGTATGCCGATTTCCCTTACAACACTAGGAAACACTCATCTTATTGCAATTGGACTTTACTATGGCGATATTATGATCATTGATACTGACACCTCCAAAGACGAACTTGAACCATTGGCATTATTTACAAATGCTGATCGTCCTGTTGGCTTTATTCAATACCTTTCTCGCGACCACAAACTTCTTACCTATGATGAAGACCACAAAACAAAACTTTGGCAAATACCCGAATGTCTTGACAATTATTTCTTTCCAGACGAGTATATTCCTAAGGGACAAATGAATTAGTCTTGCTTGATGCTTCGCTTTACAAGAAAATTAGTATTTATCTTTTACAACTCGTGGCCTACAAAAATTGATTTCACGGACACAAGACAGAAAGCACAACCATGGATCTTGTTCCGCCAGGTCCTTCTTACAATCCCGGTGATGATTATGATAACTTTACTGGAGATGTAACACGCGGAGTCTTTGATCTTTCTGCATTCAAACACAAATATATCACAAAACAGCACTTTACAGATGTCTTGTTCAGCATAGCACGATCCCCAAGGTTTCGTGGTTTCCGCGAATTAAATCTCTTTCTTCTTAACTACCCTTTCAAAAAATTTATTGAGAATCCACTACAGACTCTAATGAGTATCTTTGAACTCAAAGACCTTATCCCTTTGGAACGACTTGCAATCGGATATCCACTAAAAATAAATGAATCATTGTTGATCCGTCTTGCACGTATGTCTCCCAACTTGAGAAGTTTCACACTGTATATGCCCGGAGACAACGTATCTTCATTTTGCATCGACAAAATGACAAGTTATTGGTACAATTTACAGGAGGCAAGGTTTGATTGGTGTTATTTGCTAACTGACAATGATCTTAGGGTCCTCTGTGATTATTGCCCCATGTTAATAAGCATTTCTTTCTACAAATGCAAACAGATCAGTAAGCGAGGATTACATACAATTGCTAACACCAACCCTTATATTGAACAGCTAGATTACACGCAACACGAACTACCTGAATATGAACCAATCACTGGAGAAGATATTTTACAGTTTGTTAAGAACTGTGGAACATTAACTCAGCTATGGTTAGACGGGATAGTGATGGATAATGACGATCTAATCGAACTCAAAACCCATTGTCCTTATCTTGTTGACATCCAAATCCAACAGAAACATCCATTTAGCAAAGATGCAATCTGTACACTTGCAGGATGCAAATACTTGCAATCGATCTATCTTACCCATAACCTATCTCACAAAGAGGAACATGAATGGAATATAATCAAACGAAACATTACAAAACAAGCTAAAAGATTGTCGAATGATTGGAAAGATGAATTAATGACTGGCCAACCAGGTGGGATTCCACTTTCTCCTTGCAAGGGCACAATCAACTAATTGATTCCCAATCACAATATTGATAATAAATATTTTTTTACTTCTACGGTGAAAATTGATCGCACACAATATCTTCAAAAAATTAGAAATGGATCTTCACGAGAGAAAACAGCTGGCTATCCAAAAATACATAGAAATGGGATTTGATCATATCTCTTCAGAATGGAATGTAGAAGAGGGCACGATAATCCTGTCACCTAAATTAAAAACAAACGATCAAATAAAAGAATTTGTT
>NYZO01000024.1 GCA_002687185.1 archaeon | reverse complement strand
GGATTCCATTCCCAAAATATCCAAACTAATAGAGGGTATAGATATGATAAGTGAAGGTGATTTGGCAGAGGTTGTACAAGTCCTTAGAAACTTGGCAAACGACCTAGAAGATTGCGGGCCTGATGAATGGGAGTCGCTAGAGGATTGCGTAAGAGCAACCAAGGCTAACTTTGAAGAAGATTGTAAAGACATCGGTAAAGGCCGATAGCCAACACAAGAGGGTAATATGAATAAGACTAGATTTACTGGCGGTGATTGGGTTGCGACCAATTACGGCTATGAAAAAATATCAATAAACGGAGTTAATGGCGTGGAGGTTTGCTCATGTTGGAATCAGGCAAACGCACACCTAATAGCAGTAGCGCCAGAAATGTATGAGATGTTAGACAATGTAGCAAACAAGCTATTTGATTTGGGTGACACAAAGTCAATGCGAGAAATTGAAAAGCTACTAGCAAAAGCTAGAGGCGAACAGTAAACAAACCAAAGAGAGAAAATAACTATGAAGAAACTATTATTAAAAACTGGCACGTACGTAAACGGTCAAGGTGAAACCAAAAACAACTATGTAGAGCTTGGCGCAATCATTCAAGGTAATGATGGTTCAGAATACGCCATTATTGAGCCCACAGTTGACCTAGCTGGCGTTTTAATTAAACAGAATGCAATGGCAGCAAAAGAAGGTAAACAACAGCGAGACTCAATCATGTGCGGAATCTTCGAGAAGCAAACTCAGCAATCCCAAGGTGGGTTCCAACAGCAGCCGCACCAAAACCAAACAGGCGGATTCATGCCACAAGGCAATCAGCCACCATTCTAGTCAACAATTTCCCAACCTGGAGGCCGCTTTATTGCGGTCTTTTTTATTTACGGTATACTGTATCAACATACATACTGTGTAATAATTAAACGATGAAAGAATACACTGTTACGTTCAAAAAGAAACACGGCGAGGCTGAACTTGATAGTGAGTGGAAAGTGAAGCTAAACGATAACGGACGCCCATATATTAAAACTGGCAGCGTTACACACTATCGCGAAGGTATAGAGTTTTTGGCAAAGAAAAAGGTTGTAAAAGTACATGAAAAAACAACTATGCCAAAAGAGTAAAGATGAATTTATAGAGATTGCAGAATATGTGTACAGAGAGTGGGACTCAAAAACAGGCAGGCAAAAACGTTACTTCGTTTGCAAAAAGTGGTTGGATGCAAACAATATTTCTACTGATTCTGTTGATGTGTTTGATATGGCCGAGCAAAGTGACAGCTACGTATGTCATTATAAATTCGAAGATTGACCTAAAAATCGACTTATACAAAGACTTTATTTACGGTAATAAAGACGGATTGCATTCACTTGGTTATGGCTACCAAGACAAAAATTTTATTTTAATGGGTGGTATGCAGGAAGTGGAAGATAAAACTCCAGAATGGTATTTAGAGTTCTACTGGAAGCATCCTTTCCCCTATGGCATTAATGCAGGGCTTTACGTATGTCAAACGACAGAATTGAACCTGGACTACAACCTGACAGAGAAACTGGCGATCAATCTAAAGGTCAAGAAGAGCCCAGAATTGGGAATGAAGTATTTGTTTTAAACGATTTACTCACGAAATGGGAACGCGACTATTTTAAATTGAAGCTCGTTAAAGATGTCGTAAAAGTTACTTGTCTAATTGACTTAGAGATAGGTGAATACAACCAAGTCGTTGAAAACATCGCTAGAGAATGTGAGAGCCGCATTAAAAACAAAGCCAAGGAAACGGGACAGCCAGCGCCAATTGGTAAAGAGTTGCAAGATATGGTCGATAAGATGCAAAGAGTTGGCGAACACAAAGAAAGAATTGAAAACAGATTAAATAAAATTTACCAACTAAGAAAGGGTGAGAGATAATGAGTAGCACTAACATTGAACGAGTGTTAATTGAAATTGCAGAAACAGAAGTTCGCATTGAAAACATCGCGGGTTTTACTTTTAACCTGATCACACTAACGCAATTTATCAGAGAAGATTTTGCAGAGTGTGAAACTAATCAAGAAGTATTAGAGCTTGCATCAGAATTAGGCCTAGCAATTAAGGGTGAACGCGCCTCTGATTACAAGGGTATGACTCAGCAAAAATTAGAACTGTTTTGGTCTCGCAAAGAATTTGAGGTTAAAGAAGGTGAGCCGTCAATCCGTGAACGATTTGGCGAGGCTGTTTTGCGTGAATCAAATATGCTTGATTTAATCGAAGATGAAGCAGAAGAATTTGACATTGAAAGCGAATTAGACGAGCTGGCGGGTGAAGAAGTAGAAATAGACGCAAATGGACGCCCAGTCGTTTCTGTTGCTTAGTTACTTAATGGGGTATCTAATAGAGCCCCTTTTTTGTATTCGCATTTATCCACCAACATGGTTAAAACAGCGATACTACAAAACGCCACAATGGAAGCGAGATAGAAAGAAAGTATTAGAGCGCGATGGTCATAAATGCCAACACACAGGAGAAACAGAAAATTTACACGTCCACCATAAAACAGACGTGAATTTCTTTAATCCAAAAATGAAGCATTTAATAACACTATCGGCATCAGCTCATAAAAAGGAGCACCATAGATTAAAAGTGGTGAACCTAAGAAAAAAACGAATAATTGAATATTGCTGCATAACGTTTTATGTGGTTTTAATAACAACAATAATATTTAAAGTAAAAGCATAGGAAAACAAAAATGAAAACAATTGAGTGGCCTAAGAATTTAGACGCGAATGGCGAATACGACGAGCACCACGACTTTTCACAAGTCTTAATGGTTGTATCTGACATTGAAACCATCGCCACGCAACGCAAGAAATACACAGCAGACATTAAAACTTTAGACTTTGGTGAAGCTGCAAGTCCTGATGAAGTATCTCACATTGAGTTTCAGTTAGGTTTTTGGGCTAACATTCACGCCAAGCAAAAAGGTAAGCGCTTAATCAAGTACCAGGAAGACGGCCAAGTTACGTTTACTATTGATTTGAGCGAAGAAGACTTACAGAAGAGCTTTGTAGAGTTGTGTCGCAATCCAAACAACGGGCTAGCTCAATTTGTTAAGCAATGTTTCGAGGCGGACCGCTATGAGACTATTGAAGAAAGTTAATCATTTGGTCGTGCATTGCGCGGCCACTAAATCAAATCAGGATGTAACAATTTCTGATTTATACCAATGGCATGTAAAAGATAATGGTTGGTCAGATATTGGCTACCATTATTTTGTTAAGTTTGATGGTTCGGTTCATCCGTGTAGGGACGTGACCTATCAAGGCGCTCACTGCAAGAAGGTGAACGATCAATCTATCGGCATTTGCATGGAAGGTGGTTATGGTGGCGTAAACAACTTCACTGAGGTTCAATTAGATGCATTGTGGGAGCTGTTATCAAAGTTAAAGCTGCAATACCCTAACGCCTGCGTTAACGGTCATAGCCATTTTGATGATAAGGCTTGTCCTAGCTTTCAAGTGACTCAATGGTATGAATCAATGTTAGAGAATAAAGGTTTATATCTATGAAAGTGAGCGAAAGAGTAAGTGAAGCTAAAAAGCTAGATGAACTAATCGAACTACAGAAAGAAACCAACAACTGGCTTGAGATGATTGCTAATCAATCTGCCTCGAATGGCGAATCTTTGGCTCAGATTGTTACGCACTGGGTAGACCAAGCAAAACACAGGGTAAAAGAGTCGCATTGGGGAAAAGTGTCCATTATTGCTGTATGTGCCGCCCTATTTCTGGGTTTGATTGAAATTGGTGATTTAGGCATTATTCGAGATAGGGCGATTAACATGTTGGGGCAAATTGGGAGTTACTTATGAGCTGGTTGCAATTTTTAGGCGGTCCAATTGAGGCCGTATCAAACGTATTCGCCAAGAAAGAAGAAAGACGAAAAGCAGTAAAGCTAAGTCAGATTGATAGGCTTAAAAACGCCGAGGATTCATTGGCAGAGTGGGAGCTAATACAAGCTGAGAATGGACGATACAGCTGGAAAGATGAATACTGGACCATTGTCTTGTCACTTCCTTTGATTGGCGCGTTTATCCCTCCTGTAGTTCCTTTTATCGTTGCTGGATTTGAAGCGATACAAAAGATGCCACAGTTTTACCAATATTGGGTTGGAGTAGCAATACTAACCTCGTTCGGCGTGAGACTAGCCAAGAAATAGACAAACCTTTCCTATGGTTTATACTAAAAAGACGCCTTATGTAGGGCGCGCAATTAATTAACCCCCGCTATAGGGGGTTCTTTTTAGGTGGTGACTATGGAACAGATGCTTTGGGAGCATTTAGAAAAGATAATAACTATTGCGATATTAGTGATAGGTAGTATTTATGTCCCAATCAGAAACCGGCGAGTTGAACGAAAAGAAAAAGAACAACAACAGGTTTTTAACGCCATATGGAAAAAGCTCGATAAACTAACGGAAGACCTTTCAAACAATTACTACACAAAAACCGATTGCGATAGTAAAATAAAACACAGAATCGAAAAAGCGACAATGAAGCAAACCATTGAAAGGTTAAAAGATGAATCGCCCCACAATCAAAAAGATAGGTAAATAGATGGCTTTCTATTACGTTAAATCAGGTGGCACTGCAACAGGCGATGCAGGTCGTTACGCAACACAACAAACTGGCTCATTTGCCGGTTTAGGTTCGGCCAACTATTACAACAGTCTTCTAGATGCCATCGCGGCAACTACGCCACTGGCAGAATCAGATGTTGTTGTTTGCTCCGACTTGCACGACTACGACAATCTTAACGCGCTGATTCAATACACGTACCCAGATGGGGCTGGGGTTATGGTAATGTCTGTAAGCGATACTAATATCGAGGCATACTCAAAGGGCGCAAAAGAACAAACGAATTCATCAATAGAAAGTCTGGGAAATGTAAAGTACATTGGTTTTACCCATGATACAGGCGCAGTTATAGAGGCTGGAGGTAACAGTAATGCAACCTATGTCGATTCCGAACTTTTTTTAACAACCAGCTCGGATGCGGTCGCTGCGATTACTGATGGGGCTAGGATTGAGTTAATAGATTGTGAAATAAATTGCGCAAATGCAAACAATGGAATTAGAGCCTCGGCTGCTGGAACGGTTGTTTTAAGAAATACTAATATCACAGGTGTTAACATTAACAACTTAATACTACAGTCTTATACAAATGGTGGTGGTGTATTTCACGTTGAGGGTTGTGACCTAACAAATGTAACTGGAACATTAAACGGTGACGGTGGGAGCCAGAACTTTGATGATTTAATCGATGTAAGAATCGATATGTGCACCATTTCTAATGGCGTTGCAAGGTCCGTAGCACTTTCTAATTACAACCAAAACGTCTTAGTAACAAGGTGTTCTGACGCCTCAGCAGGCCATGATTACAATTTTGGTTATACTGGCTTTTCAGGAAACATCGACCAAAGCACCACAACTTATCGAAATGAAGACGAAGCGTTTACAGAGTCAAGCACCCAAATCAGTTATGAGGTTGTATCTAATACGAACTGCAGCAAGACTACGCCCATCGTTTTTAAGTTTCCAATACTCCAATACTCTAAACTGTCCCAGACCTCTAGTGATGTTCTCACTTTCTTTTTAACTTGCGATGACACTCTAACTAACGATGATATATTTATCGAAGTTCAATATCCTGACGGAACAAATAAGCAAGTTCCAAATAAAGTAACAAGCCAAAACTTAAATTACTTTACGCCCGGTACTACATTAACAACAGATGGAACAAGTACTTGGACAGGCGCACTAACAAATAACTATCTAGTAGCCTTAGACACATCTAGCGACCCCGGCGCAGATTGCCAACCGATTGTAACAGTAACAGTTACAAGACCCAGTACAACAATTAATATTGCATCTGAGTATGAGTTGTCATGACCAAGTATTTAGGCTTTCAAGGTTCAGAAACATCTAAAAGCCAAAGCTCATTTGGTGGTACGTTATTAAAATCTGATACTGGTGTATCTATAACAGGACAAACAACAAGTTTTACCTACGCCTCAACAACAGCCACAATTGATTTAACCAGCGCAATAGATGTAGTAGGACAGCAGACAAACTTTGCTTATTTATCTAACACAGCAACAATCGACCTCACATCAGAGATAACGATAAACGGTCAAACAACCGGCTTTTCATATTTCTCAAATACCGCGACTGTAGACTTAACAGGCGAGATAAACGTAACAGGCCAACAAACCAGCTACAATTATCAATCTGCAAACGCTACGATTGATTTAACTTCTGAAATAGAAGTGACAGGTCAAACAACCCAATTCAACTATCAATCCAATGCGGCAACAATTGACTTAACAGGGCAAATTAATGTTAATGGTCAAAATACTAGCTTTGATTACGCATCAAACACAGCTACGGTATTGCTGCAAGGTGAGATTAACATAACGGGTCAAACGACTAATTACCAATATACAGCCGTCAATGGTACAATTACGCTCATAAGCGGAAATAGACTAGACCTCTCAAATCTTCAATTAAGATACACAGATGACGGTCTAATAGTTTCGTATACTGACGATGGATTAAACATAAGTTATACTGATGATGGTATGACAGCAAACTACAAGTGAGAAAGATAATGGCTCAAGGTGACGCTAAAAACTTTAATGACTTTGTTCTAAAAATAAACCAAGGTGATTACAACGATGGTGACACCTTATCATTGGCGTTTATTTCT